>CAXTJZ010000092.1:0-13478 GCA_964244695.1 uncultured Acetobacteraceae bacterium
GCGCTCGCAAAAGCTTTTTGCTTCTTTTTCTCGAAAAAGAAGGCCTTGCTTCCTTTCCCCTAATGCCAGCACTCAACCTTGGTAGTGAACCGCCGCGCCATGTCCGCCACAGTCGCCGGATCCAACCCGGAAGGGCCGCCGGCCGACTCGTTGAGCGTCACGTGGATCCCCGCGAGGTAGTCCCGCGCCACGTCGGACTTGGTAGCGAAGTTCACGTTCTGCGGCATGGATTGGCCGGTGAGGGTGGCAAAGGCGAGCCCGTTGAAGACCGACGTGGCGATCCCGGCCACGCGGCCGGAACTGTCGAGCACCGGGCCGCCGCTGTTGCCTGGCTGGACCGGAGCGCTGAACTGGAACAGCTTGGCATTTCCCTGCAGGCCGGACAGCGCGGTCAGGGACCCTGTGGTGACCGCCATCTCGGGCGAGACGAGGCCATTGAGCGGGAAGCCCGTGGCAACCAGCGGCTCGCCAGGGCGCAGCGTTTGGCTGTCCCGGAAGCGCGCATGGGCCGGCGAGCGCTCGCCCGTGCGCAGAAGCGCCAAGTCCAGCTTCACGTCGTTTGCCACCAGCGTGGCGCCGACGGTCTCGCTGACGTTCACGTTCGTGACGCGCAGGTCGGGGCAGTTAACGATGACGTGGCTGTCGGTGAGCACGTGACCGGCGGCGTCGATGAAGATACCGGAGCCGGAACTGAAAGGATGGCCGGGCCGTACAGGGCGGGTGCGTGAGGGTGGGCTGTCCGCCAAGCCCGCGGCGGCGCCGGACAACGTGGCCGCATCGTCCTGCACGCTACGCACGAAGGACATCAACCGCGGCGGACCTGGTGCGGTGCCGGGGTCGAAGCTTGCTGCGAGCGGCGAGGTGCCGCTCGCACGCCGCATCTGCCAGCCGCCGACCCAGGGCCCGGCGTTGTTCGGGCGGGCGGACTGCACCTGGTACCAAAGCACGTATTCCGCGCCCGCGGCGTCCGGCAGGACGGTGTCGTTCAGTTCGGCTATGTCTGTTGCGGCGAAAGCCTGGCTGCGCACAACCGCGTCGGCGACCTCGTGCAGGTCCAGGCGCAGGGCTTCCGCCTGGAACTCGGTGGCCCCGCTCTGCACGCCCCGGGTCCTCTGCAAGGCGAGCAGTCGCAACCGGTCATGGTCGGGGACGACGATGTGCAGCCTGGCAGGCAGCGGGTTGGACACGGGCGTCATCTGGCCGACCACCAGCGCATCGTGTTGCACGGTGAAGTTGAGTGCCTCGGCGGCCGACATGACCTGGCCGTCGATGGTGATCCTGGCAATGCCGTCATAGTTATAGTCGCCCGGCTGGGCGGACGAGGGCGCCGGCACGGCGCCAGGCGGCGGATGGTAACTGTTGGTGGTGTTCACCACGATCGATACGCCGGCACGGTGCGCAGGCATGGGCGTGCAACCGGCCAAACCGATTAACCCGGCCGCGCAAAGCAGGGCGGCCAGCCTGGTCGGCATCGTCATGGTCTCAGCCCGCTCCATAGTGCGCAGATACGATACGGAAGCGTAGCGGGATGGCAAGATGTTGCATGGGCTTGGGCGCTTGATGGATCGGCGAGTGTTGCGCGGATGTCTGAAGAGAGAAGCTTTTGTTCTCACGCTGTTCAGCCGCCGCGATTTGTCCCGCGTCACGCGGCTGTTGGGCCAGCGACAGGAGCAAAAGTTTTTTGGTCCTTTTCTCTCAAAAAGGACTGCTTTCCTCCTTATTTCAGATGATGAAACTCCACCGCGGCGCATCCTCGCGCAGCCGCGCCACCACGCTCACCGCCGCATGGGCCGCCTGCACCCGGATGTCCGGAACCGCCACGCATTCCCAGAACACGCCGCGCACGATAGGGCCTAGCGCCCAGATGCGCTCCGCCGGCGTGCCGTCCGCGCGCACGACGTTCAGCCCGTCGGTGACGTCCAGGCCCAGGCCCTGCGCGTCCACGCGCACCAGCCCGCGATCGATCAGGCGTTGCATCAGCGGGTCCCGCGTGCGGGAGATGTGCTCCAAGCCGGACGCCATGATCACGCGCTGAACCAGAAGCTCGGCGTCTCCGCACCCTGCACGCGGGCTGTAGCGGACTCGGACTCCGTCCGGACCATCCGCAATGCCGCGTATACGGCCGCCTACCACCCGCAGCGTGCCTTCGGCGATCATGCCGTCGATCATGTCCGCGTGCGGCGGCGCCAGGCGGTGGCGGTGCACGTCCCAGAAACGGCGGGCGTGTCGCAGGAACCGGCGCCGCTCGGCCAGCGGCAGGCGGCTCCAGATGCTGCTGGTCACCGGGCGCATGCTGTCGATCACGGCGCGCCAGTCGATGCCGGCCTCTGCGGCGGCGAACACTTCGTCGCGCAGGCGGGCCATGAGCTGCGGCAGCGAGGTCTCTTCCGCCATGGTGAAATGCGGCGTGGGCCACGGAGCCGCCACGGCAGCGTGGCGCGCGGGCAGCAGACCGCCGCGCGAGAGTGCGACGATGCCGCCGACAAAGCCGCGCCGGCGCAGCGAAATGGCCAAATCAACCATGGTCAGGCCGGTTCCTACCACCAGGACCGGCCGGTCGGGCTCCAGCGGCCGCCAGGCCTTCTCGCCCCAGGCGTTGCGGCAGATGTTCGGGTCCTCGCTTTCCTCGTGCGGCAGGTTGCCCACGGCGAGAACCACACCGGCGACAGGCAGGCGCTGGCCACTGGCGCAGACCAGCTCGTAGCCGCCGTGGTCGGCGCTGAGCACGTCCAGCACGTCATCCGGCATCAGACGCAACTGGGCGTGGCCCGCCGTCTCCCGCATCACATAGTCCAGGATGGAGCGGAGATACTGGCCGTAGAGGCCGCGCGAGGCGAACAGGCCGGCTTCGGTCTCGTGCAGCCCTTCGGTGCTGCCGGTCTGCCCGGCGTAGCGCTTCAGCCAGTCCTGGAAATGCAGCGGCTCGTCGCTGAGCGCGCTCATGTTGGCGGCGCGCACGTTCAGCAGGTGGTTGTTGTCGCCTGTGGCGTAGGCAATGCCGCGGGCGAACTTCGGCGAGCGTTCGCACAGCAGGACGGGCTGGTCCTGCGGCAAGCGGCGCAGCAGTTGCAGCGCAGCAATGGTGCCGGAGAAACCCGCGCCGATTACCGCGATCGGCCGCTTGCCGGCAGGTGCGGCCAGCTCGGCCGTTTCGGGAAAGAGAGGCATGGACATCACGTGGTCACCCGCATCTGGCCCCGCTGGTTCGTGCGGCAGAGAAGCCGCCGCCACGCGGTCCAGCATCGTTGCCATCTGTCGTCCTCCAGTTGCCGGAAGATGCTGTAGCAGTCTGGCGCGATGTTTCATAGCACATTGGTAGGAGATGCTTTCCGGGCCAGGCGATCAGGCGAGATTGGCACGGGTGGACGGACGGGTGATAGAGGGCGTGGGTCTTGCGGAGACTAGGGACAGATCTTGCTGACCAGCCGTGCCAAATATGCCGTCCGCGCCAGCATGGTGATGGCGGAGCTGAAGCCGGCCAACGGCTGGACGAGCGCCGGCGACCTGGCCGAGGCGGCCGACGTACCGCGCAAGTTCCTGGAAGCCATCCTGACACAACTACGGGACGGCGGCCTGGTGGAGAGCCGCCGCGGCCCTGCCGGCGGCCACCGGCTGGTGCGATCGCCCGAGGAGGTGACGGCGGCCGACGTGATACGGGTGATCGACGGGCCGCTGGCAATGACCCCGTGCGCGAGTGCGACGGCATTCCGCGCGTGCGACGATTGCGTGGCGGTGGAGGATTGCCGGCTGCGCCACCTGATGCGCCGGGCGCGTGACGCGGTGGCCGGGGTGCTGGAGGCGTGCACGCTTGCGGATCTGTGCCTGGAGGGGCGGGCGGCGGAGGTGCTGGGATAGAAGAAAGCAAGGCCTTCTTTTTTGGAAAAAAGAAGCAAAAAACTTTTGACTCCGCGGTCGCGCGCCTGTCCGCACCAACCGACAGGGAGAAAACGCTTTTATGGTCCTTTTTCCAAAAAAGGACTGCTTGCTTTCTTCAGCTTTCCAGCTCGGAATCCCAATACAGATAGTCCCGCCAGCTAGCATGCAGGTAGTTCGGCGGGAACGCCCGCCCGTTATCCTGCAGCTCCCACGTGGACGGCTGGCACGGCTTCAGACGGGGATGCATCTGGCACTCGCGCGGCAGCTTGCTGCCCTTGCGCAGGTTGCAGCACGCGCAGGCGGTGACGACGTTTTCCCAGGTGGTGCGGCCGCCGCGGCTGCGCGGTATCACATGGTCGAAAGTGAGGTCGTGCGTCGGAAAACGCTCGCCGCAATACTGGCAACTGAAGGCATCGCGCAGGAACACGTTGAAGCGCGTGAAGGCCGGCTTGCGGGCGCTCGGGATGTAGTCCTTCAGCGCGATGACGCTGGGCAGGCGGAAAGCCTGGCTGGGCGAATGGACTTCGAAATCATATTCCGAGAGGACCGAGACCCGGTCCAGGAAGACGGCTTTCACCGCGTCCTGCCAGGACCAGACCGACAGAGGAAAGTAGGAAAGCGGACGGAAATCCGCGTTGAGGACCAGGGATGGATAGTGCAGACCGCCGTCCGGCAAAATGCGCTCCTTGCTTGGAGGTGCATTTGGGTACCTGCGGCCGATAGTCGAGCAGCAAGGATACGTGTGCGCCGCCGAGAACGTGTGGGTTATGACAAAGCGCACGGGGTGCCGCAAGGCGGCGTGGTGCGAAAGGGCCGGTGTTTCATGGGTTTGTCATCGAGCTGCTTGGCAGAACCGCGTCACGCAACCGCGTGTTTGCGCCCGGCGCGGCCGTCTGGCGCGGATTTGTCAGGCGCGCGCGTGCTGCTCGCAGGACGGCCCGGCCCCCGCAAACGGACGCTAGCCAACTCACGTCGCGCGGAAGCACGCTGTCGCTTGGGCCGCGTTTTGCAAACAGCTCCAATGTCTAGGGCCGACAAATGATCGGCGGCGATGTGGTGACGCGGTTTGCGCCGAGTCCCACGGGGTTTCTGCACCAGGGCCACGCCATGGCCGCGCGCACCGCGTGGCAGCGGGCGCGTGCAGCCGGTGGGCGTTTCCTGCTGCGGCTGGAAGACATAGACCGGGAGCGGTGCCGCAATGCTTTTGCCGACGCCATCCTGGCGGATTTGCGCTGGCTCGGGCTGGACTGGGATGGCGAGGTGCTGCGGCAGTCCGGGCGGTTCGGACTATACCGCGCCGCGCTGGACAGGTTGACGGCACGGCACCTGGTCTATCCCTGCTTCTGCAGCCGCGCGGAGATCGCGCGCGAAGTGGCGCGGTCCACCACCGCACCGCATGGCCCGGATGGCGGAACGCTGTATCCCGGCACGTGCCGGATGTTGCCGGAGGCCGTTCGGGCGGCGCGCCTGGCGGCCGGCGACCCGCACGTGCTGCGGCTGGACATGGCGGCGGCGCTGGGGAGCGCTCCGGCGCTGCACTTCACGGACGAGGCGCACGGCGAGGTGGCGGCCCGGCCTGAGATGTTCGGCGACGTGGTGCTCGGGCGGCGGGATGCGCCGGCGAGCTATCATCTCTGCTCCTGCTTCGACGACGCGGCGCAAGGCGTGACGCTGGTGACGCGCGGCGAGGACCTGCTGGACGCGACGCATCTGCACCGGTTGCTGCAGCATTTGATGGGGTGGCCGGCGCCTGTCTATGCGCATCATCCCCTGCTTCGGGGGGCGGATGGGCGGCGGCTTTCCAAGCGGGAGGGGGCGGCGCCGCGGAGAGAGAGGAAGGAAGGCCTTCTTTTTTGAGAAAAAGAAGCAAAAAACTTTTGCTCCTGTCGCCTGCACCACGGCCCGCGCTGATCCTGCCAGTCCGCGCATCCGCAGAACCAGGCCGCATCTCCGTGCAGGCGGGGGAGTAAAAGTTTTTTGCTTCTTTTTTTCAAAAAAGAAGGCCTTCCTTCCTCCTTCCCAAATATACCAACGCGAATGCCAGACCAGCACCACAACTTCCTAGCCCCAGGCCACGACGGCGCCGAGCGCCGCACCTGGGCCGTCATCTGCCTCTGCCTGACCATGATGGCCGTCGAAATCGCCGGCGGCTGGCTGTTCGGCTCCCTCGCCCTCATCGCCGACGGCCTGCACATGTCCACCCACGCCGGCGCCCTCCTGCTGGCAGCCATGGCCTACCGCTACGCCAGGCGACACGCGGCCGACCCGCGCTTCAGTTTCGGCACCGGCAAGTTCGGCGACCTGGCCGGATTCACCAGTGCCATCGTGCTGGCCATGGTCGCCCTGCTCATCGGCTACGAGGCGATCCAGCGCCTGTTCGCCCCGGTGCCTATCCGCTTTTCCGAAGCCATCCCGATCGCCTGCCTTGGCCTGGCGGTGAACGTCGCCAGCGTATGGCTGCTCAACGGCGACGCGCACGACCATCACGGCCATTCGCATGGCCATGGCCACGATCACGCGCACGCCGACCACGGTCACCACCATCACGGCGAGGCGCATGGCAAGACGGCGCGCGACAACAACATGCGCGCGGCTGTGGTGCACGTGTTCGCCGATGCCGCCGTCTCCGTCCTGGTCATCGGCGGGCTGCTGCTCGCCCGCGCGTTCGGCTGGCAGTGGCTGGACCCGGTGATCGGCATCGTCGGCGCCGCGGTCATCGCAAGCTGGGCCTGGGGGCTGGTGCGCGACACCGGCGCCATCCTGCTGGACATGAACCCGGACCCCGCACTCGCCGACGGACTGCGCGCGACGATCGAGCGTGGCGGCGACCGCCTGTCGGACTTCCATCTCTGGCGCCTTGGCCCCGGCCATCTCGGCGCGATCTTCGCCGTGCACACGGCGGAGGCGCGCGACAGCGCGTATTACCGGCGCCTTTTGGCCGGGTTCTGCGCCCTGTCTCACCTTACGGTCGAAGTGCACCGGCATGATGTGGCGGTCGGACGCGACGACATAAACCCTTAAGGTTAGCTTCGCTGGCCTCCGCCGAATCTTCTCCTAGTTTGCTGCCGGATTTGTTTTATGGAGCAGCACATGGATCGGTGTGCGTGGTGCCGCCCTGCCCGCTTGGCGGTCAGTATCCAAAAGGCTGCCGGACTACCCCCATCTTTTGCCGACCTGCCGCGCAGACGTATAGAGACAGGCGGCGCACGAGCAGTTTGCCTCGCTAGGCAAGAAAGCAGTCCTTTTTTGAAAAAAGGACCAAAAAATATCTGCTCCGCTATCGCGGAATTTTCCCGATAAGTCGGCGACAGCGGAGCAAAAGTCTTTGCTTCTTCTTTTCAAAAAAGAAGGTCTTGCTTCCTTACAATTCCTGCCCCCGCACCCGAGCCCGAACCATCCGCAGCGGCTTCTCCACCAGCGCATGCAAGGCCGAAGCAAGCCAAAGTGCCACAGGAACAGACACAGCATAAGGCACCAGCCCGCGCACAGTCGAAGCGCTCGCCAACACGGTCAATACGATCCCGTGGCTGATATACAAGGGGTAGGACAGCTCCCCCAGCCGCCTGTCCCAGACCTTGATCCAGCCGCGCGGGGACGGTGCCCGTGCCAGCAGAAGCAGTGTCACGAACAGGATCGCCAGGATAGGCAGTTGCCGGGCAAGCACAGGATGGCCGCGCTCGCCACACAGCACAAAAGCCACCGGCACCAGCGCCGCCACGAAGAGCAGATGCGCGCGCGCCAGACGGCTGCGCTCCTTCATCGCCAGGAACGCGCATACGCCAAAAGCGAAGAAGGGAATGTTCAGCAACTGCAGCCCACCCCCCGCCGCGCCGTACAGCCAGTGCCGCCACAGGAACAACCCAAACGCCGCATAGCCGCCCGCAAACGCCCCCGCCCCGATCGCCCGCCGCCACGCAGCCGCCCGCCCACGCACCATCAGCCAGCACGTAACGAACGCCACCAGGTAGAACGCAAACTCCACCCGCAACGTCCAGGCGAATGGAATGAAGGAGAAATCCTGCCCGCTGAGCCGGTAAGCCGGCATCCCAGGCACGATCTCCAGCACCGCCGCCAACAGCACCCGCCCTTGCCAGGGCGGCAGCATCACCGGCGCGTCCAGCGGCACCAGCCGTCCCGCCGCAAACAGCCAACTGTCGATCAGCACGGACAAAGCCAGCGCCGCCAGATAAGGCGGCACCACCCGAAGCACCCGGTTGGTCAAGAACGCCCCCGGCCGCCCGGCGTAGAAACTACCCGTCGCCTCCGCCACAATGAAGCCGGACAGCGCAAAGAACACCGCAACCGCAACCGCGCCAAGCTCGAGCTGATAGAACGTTTCGCGCGCGCCGCCCGGCAGCAGAAGAAGGCCGTGCTGCAGCAACACCATCATCGCAAGCGCGAAACGAAAGGCGCCGAAAGGGCGGTAGGTGGTGGTCATGCGGAGAAAAAAGAAAGGCCTTCTTTTTTGAAAAAAAGAAGCAAAAAACTTTTATCTCCCGCCTGCACCTTGGCGCGCGCCGGTTCTGCACATACGCGCGCTTGCAGATCAGGCCACACCTCAATGCAGGCGGGGAGTAGAAAGTTTTTTGCTTCTTTTTTTCAAAAAAGAAGGCCTTCCTTCCTCACTTCAAAACACCAGCCAGCTTCATCGCAATCCCGGTGTTCCCCTTCACCTTCAGCTTCCCCGTCATGAACGCCATCGTCGCATCCAATTGCCCGTTCATGATTTTCGTCAAATCGTCAGGGCTGATAACCAGCGTGCAATCCGCATCGCCATCGTCATGGGTCATCACCGCCGGTTTCTGCGTGCCGTCGATGAACAGCCGGTCGTCGCCGAAGTCGAACTTCAGCTTCGCGTCCAACTCGCTGAACTGCTCCAGCCGGCCGCCGAATGCGGTTTCGATGTCGGCTACGCTCATTTGTGCTTCCTTCAGGTGACCTGCGCCGGACGGTAACGGCGTGGCATAAGGGTGTAAACCGACCACGGACACCGGCATGACCGCCACCTTCCTCACCGGCGCCGCCCTGCTCGCCAACGGCGCCTGGCTGCCAAACCACGGCGTGCTGATCGAAGGCAGCCGCATCGCAGCCCTGTTGCCCGATACCGCGCACCCCGCCGCCACCCGCATCGCCCTGCCGCCCGGCACCCTGCTCTCGCCCGGCCTGATAGACGTCCAGGTCAACGGCGGCGGGGGCCTCCTCTTCAACGACCAGCCGGATCAGGCCACCGCCCGCGCCATCGCCGCCGCCCACCGCCGCCTCGGCACCACGTCCATCCTGCCCACCCTGATCACCGACACTCCCCAGGCCATGCGCGCCGCAGCCACGGTCCAGCCCGAACCGGGCATCCTCGGCCTGCATTTCGAGGGCCCGTTCCTCAGCCAGGACCGCCCCGGCGTACACCGCCCAGACCTGATACGCGCCCCCGGCGAAGCCGACCTCGCCTTCCTGGAAGCCCTCGCCCGGCGGATCCGCATCCTGCTGACCGTCGCACCGGAGACCGTGCCCGATACCCAGCTCGCCCGCCTGTCCGCCGCCGGCGTCATCCTCTCCGCCGGCCACAGCGCCGCCAGCGTCGAGCGCACGCGCGAAGCCCTGACCGCGGGCGTCACCGGCTTCACCCACCTGTTCAACGCCATGCCGCCGCTGGCCGCCCGCGCCCCGGGCATCGCCGCCGCCGCCATGACCCACCCCCAATCCTGGTGCGGCGTCATCGCCGACGGCATCCACGTCCACCCCGCCATGCTGGCCCTCCTGCTGGCCGCCAAGCCGGACCGCACCCTGCTCGTCTCGGACGCCATGCCCCCCATCGGCACGAACGCCACGTCCTTCCAGCTCCAGGGCCGCCCGATCCACCGCGCCGCCGGCGCCCTACGCACCGCGGACGGCACGCTCGCCGGCGCCGACATCTGCCTCGCCGACGCCGTCCGCTTCTGCGTCCGCATCCTGAACCTCCCCGCCGCCCAGGCGTTGACCCTAGCCGCCGCCGACCCTGCCGCCTTCCTGGGCCTGTCCGCCTCCCACGGCCGCATCGCCCCCGGCCAACAGGCGGACCTCCTTTTGCTCACCGAGGATCTTGACGTGCTCGGCACCTGGCTAGAAGGCGCCTGGGACGGCGAACCAGGCATCCTGCCGGCGCTTCAAGCCGCATGACCACGCCAGAAACCGACCGTTTCGCAACCTACGTCGCCACACTAGGCCGCGGCCCCGGCCGCTCCCGCCCCCTCACCCGCGCCGAAGCCCACGACGCCATGGCCCTGCTCCTCGCGAGCCAGGCCGACCCGATTCAGATCGGCGCCTTTCTCATGCTCCTCCGCTATCGCGGCGAGGACCCCGGGGAGATCACCGGCCTGGTAGAAGCAGCAGCCGCCGCCACCCGCATCCCTGGCGCCCAAGCCGACCTCGACTGGCCCTCCTACGGCGCCGGCCGCACCCGCGGCGCCCCCTGGTTCCTCCTCGCAGCCCTGGCCCTGGCCCAATCAGGAACCCGCGTCCTGATGCACGGCACGAACGAGTTCACCGGCGGCATCACCGTCCCGGACGCCCTCACGCGGCTCGGCCTGGCCCCCGCCACCACCACCGAGGACGCCGCCGCCCGCCTTGCCCGCGACCGCTTCGCCTACATCCCCATAGCAACCCTGAGCCCCCCGCTCGCCCATCTCCTCGGCCTACGCCGCCTGCTCGGCCTGCGCTCCCCGATGAACACGGTCGCCCGCCTCCTGAACCCCGCGGACGCCCCCGCCGGCGTCGACGGCGTGTTCCACCCCCCCTACATCGAAACCCACCTGGCCGTAGCCGAGCGCCTGTCCCGATCCCGCCTCCTGGTCCTGAAAGGCGGCGGCGGCGAAGCCGAACGCAACCCGCGCAAGCCCACGGCCGCCCACCTGTGGACGCTGGCAGCCGGCCGGCAGGAGCTAAGCCTGCCTGCGCTTGAGGCGGGGGAGCCTGCGGGCGAGGAACCAGACCTCGCTGACCTCTGGCACGGTCGCGTTCGGCATCAGGAGACCGAGGCGCGGGTGGTGGCCACCATCGAGCTGGGGCTGCTGGCGCTCGGGACGGAGGGGGATGCGCGGGATATCTGGCAAGGAAGGCAAGCAGTCCTTTTTTGAAAAAAAGGACCAAAAAACTTTTGCTCCCCCGCCTGCACAAAGGCGCGGCCTGGTCCTGCCAATACGCGCTTTTGCAAGACCAGCACGGTCGCGGTGCAGGCGGGGGAGCAAAAGTTTTTTGCTTCTTTTTTTCAAAAAAGAAGGCCTTTCTTCCTTCTACTAACGCCCCGCTTCAGCTACATTAAACCCGAGCCCCGGGGAGACTCCAAGCGTGAACATCGTCCGCGCCGCCAAGCGTCTGGCCATCGCCGCCATTCCTCCCGTGCTGTTTCTCTCCCTCACCGGCTATTTCGGCTGGAACGCCCTGCGCGGTGACCACGGCCTGCGCTCTTACGCCCTGCGCCAGCAGCAGCTGATACGCGCCACCGCGGACCTGAAAGCAGCCGAGACCGAGCGCACCGCCTGGGAGACCCGCGTCGCCGGCCTGCGCGCCAACCACATAGACCCAGACACGCTGGACGAACGCGCCCGCGCAATGCTGAACGTGGCCGATCCGAACGACGTGGTCGTGCCGTACGGCCAGGGCAACAAGCTGTTCTAGGCGAAGCAAGCAGTCCTTTTTGAAAAAAGGACTGAAAACTCCTGCACGGCGACGCGGCTTGAACCCGCAGATATCCGCATTGGAAGCACTGGTGTTTGCGTCTGTTCGGAAAGTCGGCCTGGCGAGTCAGCTGGCGTGCTTGTCCGAGCACCGGAGCGGAGTGGCCTCCTGTGGCCATGAGCACCGGAGCGCAGGAGAAGCGCGCCAGATGGCCGCCGGGGCGGCTTTACGAATAAACAGGCCCCACCTTTGCCGGACCGCCCCCCTGCGCTAAGCTCTGTCGCATGTCCCCAGACGGTTCCAGCAGCGCCCCTTCCGACACCACCGCCACCCTCCGCCGCGCCTGGGCGGACATGCTCCGCATACGCCGCTTCGAGGAGAAAGCCGGCCAACTCTACGGCATGGGCCTCGTAGGCGGCTTCTGCCACCTCTATATCGGCCAGGAAGCCGTCGTCGTCGGCGTACAAATGGCGCTACAACCTGGCGACCAGGTCATCACCAGCTACCGCGACCACGGCCACATGCTGGCCACCGGCATGGCGCCGCGCGGCGTGATGGCCGAACTGACCGGCCGCGCCACCGGTTACAGCCGCGGCAAGGGCGGCTCCATGCACATGTTCAGCCGCGAGAAAAACTTCTTCGGCGGCCACGGCATCGTCGGCGCGCAGGTCAGCATCGGCACCGGCCTGGCGTTCAGCAACCACTACCGCGGCAACACCAACGTCGCCGTCGCCTACATGGGCGAAGGCGCCTCCAACCAGGGCCAGGTGTTCGAAAGCTTCAACCTGGCAGCACTGATGAAGCTGCCTTGCCTGTATGTCATAGAGAACAACCGCTACGGCATGGGCACCAGCGTGGAGCGCGCGTCCGCCTCGCGCAACCTGTCGCAGAACGGCGCCCCCTGGGGCCTCCCCGGCGTCCAGGTGGACGGCATGGACGTCCTCGCCGTGCACGCGGCGGCGCAAACCGCGGTCGCGCATTGCCGCGACGGAAACGGCCCGTATCTGCTGGAGATGAAGACCTACCGCTACCGCGGCCACTCCATGTCGGACCCGGCAAAATACCGCACGCGCGAGGAGGTGTCCGAGATGCGCGAGCACCACGACCCGATCACCGCCGCGCGCGCCGAGCTGCTGCGCCTGGGCGTGCCCGAGGCCGAGTTGCGCGCGGTCGAAGACGAGACGAAAGCCCTGATCAACGACGCCGCCGAATTCGCCCAAAGCAGCCCCGAGCCCGACGCCGCGGAATTGTGGACGGACATCCTGCTGGAGAGCGCGCGCCCATGACGCAGGTGCTGATGCCCGCGCTCTCGCCCACCATGACGGAAGGCAAGCTGGCACGCTGGCTCAAGAAGATCGGCGACGACGTCCATGCCGGCGACGTCATCGCCGAGATCGAGACGGACAAGGCGACGATGGAAGTCGAAGCCGTGGACGAGGGCAAGCTGTCGGAAATCCTGGTGGGCGAGGGCACTGACGGCGTGGCGGTGAACACGCCCATCGCCGTGCTTTCGGCCGAGGGCGAGGCGCCCGCCGCCAAAGCCGCCCCAGCCTTGCCGAAAGTCGCCGCCGAGAGCGAAGGCGAACGCGAAATCGCCGACCAGGCCGCCCGCAACCGCGCGCCCGATACCGTCGCCGACATCACCCCCGAAAAAGACTGGGGCGCCACCAAACCCACCACCGTGCGCGAGGCGCTGCGCGACGCCATGGCCGCCGAAATGCGCGCCGACGGCGACGTGTTCCTGATGGGCGAGGAAGTCGCCCAGTACCAGGGCGCCTACAAGATCAGCCAGGGCCTGCTCGAAGAGTTCGGCCCCAAGCGCGTCGTCGACACGCCCATCACCGAACACGGCTTCACCGGCATGGCGGTAGGCGCCGCGATGGCCGGCCTGAAACCAATCGTCGAGTTCATGACCTTCAACTTCGCCATGCAGGCGATCGACCAGATCATCA
>CAXTJZ010000093.1:0-13476 GCA_964244695.1 uncultured Acetobacteraceae bacterium
GACGCGAACAGCTGCAGCCCTTCGGTGAACGCGCCGAAGGCCGCCAGCGTCTTGGCGATCTCGTGCTTGCTCTCCACCGTGAAGGACTGCATGTAGTCGAACTTGTCGCGCATCTCCTTGATGCTGCGGAACGCCTGGTACTCGGTCTCCGGCATGCCGATGGTGTCGAGCAAATGGCTGTAGGCGGCGATGTGCACCGTCTCGATGTTGCTGAACGCGGAGAGCATCATCAGCACCTCGGTGGGTTTGAACACCTGGCTGTAATGCTTCATGTAGCAGTTGTTCACCTCCACGTCGGACTGCGTGAAGAAGCGGAAGATCTGCGTGACCAGGTTGCGCTCGCCGTCGGAGAGGTTGCGGTGCCAGTCCTTCACGTCATCGGCCAGCGGCACCTCTTCCGGCAGCCAGTGCACGCGCTGCTGGGTCAGCCAGGCGTCGTATGCCCACGGGTAGCGGAACGGCTTATAGACCGGGTTCTCGGTCAGCAGGTCGAAGCGGACGGGCAGCTCGTCCATCGCGTGCGTCATCGGGAGGTGCTGGTCCATGAGTGGTCCTGTTGAAGCGGCTGCTGATACATGGCCCTGCCTGGGCGATTTGGCCAGACGCGAGTCTGTGTGAGCATACACTATATGTTGTGGGTGGCTAGGGGTGCATGCGCTAGCTGATGTGAGCTGAAGGAAGACAAGGCCTTCTTTTTTGGAAAATAGAGCAAAAAACTTTTGCTCCTCGACGTTGTGAAGCGGTTGGTTGCCGGACGAGAGCGACTGGGGCGAATGCGCCTGGGCCTTTCGTCTTGCTTCGTTGACTTTAGTTTTGCTAAAGTCGCTCGATGACCGACTTGAAGCAGCTTTTCCGCGCCTCCGGCAAGCGGCAGCGCGACATCGCCGAGGCGGTGGGGCGCAGCGAGGGCGCGGTTAGCCAGTGGGTGAGTGGGGAGCGCGACATCCCGGCCGACCTGGTGCTTCGCGTGGAAGAGGTGACGGGCATCCCGCGCCATCGCCTGCGGCCTGATCTTTGGGAGACGAGGATGCTGAACGCCGACCCCGCGCAGACTGCGCCGGACCTGACCCACCTGCAGCGGCTGGAGGCGGAGAGCATACACATCATGCGCGAGGTGGCCGCCGAGGCCGAGCGCCCGGTGATGCTGTATTCCGTAGGCAAGGACAGCGCGGTGATGTTGCATTTGGCGATGAAGGCGTTCGCGCCCGGCAAGCCGCCGTTCCCGCTGCTGCACGTGAACACCACCTGGAAGTTCGGCGGCATGATCGCGTTCCGCGACAAGCGCGTGGCCGAGCTTGGGCTGACGCTGCACGAGTGGATCAACAAGGACGGCGTGGCGCGCGGCATAAACCCGTTCGACCACGGCGGCGCCTACACGGACATCATGAAGACCGAAGCGCTGAAAGCGGCTTTGGACCATCACGGGTTCGACGTGGCGTTTGGCGGGGCGCGGCGCGACGAGGAGAAGAGCCGCAGCAAGGAGCGCATCTTCTCATTCCGTTCGGCGCAGCACCGGTGGGACCCGAAGAAGCAGCGGCCGGAGCTTTGGCATCTGTATAACGCGCGCAAGGCGAAGAGCGAGAGCATACGGGTGTTTCCGCTGTCCAACTGGACCGAGCTGGACATCTGGCAGTACATCCATCTGGAGAACATCCCGATCGTGCCGCTGTATTTCTCGGCTGAGCGGCCGGTGGTGCAATACAACGGCATGACGATCATGGTGGATGACGACCGCATGCGCATCCCTGAGGGGCAGGTGCCCGTGATGAAGAACATCCGCTTCCGCACGCTCGGCTGCTATCCGCTAACGGGTGCTGTGGAGAGCGAGGCGGCGACGTTGCCCGAGATCATCCAGGAGATGCTGCTGACAACGACGAGCGAGCGTCAGGGGCGCGCGATCGACCATGATGCGGCGGCCAGCATGGAGAAGAAGAAGCAGGAGGGGTATTTCTAACTAAGCAGAGCGATTTTGCGTAAAAAGAATTCGATCCGTCGTCGCGTAATTCTCCTCGAGCGTCGGGGATCTTCTAGTGACGCGTCTAGCATGAACGCATGACTGCAACGAGCCTCTTTTATTGTTTGTGTCTGTACTCTGCCGCTCTCTGTCGCGGAGTTTGAAAGGCTTGCCATGCTAACTCGGATTGCCACCCTCCTTGCAATGGTTGGTTCCGCCACTCTTGCCCACGCGCAACAATGGCCCGATGCATCTTCGACTAGAGCGCTTGCTGACGCGTGCGAAGCGGTGGGTAGGCCGGATTTGCACAATATATGCACCGGTTACATTCTTGGCGTTGGCTCCGCTATGGAGATTAACGGCGCTGCCGCTAGATTTGCTACCTCGCACGATTCGTCAGCGTTCGTATACCTAGTCAGAAACAGTTTGTGTTCACCTCGATCAGCCCCCCTGCCGTCCGCAGGGGAGATGAGGCAAGCGGTGATGACTTGGGTTGAGCAGCATCCCGAACAGTGGCAACTCCCACCTATCAACAGTGTCTCCAAGGCTCTGGCTTCAACTTGGCCCTGCCCGGGTCGGTGAGTTCGCTTATTGTCGAACAGCCTGACATTAGTCTCTCGCATCGGAATGGAACGCCCATGGCCCACGTCAGCGACCTGATTGCCACCGACATCGGCGCCTACCTGAAACAGCATGAAACCAAATCCCTGCTCCGCTTCATCACCTGCGGCAGCGTGGACGACGGCAAGTCCACGCTCATCGGCCGGCTGTTCTACGACAGCAAGATGATCTTCGAGGACCAGCTCGCAGCGCTCGAAGCCGACTCGAAGAAGATGGGCACGCAGGGCCAGAACATCGATTTCGCGCTGCTGGTCGACGGCCTGGCCGCCGAACGCGAACAAGGCATCACGATCGACGTCGCCTACCGCTTCTTCTCGACAGACAAACGCAAGTTCATCGTGGCCGACACGCCGGGGCACGAACAATACACGCGAAACATGATCACCGGCGCCTCGACCGCGGACCTCGCCGTGATCCTGATAGACGCACGGCGCGGCGTGCTGACGCAGACGCGCCGGCACTCCTATCTGGTGTCGCTGATCGGCATCAAGCACGTCATCCTGGCCATCAACAAGATGGACCTGGTGAACTTCTCGCACGAAGTGTTCGACCGGATCCTGGGCGACTACACCGCCTTCGCCTCGCAGCTCGACATCACCAAGATCATCCCGATCCCGATCTCCGCTCTGGCCGGCGACAACATCACCGAGCGCAGCGGCAACACGCCCTGGTATCACGGCCCCACGCTGATGGGCCACTTGGAGGACGTGGAGGTCGCAGGCGCCTCGCGCGCCGCGCCGTTCCGCCTGCCCGTGCAGTGGGTGAACCGGCCGAACCTGGATTTCCGCGGCTTCTCCGGCATGGTCTCGTCGGGCACCGTGCATCCCGGTGACCTGGTGAAGGTGATGCCGTCGGCCAAGCAAAGCCGCGTGGCGCGCGTGCTGATCGACGGCGACCTGCCTTACGCCACCGCGGGACAATCGATAACCGTCACGCTCGAAGACGAAATTGATTGCAGCCGCGGTGACGTGATCTGCGGGGCCGAGGCGCCGGCCGAAGTCTCCGACCAGTTCGAGACCACCATCGTGTGGATGGCCGACACGCCGATGCTGCCTGGCCGCTCCTACCTGATGAAGATCGGCACCAAGACGGTCACCGCGTCCATCACTACCTTGAAGCACAAGGTGAACGTGAACACGCTGGAGGAGATGGCCGCCCGCCAGCTCGAGCTGAACGAAATCGGCCTCTGCAACATCAGCCTGGACCAGCCTGTCGCGTTCGACTCCTACACGGAAAACCGTGACACCGGCGGCTTCATCCTCATCGACAGGCTCAGCAACGATACCGTCGCCGCCGGCCTGATCCACTTCGCGCTGCGCCGTGCGCAGAACATACACTGGCAGGCCGTCGATCTCAGCCGCGCCGCACGTGCTTCGCAGAAAGGCCAGCGCGCCTGCGTGCTGTGGTTCACCGGCCTGTCAGGCGCCGGCAAATCCACCATCGCCAACCTGGTGGAGAAGCGCCTGTTCGCGCTCGGCCGCCACACCACGCTGCTGGACGGCGACAACGTGCGCCACGGCCTGAACCGCGACCTCGGCTTCACCGACACCGATCGCGTGGAAAACATACGCCGCGTGGGCGAAGTGGCGCGGCTGATGGCCGATTCCGGCCTGATCGTGCTGGTGTCCTTCATCTCGCCGTTCCGCTCCGAGCGGCAGCTGGCGCGCGAGATGCTACCGCTGGGCGAGTTCCTGGAAGTGTTTATCGACACGCCGCTGGCCGAAGCCGAGAAACGCGACGTGAAGGGACTCTACAAAAAGGCACGCCGTGGCGAGATCAAGCATTTTACCGGCATCTCCAGCCCCTACGAAGCGCCGGAGGACGCGGAGCTGCGCATCGACACCACCACCCTGAGCGCGGAAGCCGCCGCCGAATTGATTGTGGCGCAACTGGACGCACGCGGCCTGCTGCGGAGCGCGCAAGCATGAGCGAGCCGCTCGACCTTTCCGCATTGCTCGCCGCGGTAAAACCGATCGCCGAAGAAGCCGGACGCGCCACCATGAGCTTCTACGGCCTGTCGGAATCGATGGAGAAGGCCGACGGCAGCCCCGTCACCGCCGCGGACCAGGCGGCCGAGGACATCATCCTGCCGGCTTTGCGCCACCTTACGCCGGACATCCCCGTGGTGTCCGAAGAGGAAGCCTCGAAAGGCCTTTCGCCGGACGTCACCGGCACGCGCTTCTGGCTGGTCGATCCGCTGGACGGCACCAAGGAGTTCCTCAGCGGCAACGGCGAGTTCACCGTAAACATTGCGCTGATCGAGCACGGCCACCCCATTCTCGGCGTCGTTGTGGTCCCAGCACGCAGCGAGACCTACGCCGGCGCGGCACCTGGCACGGCCACGCTGGCCGACAAGCACGGCGAGCGCGCGATCAGCGTGCGCGCCGCACCGGCGCACGGCCTGACGGTCGTCGGCTCCCGCAGCCACGGCGACGCCGCGGCGATGGAGACGTTTCTGGATGGCCGCCGGGTGGCCGAGTTCCGCGCCGCTGGCAGCTCGCTGAAACTCTGCCTGATCGCGCGCGGCGAAGCCGATCTGTATCCACGGCTTGGCACCACGATGGAGTGGGACATCGCGGCGGGTCATGCCGTGCTGCGCGCTGCGGGTGGGCGCGTGCAGACTCTTGACGGCGGCGCGTTCCTGTATGGAAAGGCGGAGTATCGGAATCCGCATTTCGCGGCGTATGGGGAGTAAGGAAGGAAGGCCTTCTTTTTTGAAAAAAAGAAGCAAAAAACTTTTACTTCCTGGGCGCGCGTCGGGGAAGGAGTCCGCGACGGCGGAGCAAAAGTTTTCTGCTTCTTTTTTTCAAAAAAGAAGGCCTTCCTTTAGCGCCAACGAAGGATACCAAACCGACCGCCCCCCCACCGAAGCCCAACGCCAATCCGGCTCACGCTTCAACAACACCGTAGCCGCACAACCAAGCGCGCCCGCCAGATGCGCCACCATCGTATCGACCGTTACCACGTGATCCGCGCCGCAGATCAGCGCCGCGGTCTCCACAACGTCGCAATCATTGTCGCCGGGATTGGTGAACCAGTCAGGTCGCGCCTCGGCCGAAGCCGCCCCGCGCTGCAGGCTGATGAAGCGCCGCCCAGGCGCCCCCAGCGCGCGCAACACACGCGGCAGAGGCACGGAACGGTCGGGGTCCCAGTCGCCCGCCCGCCAGCACAGGGCCACGTGCCCCGCCGCGCGCCGCCGGCCCGATGCCAGGCGGTCTGGCGGAATAGTCAGGTACGGCACTGGCCCGGCGATGGCGGGAACATCCGCGCGCAACACGTGCGCAAGCTCCATCACCTCGATGTTGCAAGGCGAGGGCGGCAGCGGGTGCGCCGGGTCGAAGGCCACGATCCGGTCCGTGCCGGGCGCACAAGCCAGCAAACCGCACAATTCCGGCTGGCATTCCAGCGTCACATGCGCGGCGCGCGCCCGCAGCGCCGGCAGGAAACGGACGAATTGCAGCGTGTCGCCCAGGCCATGATAGCAGCGCACCAGCACGCGCTGCCCGTCCGGCTGCGTGCCGTCCCAAACCCAGCGCTCGTGGTAAGGCAGCGCCGGGTCGTCGCGCGTGGCGGGATCGCGCGCGGCCAGCACGGCATCGCTTATACGCCAGACGGCCGGAAAATCGCCGGCGCGCATCAGCCCCGGCCAAGCGCCCTCTCCCAATGCAGCCACGGCTTGCAGATCGTCCGGCATCGCCCCTTCCTGGTAGACAGCCCCACCCGAACGCCGCGCCGCCCGCCCGCGTTGCCGCGCCCATGAGCCGCCGCTCCCGCCGCGCCGCCGCGCGCCGCATCACGGAATTCATGCGCAGCGAGGCCGCTGGCGGCTTTCTGCTTGTACTCGCGTCCCTGGCTGCACTGGCGCTTTCCAACTCCGGCTGGGCTTCCGGCTACGCCCGGCTGCTCAGCGCCCATGTCGCCTTCCGCGGCATCGGTATCGACGTGGAAGACTTCATCAACGACGGCCTGATGGCCCTGTTCTTCCTGCTCGCCGGCCTGGAAATACGCCGGGAGATGACATACGGCCGCCTGGCCAGCCTGCGCGGCATGGCGGCCCCCGGCATCGCGGCACTCGGCGGCATGGCAGTGCCGGCCGCCATCTATCTCGCGCTGAACCACGCCAACGCCGCCACCGCGCGCGGCTGGGCGGTGCCTGTGGCCACGGACATCGCGTTTTCATTGGCCGTGCTGCGCCTGCTTGGCGAGCGCGCCGGCCGCTCCGTGCGCGTGTTCCTGACCGCGCTGGCCATCCTGGACGATCTCGGCGCCATCGGCGTCATCGCCGTGTTCTACAGCCACGGCCTGGCCTGGCCTGTGCTGGGCGCCGCGGCCCTTCTCTGCGCAGTGTTACTGGCCCTGCGTCGCGCCGGCGTGGAGGTTCTGTGGCCTTATTTGATCGGCGGCACCGTGCTGTGGCTGCTCGTCTTCAACAGCGGCGTGCACGCCACGCTGGCGGGGGTCATGCTCGCCTTTCTCCTGCCCAGGCCGGCCGCCACCCGCCTGGAGCATGCCTTGGGCGACCTCGTCGGCTACTTCGTCCTGCCGCTGTTCGGGCTTGCCAACGCCGGGCTCGCGTTCTCCTCGATCAAGCTGAGCCTTCTGCTCACCCCCGGGCCGCTCGGCGTGTTCCTCGGCCTATGTGTCGGCAAGCAGGCCGGCGTGTTTGGCGCCACCATGCTGGGCCGCTGGGCAGGCATACTGACGCTGCCGCCGAACATGGGGACAGCCCAGCTCTACGGCACTTCCTTGCTGTGCGGCATCGGCTTCACGATGAGCCTCTTCATAGGCGACCTGGCGTTTCGCGGCACGGCCTTGCATGACGGGATCAAGCTTGCCGTGTTCTGCGGGTCGGTCCTGTCCGCCTTGCTGGGCGCACTGGTTCTACGGCGGCAGAGGCAAGTCCCTGGCTGAAGCCCTGGTCACGCCGAATTAAGCTTCATTGGGTAGTGCGTGAGGTGAACTTCAGACATTAGGCCGATGCAGTCGATCCTGTCGTGTGTCAGACAAGCCAACGACCCTGGGCTGCTTCTTCTGGCGATCGCGGTCTGCGTTGCCGGCGTCTACGCCAGCTTCTCGCTGGCGGTTCATGCGACGCGCCTGCAGGGACGGCCGCGGCGGGTCTGGGGGGCGGTGAGCGTCGTTGCGGCCGGCAGCACGGCCTGGGCAACGCACATGATCGGCCTGCTCGCTTTCCGGCCTGGCATGGAAGCGGCCTTCGAACCCGTGCTGACGGTGGCAGCACTCCTCGCCGGCGTGGCGGGCGTGGGAGGCGGCGTTCTGATTGCGATGCAGCAGCGCAATCACGTGAGCCGGTTCAGAGCCGGCCTGGTGACAGGCCTCGGCATCGCCGCCCTGCATTACCTTGGCCAGGCCGGGTACGTGGTGACGGGCCGCGTCGATTGGAACCTTGGCCTGATCCTCATATCCGTGCCGGCGAGCCTCGTGCTGTGCGGCCTGGCGCTGATGGCGGCGGGAGCGCGGCTGCGCGTGCTGCGGCGATTGGCGGCCCCGACGCTGATCCTCGCCATCGCCTGGCTTCACTTCGCCGGCATGGCTGCCGCGCGCTTGCAGTTCGACCCTCGCGTGGTCCTCCCGGCCGACGCCGTCTCGCCCGCGGTGGTGGCCCCGATCGTGGCCGGCGTAAGCTTGTGGCTGCTCGGCATGGCGATGGTCGGCCTGCGCTTCTCGCTGCAGGCCAGTGCGCATCTGCGGCGGGACCGGCAACGGATCAAAGAGCTGGCTGCGGTGGCCCTGGAGGGTCTGCTGATCTCTGATGGCGAGACGGTCATAACCGCAAACGAGAGCCTCGGCCGCATGTGCTGCATGGACCCGGCCAGGCTGGAGGGTGCGTCCCTGCATGCCTTGCTGCCCGGGCTCGATCTCCCGCGACTGCTCGAGCATGAAGAACGCGACGTAGAACTGGCCGCCGCTGGCGGGCAAATGGTGCCGGTGCGCGTGGTGCGCAGCACGGTCGTGATGGGGTCGAAGCAGCAGGTGGTGCTGGCGATCCGGGATCAGCGGGAGCGACTGCGGACGGAGGCCCGTCTCGAAAGCCTCGCCTACAACGATCCCCTGACCGGCCTGGCCAATCGCGGCCGCTTCCTCGATCTGCTGTCGTTGCAGGTCACGTCGCGCCGTGAGCGGAACCTGCGTTTCGCCGTGCTGATGATTGATCTCGACCGCCTCAAGCCGGTCAACGATCTCCTAGGGCACGCGGCCGGCGACGCGGTGCTGCGCATAGCAGCTGAACGCCTTCGCTCGGTTATGCGCGAGGGTGACATCGTCTCACGCCTGGGGGGAGACGAGTTCGCCTTCATCCAGGTGCATGCGGGCGACGAGGGCGCCACGCGGGCGCTCGCCGGCCGTATCGTCGAGCTGATGAGCCACCCCATGATGCTGGGAGACCAGGTTGCGCATGTCGGCGCGAGCGTCGGCGTGGCGTTCGCGCCGCGCGACGGCGACGATCCCGCCGCACTGCTGCACAACGCCGACCTGGCGCTTTATGCGGCAAAGGCGGACGGCAAAGGCGTCTTTCGCTTCTTCGATCCCGAACTTGACGCCCAGATGCAGGCTCGGCGAAGCCTGGAGGCCGGCTTGCGCAGGGCTTTGGCCCAAGACGAACTGGAAGTCCATTACCAGCCCCTGGTAGAGGCGCAATCGGGCCGGATCTCGGGCGCCGAGGCGCTCGTGCGCTGGAACCATCCCGAACGAGGGCTGGTCCCGCCTTGCGACTTCATCCCGCTGGCGGAGGAGACCGGCCTTGTCATACCTTTGGGCGAAAAGGTGCTCCGCCTGGCCTGTGCGGCCGCGGCCCAATGGCCTGGCGATCTGACCCTTTCCGTCAACCTGTCACCGGTGCAGTTCCGGGACCGCAACCTGGCGGCGACCGTGCGCGATGTTCTTGCCGAGACTGGCCTGGCAGCGTTCAGGCTGGAGCTGGAGATTACCGAAGGCGTGCTGCTGGGCCATGAGAAGGCGACGCTGAACATCCTGACCGAGTTGCGCCTCCCGGGTGTGCGCATCTCGATGGACGATTTCGGCACCGGCTACTCCTCCCTGAGCTACCTGCGGCGCTTCCCGTTCGACAAGATCAAGATCGACCGGTCGTTCGTCCAGCAGCTTCCCTGTGACGCCGAAAGCGCGGCCATCGTCCGCGCCATCATAAACATGGGATCATGCCTGGGCATGACGACAACGGTAGAGGGGGTGGAGACGCCAGAGCAGTTGGCCTTCAGTGCCGCGGAGGGTTGCACCTTCGTGCAGGGCTACCTGGTGAGCCGGCCTCTGCCGGCCCTGGCGTTTGCGCGTTTCCTTGCAGCGCGCACTACCACGGCCACACCGGGATTCAGCAGGGTGGAACACGCTGTAGAGCGTAAGGAGCAGGCAGTCTTTAGTTGAACAGAGGCGGCTCGCATTGCATCGACCAGATGCGCAAGGACTAAACCGAAGCGGTGCGCCAGCGGAGCAGCAAGAGCTTTCTGCTTCTTTTTTGACAAAGAGAATGCCTTGCCTGCTTCCGCCTGGAGGTCCGACCCGGAGTCGAACCGGGCTACAGGGATTTGCAGTCCCTTACATAACCGCTCTGACATCGGACCGTGGCGGGACGCGCCGTATAGAACGACCCGCGCGCCCGGTCCAGCGCCGCATCTGGACCGTCCTGCCCCCCAAGGTTAAGAGACCGCCCATGCCAGCGGAGCCGCCTTTCCCATGACCCTGCCCGCCCCCCACGCCATGTCGCCGGCCGACTACGCCCTGGCGCGCAACCTGATGGTGGATGGCCAGCTGCGGCCCACGCGGGTGAACGACATACGCATCCTCAACATCATGCGCAGCCTGCCGCGCGAGGCCTACCTGCCACCAGCGCTCGCCGCCCTGGCCTATATCGACGACGACGTGAAGCTGGGCCATGGCCGCGTGCTGCTGAAGCCGCTGGTGATCGCGCGGCTGATACAGCTGTCGCGGCCGCGCGCCGGCGAGGCGGCCCTGATCGTGGGCAGCGGCACCGGCTATGGCGCGGCCATCCTGGCCGCCTGCGGCGTGCACGTTACCGCGCTGGAGGAGGATGCGGCCCTGCTGGCGCTGGCGCGTGCCGCCCCCGATGTGCCAGGCGTCACGGGCAGCGTCACGCTTGTGGAGGGCAAGCTGGCCGAGGGGCACAACGCAAGCGCGCCGTACGACCTGGTGCTGATCGAGGGCGCCGTGCGCGATGTCCCCGAGACACTCGGCCGCCAGGTGGGCGAGCACGGGCGCTTAGTTGGCATAATCTGCCAGCCCGGCGGCACGGGTGTTGCCGTGCTGGCCGAGCCGAGCATCGGCGGCCTGCGCGCTCATGCGCAGTTCGATGCCTCGGCGCCGCTGCTGCCTGGGCTGCTGCCGGCGGCTGGGTTCAGCTTCTGAGGTGTTGCAAACGTCGCGTTATGACTCTTCGCCTAGGGTAGGGAGGAAGGAAGGCCTTCTTTTTTGAAAAAAAGAAGCAAAAAACTTTTGTCTCGACGCTGTTGCTGCCGGCTCGTCTCTCGAAACAACGCCCGGGCTGCTGATGCGGGCGAAGGGAACAAGAGTTTTTTGGTCTTTTTGCAAAAAGGACTGCTTGCTTGCTTCGCTCTGAAACCTTTGCACGACTGTGGCCGCCACACCGTTGGCGACGCACGGCTTCGTGTGCCAGACTGGAACCGCTATCAACTGGAGTTCGCCGAATGCGCAGCACGCGCGCCATCCTGACCGCCGGCGTGGCGACAGGGCTGTTCGCCCTGGTCGCCCCAACAGTGGCGCAGACGCCGCCGCCGGCCCAGCGCCATTTCGTCCCGGCCGGACCAGGCATGGCGCGCACCATCGCCACCGACGAGCCGGAGACGATCCCGCATACCTTGGCGCAGACTCTGGGGCTTGCCTACGAGACGAACCCGCAGCTGACGGGCGAGCGAGCGCATGTGCGTTCCACGGACGAGAACGTGCCGACTGCGCTGGCCGGGTGGCGGCCGACGATCGCGGTTACGACCAGCTACGGCTACGCCGCAGGTAGATTCGTCTCGCCAGGTGGTATTGTAGCTGGTGGAACAACAGGTAGTGCTACCTCCACGGGGGCGAGTACGCTGGGACAGGACGTCGCAACCAAGAACAACCGCACTGAACTCGCGGCGCAGGCCACCGTCACGCAATACCTCTAGCGCGGTGGGCGGACAGAGGCGACGACCCACGAAGCTGTCAACAGTGTCTACGCAGAGCGAGCGCGGCTGATAGCAGAGGAGGAGCAGGTGTTCTCCGATACGATCAACGCCTATGTCGGCGTGATCGAGGACCGCCAGTTGCTGAAGCTAGACCAGGCTAACGAGCAGGTGCTGGGTGACGAACTGCGTGCCATCAACGACCGCTTCAAGGTAGGCGAACTCACGCGTACGGACGTGGCGCAGGCCGAAGCAGCGCTCGCCCAAGCTATTGCAACTCGCCAGACGGCGGAGGGCACGCTTGAGACCGCGGACGCGACCTTCGTGCGTGAGGTGGGTGTGCTACCGCCCGCCGATCTCGCCGACCCGCAACCGCTGCAGCTGCCGGTAAAGTCGCAGAAGGAGGCCTCCAACCTGGCCACCTTGAACAATCCGAGCGTGCTGGCGGCCAAGTTCAACGAGTCTCAGATGCGCGATGCCGTGGACGTGGCCTTCAGCAACATCGGCCCCACGGTCAGCTTGCAGGGAACAGCGTTCGACCAATCGGGAACGTCGGTCGCCCGGGAGTCGACCTATGGCGCCACCGCCACCATCAACGTGACAGTCCCCATCTACCAGGGCGGCTCGGAATACGCAGCCATTCGGCAAGCCCGGCAGAACTTTCTACAGGCTGTCCGCCAGACCGAGGACGCGCAGCGCGCCGCCCGCGAACAGGCCGTGCAGGCCTACGAGACGCTGATTGCCGCCCGCGCCTCCATTGCCAGTTCGCGCGTTGCCGTCCGCTCCAGCGAGATCGCGCTGGAAGGCCTCGAGCGCGAAGCCCTCGTCGGCAGCGCCACCACGCAGGAAGTGCTGATCGGCCAGCAGAACCTGCTGTCGGCCGAGATCACCCTCGTGCAGAACATCACCAGCCTGGTCACCGCCAGCTACGGCGTGGCCTCGGCGATCGGCCGCCTCACCGCCAGCGACCTCGGCCTGCAGGTGCCGCTCTACGACGAGACCGCCTACTACAAAGCCGTCAAGGACCTGCTCTGGGGCTCCGGCGACCGCGCCGTCCGCCAGCCCGGCCGGTAGGAACACGGAGGCGGACATGAGCCAGCCGGAGGCCACACCAGGCACCGACCCCTCGATGGAGGACATCCTCGCCTCGATCCGCCGCATCCTCAACGACGGCGAGGCGGAACCTGGCGGCGTGCCGGCCGACGCATCCCCGCAGCAGGCAGGAGGGGTGCCGGCGCCCACGCCGCGGACCGCCCTGCCGGCTGACGACGTCTTCCTGCTGGACCAGACCATGCTCATTGAGGAGCCCGCCCCCATGCAATCCGACCCCCCGCTCTCCTCGATGCGTGTGGACGAGCCGATCCAGCCCGCCGAACCCGCGCACGACTACAGCCACCTCGACGCCGGCGAGCCTCCTGAAGAACCGTTGCTCGCCGCCAGCACGGCCGCCGCGGCGAGCGCCTCGCTCGGCGCCCTGGTCCGCGTGGTGGGCCAGCGCAACACGCCGGTCTATCGGGGCGGGCCCACGCTGGAGGACATGGTGCGCGACGAGATACGGCCTTTGGTGAAAAGCTGGCTGGACGAAAACCTGGCGGCAATGGTGGAGCGGTTGGTGCGCAACGAGATCGAGCGAGTTACGCGGGGACAGTAAGGAAGGCCTTCTTTTTTGAAAAAAGAAGCAAAAAACTTTTGCTCCCCCGCCTGCACCACGAACCGCGCTAGTCCTGTCAACACGTT
>CAXTJZ010000094.1:0-13402 GCA_964244695.1 uncultured Acetobacteraceae bacterium
GAACTGGTGCAGGAAGGGGAACGTAGAGTCTTGGCTCTTTCTGGCTCAGGGTGGTTGCGGATAGCGACAGCAAGCAAGAGAGAGCACCAAGAAGCAGGCAAGCGCATTCTTCCTTCTTGGTGTCCTTGGTAACCTTCCTTCCTTGGCGCTCTTGATGTTGATTTTTGTTCTCTTTTCTTTTCCCGAAGCCAGGGTTCGTGGCAGACATCGGGGGCATCGGGACGCATTTTGGTCAGACGATTACGCGTGAACCGGACCAGCTCCCCTGAGACCAGGGGGCGAGCGAAAGTTTTGGCTTTTGAGAAAGGACTGCTCGCTTCAGAGCCGATCAAAATGTATCAGTAACGTCGGACACAAGAGCGAGGGCGACCATGCCAGTGACAGGTATCGGCGGTTTCTTCTTCCGGGCGAACGACACGGACATCCTGTCGGCCTGGTATAAGAAACATCTCGGAATGGGCTTCGATTGGCAGCAATCGGCCGGTCCGACCGTGTTTGCACCGTTCAAGAAGACGACGGATTACTTTCCGGCAGAGAAGTCGTCGATGCTGAACCTGCGGGTTTCCGGCCTGGACGCATTGCTGCAGGAACTCGGGGCCGCGGGCGTGCCGATCGTCACCAAACCGGAATGGGACACGACAGAGACTGGCGGTTCGCCCGCAGCCATGATCCGGAGGGCAATCCGATCGAGCTTTGGGAGCCGCCCGCCGCCTAGGTCCGCTTCGCAGCTTTGAGGGCGTCTGGCGGCCAGACCCTTAGCAGGGCGGGTGACCGTGCCCGACCGCCTCACGCACGCGCGGGATAAACAGCACACCGAAGCCTACGGCAAACGCTACCAATGCACCTACGCCGGCCAGCGGACTGGCCAGCAGCCAACCTACAGCAAGATCCACCATGCCCGCCTCCACGTTTGAGAAATACGCTAAACGATAGGGGTTGGTTTGCGTGGTGTCATTATATTTATTTCGCTGCAACGCAAAGAGCTTGCTTATAATTACGCGAGTTCCTTTTGCGGCGGCGGTTGAGACGATTTGTAGGGGAAGCCCAGGCATTCTTTTCTGAAAGAAGAAGCAAAAACTTTTGGTCCCACGCTGCGCAGCAGCTTCGGTTCATCCAGAGGCACCAGGCTGCTTGAAATGCGAGAAGTAAAAGTTTTTTGGTCCTTTTTCTCAAAAAAGGACTGCTTGCTTACCTTGCCTCAGAACAACCGATCAAAAGCCGCATCGTCCTCAAACGAAAGCGAGACCCCGACAGGCATGATCCCCACGCGCAAGCCTGCCGGGATACGCACGAAATCTTTAGGTGTCGTCACCAGCACCGCTTGTGACTCGCGGCTTTCGGCCTGCAGGCGGGCAAGCTCGCCGGTGCTGAAGCGGTGATGGTCGGCGAAGGCGTGGCACGCCACCGTGTCCAGCCCCGCATGTGCCAGCATGTCGAAGAATTTCGCCGGCCGGCCGATGCCGGCAAAGGCAATCAGGCGCTTGCCGGCCAGGGCGGCGGTCTCGCGGCCCGGAACCAGGCTTGCCCGCAGCATCGGCATTGCGCGCGGCAGGAGGTCCGCGGCACCCGTCGCGTCCTGGCCTATCAGCACCGCGGCGCGGCACCGGCGCGCGGCTGCGGCCACGGGTTCGCGTAGCGGACCGGCCGGCAGCACATGGCCGTTGCCGAAACCGGCGGCGCCGTCGATCACCAGCAGGCCGCAATCCTGGGTCAGCGTCGGGTTCTGCAATCCGTCATCCATGACCAGGATCTGCGCGCCGGCGGAGACGGCCAGCCTGGCCGAGGCGGCGCGGTCGGCGCCTACCCAGGTTGGCGCGCAGGCGGCCAGGAGAAGCGCTTCGTCGCCGACCGTGCGCGCATCGTGCAGCGCGGGATCGACACGCAGCGGACCGCGCGCGGTGCCGCCATGCCCGCGCGTCAGCAGGTGTACGTCTGTGCCGCGCGCCAGCAGGCGTGCGGCCAGGTCCAGCACCAGCGTGGTCTTGCCGGCGCCGCCCACGCCGGCATTGCCGCAGCAGATCACCGGCACGGGCGCACGCCAGCCTGGCCGGGCTACCCTGCGGGCGGTGGCGCGCGCCACCAGCCAGCTTGCCGGGGCGAGGAGCGCTGGGGCCAGGGTTGCGCCGTCATGGCGCCAGAAGCCGGGCGGGGAGAGCGCCATGACTGTCAGCCGTTCCGCGCGCCGTCGATGAGCGCCGTCAGGCGGCCGGCCAGCAGGCGCGGCAGGTCGGTGGCCGACGCGGTGGCCGCGCGTCCCGCGTCGCCAGACTGCGCCTGGTCCGCCGGTCGGCTGAGCAGTGCATCAAGCGCTTCCACCAGCGACGCCTCATCCGGCACCTGGACCAACGTGCCCGCCTCGCGCAGCCGCGTGACAGAGTCGGTGAAGTTCTGCATGTCCGGCCCGCACAGCACCGCGCAGCCGAGCTGGGCCGGCTCCCACGGGTTCTGGCCGCCGCCGCCGCCGAAGCTCTTGCCCATCAGGACGGGTGAGAAGCAGCGGTAGAACAGCCCCAGCTCGCCGATCGTGTCGGCCACCCACATGCCGGCCTCCGGCGGCCCCTCGCCGAGCGCGCGTCTTGGCGCGCCGTAGCACGCGGCCAAGGCGGCCCCGCGTTCCGGATGGCGCGGCACGATGGCGGTGAGCAGGCCGGGGTGGCGGGCGCTCAGCGCGGTGTGGCAGGCGGCCACTATCGCGTCGTCCGCCGGATGCGTGCTGGCTGCCAGCCAGCGCGGGCGGCCGCCGAGCTTCGTCTGCAGACGCGCGAGTTCGGCCGCATTCACGGGCAAAGGCGGTGCGGCGAATTTAAGGTTGCCTGGCGCGTCCACCGATGCCGCGCCCAACGCGAGCAGGCGGGCCGCGTCATCCTCGGACTGCGCGGCGATCCAGGCGAACCGGCCGAGCACCTCGCGCGCGAAGGCCGGCGCGCGCGCCCATTGCCGCGCGCTGCGGGCGGATAGGCGGGCGTTGACCAGTGCCACGGGCACATGCCGCGCGGCGCAGGCAGCCAGCAGGTTCGGCCATAGCTCGCTCTCCAGGAAGCAGGCGGCATCCGGCCGCCAGGCATCCAGGAAGCGCGCCGCCCAGGCTGGCACGTCCAGCGGCACGAAGCGGTGCAGCACGCGGCCCGCCAGCCCCGCCTCTTGCAGCCTTGCGTCCAGCAGGTGTGCGCTCGTCACCGTGCCGGTGGTGAACAGGATGGTCAGCTCTGGCGGCATGGCGGCCACCAAAGGCAGGGCGGAGAGGGCCTCGCCCACGCTTGCCGCATGCAGCCATAGCAGCCGGCCGGGCGGGCGGGCGCCGTTGGCGAAACCGCGCCGCTCGGCAAGCCTGGGCGCCACTTCCTTGCCGCGCGCGGCCCGCCGCTGCAGCATGAGGCGCAACGCCGGCGCGGCGGCGGCGGCGGCCAGCGACCAGGCGCGCCCTGTCAGGCCAGGCACAGCAGGTCCGCCCGGTCGGCCGCCTCGGTCATGGCGGCGGAGATGCGCGCCAGCGCTGCACCGGTCTGTTCGCTGCCCGGGCGCATCTCGGGCCGGCATACCAGCACGCCGCGGCCGAACGGCAGCGGCAGCACCATGCTGTCCCAGCTGCGCAACATCAGCCGGTGACGTACCGCGCCGGAGACGGCGATCACCGGCGCGCCTGTCACCGCGGAAAGGTGGGCGACGCCGGGGGCCGCCACACGGGGCGGCCCGCGCGGCCCGTCCGGCGTGATGACGACGGCGTCGCCCGCCTCCAGCGCGGCCACCAGCCCGCGCAGCCCGGCCGCCCCGCCGCCCTCTTTCGCGCGCGTGCTACCCGGTTTGCGCCAGGAGGTGGAACCGTGCACAGCGCGCACCCCGAAACGCGCCATCACCCCGGCGATGAGGCGGCCGTCCCGGTGACGGCTGGCCAGCGTGGCTACGCCGCGCCCGGGGTTGTGGCGGCGTGCCGGCGCCCAGAGCGCGGGGATCAGCGGCAGCCTGTCATGCCAGACGGCGACGATGACCGCGCCGCCGGAGAGATAGGGGGCCAGGTGTGCGCCGCCGTCGATGGTCCAGCGCGTGCTGCGCAATGTCAGGTCCAGATAGAGGCCGAGCGACCAGGCGGCGAGGCGGTGCAGCCAAGCGCTGTTCCGGAGGGGGATGGAGGGCACCGCGGGCGGGTAGCCGGTGAGTCAGGCAGAAAGCAAGGCCTTCTTTTTTGAAAAAAGAAGCAAAAAACTTTTACTCCCCCGCTGGCAGAACCTTGCGGCCTGCTTCTGCCAGCGCGCGCGGTTGCAGAAGCGTGCGAGCCGCAGTGCAGGCGGGGAGATAAAAGTTTTTTGCTTCTTTTTTTCAAAAAAGAAGGCCTTGCTTTCTTTCTACGCCAAAGCCGGCGCCAGATTGATCGCCACCTCCAGCCCCTGCCGTATCGGCACAAGGTTGGTGACGAACCGTTCGGCGCACGCGCGCCACGAGAACGTCTCCGCGAACGCCCGGCAGGCGATGCGGTCGCCGTTTGCCAGTGCGCGCAGCACCGCGCGGCGCAGGTCTGTGTCCACCGCGCCGATTGCGTCGCCGCCGCCGACCAGAACGTCTTTCGGGCCGGTGACCGGGAAGGCGGCGACCGGCGTGCCGCAGGCGAGGCTTTCCAGAATGACCAGGCCGAAGGTGTCGGTGAGCGAGGGGAACACCATGACGTCGGCGCCCGCGTAGGCGCGGCTGAGGGCCTCGCCGTGTTTTACGCCGGCGAAGTGGACGCCGGGGTGGTCGCGTTTGAGGGCGGCGAGTTGGGGGCCTTCGCCGACCACCACCTTGGAGCCTGGCAGGTCGAGGGCCAGGAAGGCGGCGATGTTCTTCTCGACGGCGACGCGGCCGACATAGAGGCAGACCGGGCGGGCGAGGCCGGCCCAGGCCTCCTGCGGTTCCGGCTGGAACAGGGCCAGGTCGACGCCGCGCGACCAGGCGCGCAGGTCCTGGAAGCCGCGGGCGGCGAGTTCCTGGCGCAGGCTTTCGGTGGCCACCATGAGGCCGTGGCCGGCGGCGTGGAAGCGGCGCAGCCAGGCGTAGGAGAGGCGCGTGGGCACGCGGGTGCGGGCGCGCAGGTATTCGGGGAAGCGGGTGTGGAAGGCGGTGGTGAAGGTCCAGCCGCGGCGGCGGGCGATGCGGCGTGCGGCGATGCCGAGCGGGCCTTCGGTGGCGATGTGCAGCGCGTCGGGCGCGAAGGCCGCCATCATGCGGGCCAGGCGGCGTTGCGGCAGCACGCAGAGGCGTATGTCGGGGTAGGTGGGGCAGGCCACGGTGCGGAAGCGGTCCGGCCCTATCACGTCGGCGACGATGCCCAGCGTTTCGAGCTCGTCCACCAGCGTGACCAGCGTGCGGACGACGCCGTTCACCTGCGGGCGCCAGGCGTCTGACACGATGAGCACGCGGGAGTTGGGCAGGAGGTCGGCTACGGCGTCGAGGCCGGAGAGGCGTGCCGGCGGCGCTGCGGCGGTGTCAGGCAGGTTCGGACACCGTCACGCGGCGGGGCGTGAAGAAGGAGAGCTTGTTCAGCGCGACCCAGTCGAGCAGTTCGAGGCGCCCGTCGTGGTGTTCCACTAAGGCAGTGCAGCTTTCCACCCAGTCTCCGGTGTTGAGGTAGAGCACGCCGTCGATCTTGCGCATCTCGGCGTGGTGGATGTGGCCGCAGACCACGCCGTCGAGGCGGCGGCGGCGCGCTTCGCCGGACAGCGCGGCCTCGAAGCGGTCGAGCGCCTTGACCGCGCCCTTCACCTGGCGCTTGGCCCATTGCGACAGCGACCAATAGGGGTAGCCCAGGACGCGGCGCACGGCGTTGAACCAGCGATTTATGACGAGGGCGGCGGTGTAGGCCCAGTCGCCGAGGAAGGCGAGGGTTTTGGCGTAGCGCACCACGCTGTCGAACTGGTCGCCGTGGATGATCAACAGGTGGCGGCCGTCCGCGGTGGTGTGCTCGGCCTCGGCCACTAGGCGCACGCCGCCGATCTCGAGATGGAGCGGCAGCCAGGCGCGGAACATCTCGTCGTGGTTGCCAGGGATGTAGAGCACCTGGGCGCCGCTTCTGGCGTGGCGCAGGATGAGCTTGACGACCTCGTCATGCATCTCGTCCCAGTACCAGGATTTGCGCAGGCGCCAGCCGTCCACGATGTCGCCGACCAGGAAGAGGTTCTCGGTGGAGAACGATCCGAGGAAATGGGCGAGGAAGTCCGCCTTGCAGCCTCTTGTGCCCATGTGGGTGTCGGAGATGAAGACGGAACGATAGGTGATGGCAGCGGCGCCTGGGGGATGCGGGGCTTGGGCAGAAAAGGCGTTCATGAGCCTCACCGTCACGTATCGGACCGTCCAGCCGGGCGGGCTGGAATAGGGTGCAGCAAGTAGGACACGTGCCACGCCGCGTCAGTGAATTTTGCGTGACGGCGCTTGTTTCGGAGTTTTGGATAGTATCACACGGCTGACGCTGTCCTGCAACCGAACCGCGATCTAGGGTGGCGTTGTCGCTCCGCTCGGGCGCGGATCGCGGCATGTTTTGGGAAGGCAAGGGCCTTCTTTTTTAAAAAAAAGAAGCAAAAAATTTTGCTCCTGGCGCTGGCGTTGGCTTGCTTGCCTGTTGTTTGGCGTGGGGCTGGCTTTCGGGCGAGCGCCTTTTCTGCTTGTCATACACCGCCTTGCGGCGGCGGCCACGCCGGGGCGTTGTGGCGAGTTGCCGGACATCCTGTCGGCCGATGGCGGGCTAGTCGATTTGCCGGAGGCCGAGCACCTTGCCACCGAACTCGCCTATGCCGCCGTACACGCTGCGCCTGGCCGTGGTCTAGGCTGACGCAGCAGCAAGCGCTGTCGCCCAGGCGCACTCCATCTCAACGTTCCCGCGACAGCGGAGCAAAAGCTTTTTGCTTCTTTTTCTCGAAAAAGAAGGCCTTGCTTCGTTACCAGCCCCCACCGCCGCAAACCTAGGAACCAACCCAAGCCAACCGATGTTGCATAGCCAGGCGGCATTCCGGCGCCCAGGCGCTGCAAGGATAGACGGCCATCCCCGACACCAATTTTGCCCAGTTCGACCCGTCCGCCCCGGCGGCACGCAGCGTGGGCCGTTTCAACAGCGCCAGGCTGCACAGGCTCATCGCCAGCAGCCGCGCCATACGTTCCCTCTCGATCGGGCTGCTGGCACGGCTGGAACTGGCCTTCCTGGCCGGCCACAAGCGGCCGGACATGCTTGCCAACATACGACGGGCGCGCAGCGGCCGGGAGTCGCTGCTGAGCGGCAACGAGGCGTTCACCCTGTATTCGCTGGCGCGCGCCCAGGCGGCGCTTGGCGGCGAGATGGCCGAGGTCGGCGTCTATCAGGGCTGCTCGGCCAGGATGATCAGCCTGGCCAGCGGCGGCGCACCCCTTCACCTGTTCGACACGTTTTGTGGGTTGCCGGAGCCGGAGCGTCACGAGCACGACCGCATGCGCCAAGGCCATTACGCAGCCTCCCTGGATGGCGTGCGCGCCTACATGGCGGACCGGCCTGACGTTTCGTTCCACGCCGGATTGTTTCCCGAGACGGCGGGGCCGGTAGCGGAGAAGCGGTTCTCCTTCGTGCATCTCGACGTCGATCTGCGGGCGGGCACGCTCGCTTGCCTGGAGTTCTTCTACCCGCGCATGCTGGCGGGCGGCATCATCGTCACGCATGATTACTCGTATCTGGACGGGGTGCGTGCGGCGTTCGACGCGTTTCTAGCCGGGCGGCAGGAGCGGGCTATCGAGTTACCCAGTTCCCAGGCTATGCTTGTGAAGTTGTGAAGTCAGAACGGCCTTCTTTTTCAAGAAAAAGAAGCAATAAGCTCTAGCGGGCGCTGTCGCGGACCTTTCCACGGGATCGCGACAGCGGAGTCAGAAGTTTTTTGGTTCTTTTTTTCAAAAAAGAACTTCTTGTCTTGCTTGCTGGTTTTTTCGCGATTGACCCGCGGGGGGCGCCCTGGTATCAAAACGGTTACGAAACGTAGGAGCTTTAGCCGATGTCCTGGAAAACCCCGAAGATCGTCGAAGTGGCGCTGGGCGCCGAAATCAACAGCTACGCCTGCGCCGAAGCTAAGAGGTAATCGCGGCCAGCATCTCGCGACCGCAGGGGTTGCCAGGCCGGTCTGACCGTTGTGTCAGGCCGGCCTGGCAAGACCGGTGCGGTGCAGCTTGCGGTGCAACGTCGCCCGGCTGATGCCGAGCGTCTTGGCCGCCGCGGACACGTTGCCGCCGCATCGCGCAAGCGCACGCTGGAGCACGCCGCGTTCCGCGCGCTCTAGGTCTTCCCTGTTCTCATGTTGCGGCGCCAGGACAGACTGGGCCGGAATGCCGCGCTCTATCATCGCGTCGGTGATGCCGCAGGCATGGCGCGCCGCGTGGGTGGCGCCTACGACAAGGTCGTCATCGCCTACCGCAAGAAGCGCCCCGCTGCCGCAATCGGTGTCCGTGACAAGCACCATGCGCGCGCCCGGAAAGGCGCGGGTGAAGTGGCGGGCCTCTATCTTGCGTGCGGCATCCACCACGGCCGAGCTGATCAGGCGCACCACGTCCTCGGTCAGGTCGTCACGGCAGGAGGACACGTCCAGTGCGGCGGCAAGCTGGCCGCGATGGTCGTAGATCGGCGCCACGGCGCAGGTCAGGCCGATGTTGCGCGCATAGAAATGCTGGTCGCGGTGTATGGTCAGCGGACGGGATTCGGCCAGGCAGGTGCCTATGCCGTTTGTCCCCTCGCTTTCCTCGCTCCAGATCGCGCCCATCTGCAGGCCCCAGTCGCGGAACTGCCTGTCGTCGCCGCAGACGCTGCGCCGGTCCACCGGCACGCCGTTGCGGTCGGTGAACAGCACGCAGCAGCCACTGCCGCCGACGGCTGCGAACAGACGGTCCAGCGTGGCCGCACCGGCCGAGCGTAACGGCTCCACGACTGCCCTGGCGTCGCGCAGCTCGCGCTCGCTTAGCTGGCGTGGCGGACCGGAATCCAGCGGATCCAGCTTGTAGCGCGAGAGCGAACGCGCCCAGGAGGCGAACAGCGCCGAACGGCCGCAGGCGGTTGGGTCCCTGGCGACAGCACGTATGCGGTCTGCGTGTTGCACGGTCTCCTCCGGACGTCTCTCGGCCGGTCTTCGCCTGCCTGTTGTCTTAAACCCTACATCACTATCCGGGTAAGAAGTTAGCGGTAATCGGCGCGCCTCTCCGGATATGTCGCAGGATTGCGACACTTACTCCGTGGTCTGGGAGCTGTCGCAGGATTGCGACACATTGCCGCCAGCGTCGGCCGGGAGCCATTGCGCGGCACGTCCAAAGCGGGTGCCTTTACAGCGAGCCTGGTCGAGCGGCGCCTCAACGATCGGAGCCGCCATGGACTGCCAGCCACAAAAATCTTCAGGAGGACTTCCTTGACGCTCCCGCATTGCCCGCGCCCCAACTACGCGCCCGCCCGCCGCATAGGATTGCTGCTCGGCGCCGCCCTGCTTGCCCTGCCTGCTTCGCGCGTTACCGCCGAGACGCAGACCGGCGCGCCTTCCTATGCCCCGGTCACCGATGCGCGGCTTGCCGCGGCGGCCTCCGATCCCGGCTGGCTGATGTACCGGCACGACTACAGCAGCGACGGCTACTCCGAGCTGGCCAGCCTCAACACCGGCAACGTCGCCGCGCTGAAGCCGGTGTGGGACTACAAGAGCAGCTACGAGCAGGGGCACGAATCGCCGCCGATGATCAACGGCGACTACATGTTCGTCACCACGCCGAAGGACGAGGTGCACGCCTTCCAGGCCAGCACAGGCAAGCCGCTCTGGACCTACAAGCATGATCTGAGCGGCGTGGGCCTGAAGACGGTCTGCTGCGACGTGGTCAACCGCGGTGTGGCGCTGTACGGCAGCAACGTCTATCTCGCCACGCTGGACAATTACGTGGTGGCGCTGAACGCCAAGACGGGCGCGGTGGTGTGGAAGAAGCAGTTGGCACCGGCCGATATGGGGGCCGCGATGACGCTGGCGCCGCTGGTGCTCAAAGGCCGCGTGATCGTCGGCATGTCCGGCGGCGAATACGGCGCGCGCGGCTCCGTGGTGGCGCTGGACGCGACGAACGGCACCCAGCTCTGGCAGCGCTACACCGTGCCTTCACCCACCGAGATGGGCGGCAACACGTGGCCGAAGGGCGCCTACAAGACGGGTGGCGGCGGCGCGTGGCTGACCGGCACGTATGATCCGGAGACCGACACGCTGTTCTGGGGCGTGGGCAACCCCGGCCCCTGGCTGGCCACGTTGCGTCCTGGCACGAACCTTTTCACCGACAGCGTGATCGCGATGAACCCCGCCTCGGGCGCCATCAAGTGGTACTACCAGTACACGCCGCACGACACCTGGGATTATGACGGCACCAACGAGACCGTCATGATGAACATCACGTATAACGGCACCGCGCAGAAGGCGCTGGTTTCTGCCAGCCGCAACGGCTGGTTCTACGCGATCAACCGGGAGACCGGGAAGCTGATCTACGCGCAGAAATTCGCCACCGCGACGAGCGTGAGCGGCGTCAAGGACGGGCAGATGGTGACGGACGACACGCTGCGGCCCGCGGTGGGCAAGCAGGTGTTCACCTGCCCGAGCTTCCTGGGCGGCAAGAACTGGTGGCCCATCGCCGTCGATCCGCAGACCCACATGGCCTACGTGCCGACCATGCACACCTGCATGACGATCAAGGGTGTGGTGGGCGGTTCCTACAAGGCGGGGCTGCCGTTCCTCGACGAGAGCTTCGTGGTCAAGCGTGATCCGGCGTTCCCGAACGAGTGGGGCTCGGTGCAGGCGATCGACCTGAACACCGGCAAGCAGGCCTGGCGCTTCGGCAGCAAGCTGCCGTGGAACGACGGCATGCTGGCGACCGCCGGCGGCCTGGTGTTCTCCGGCTCGGCCGACGGCTACCTGTATGCCTTCGACGCCAAGACCGGTGCCGTGAAGTGGAAAAGCCCGCAGATGAGCAGCGGCGTGATCGGCGTGCCCTCCACCTGGAAGGTTGGCGACAAGCAGTATGTGGGCGTGTGGGCCGGCTGGGGCGGTGCGACGCCGATCTGGGGCGGCGACATGGCCAAGGATCCGGCGGTGAGCGGGATACCGCTTGGCGGGCATCTTTACGTGTTCGGCCTTTGAGCGGAGTGAGGATGCGTAAAGCCGATCGGCGGAGGCGGGGTGCCTGGCACCCCGCCGGTGGCGCTTTTGCGGGTGCCGTGCTGCTGGCAGGCGTGACGGCGGCGCAGGCGGCCGATTTGCGTGTGTGTGTGGACAGTTCGAGCGCCACGGTGGCGCGCGACAGGAGCGTGGCGGAGCGCGTGGCCACGCAGGCTGGCTTGAAGCTTGTGGTGGCGCCGTTCGATGGCAGCGGCGGCGGGGAGGACGGCTTTCCGCTGAAGAAGTTCACCCAGCTGCTGACCAGCCAGTGCGACCTGGTCATGGGCTATCCGATCGATACCAGCGGCGGCGAGGCGCCGCCCGGGCTCCTGACGACAAAGCCCTACGCACAGACCGGCTTCGTCCTCGTGGACGCGCCCGGCACTGTTGCGCATACCCTGGCCGAACTGCCGGCCGGCACCGAGGTGGCCATCACGGGCCAGACGGCGCCTGCGCTCTACTTTGCCGCCAACGCCAACGTTGTGCCCGACATCCACGACACGGATGCCGATACCATGCAGATTATCGCGAAGGGCCAGGCGAAGGCGGCGATGATCTGGCAGCCGACCGTGGAGCAGTATGAGAGCACGCCGGGCGCAATTAAGCTTGCGACCTATCCGTTGGACGAGCCGCATGCGCGCTACGACGTGGTGGCGCTCTATCTGCCTGCGGCGGCGCCGGCGGCCAAGCTGTTCAACGCGACGAAGATAGCGATGACGAACCAGCCTTCGCCGGGCGGGGCGGCGCCGGCGCTGTACACCAAGGCGCAGGCGGCAATCGGCCTGGGCAAGTTCATCGGCAACTGCGCGATGTGTCATGGCGCGCATCTGGAGGGCCGCTCCGGCCCTTCGCTGAAAGGGCCGAACTGGGCCAGCGAGAAAGCCGACTATACGGTAGGCGAGGTGTTCACGATGGTGTCCCAGCAGATGCCGGCGACGGCGCCGGGCAGCCTTGAGAACGCCGACTACGTCAACATCATGGCCTACCTGCTGCAGCAGAACGGGTATCCCGCGGGAGACGCGATGCTGAATTTCGACCAGGCGACCAGCTCGACCGTGAAGCTGCGCTGGCATGGTGGGAGCTGAGGGCAGGCAAGGAAGGAAGCAGTTCTTTTTTGAAAAAAAGAACCAAAAAACTTTTGCTTCCCACGCTTGCAACAACGCGCGTGCAGATGAACCAGACCCGGGCTGCGTAGAGGGCGAACAGGACAAAAGTTTTTTGCTTCTTTTTTTCAAAAAAGAAGGCCTTGCTTGCTTCCTTCACGCCGCAGCAGTCCCGAACAAAAGGAGACAAAAATGGTAGCCAAGATACTCCAGGACGTAGCCCAGCACATCGCAATCCGGCCGCAATACGACAACTTCATCGGCGGCAAGTGGGTGGCGCCCGTGCAGGGGCGCTATTTCGACAACATTTCGCCGATCAACGGCCAGATCGTCTGCAAGATTGCGCGTTCCAGCGCCGAGGATATCGAGCTGGCGCTCGATGCGGCGCATGCGGCGCGCGAGGCCTGGGGGCGCACGTCAACGACCGAGCGGTCCCGCGTTCTGCTGCGCATTGCCGACAAGATGGAGGAGAAGCTCGATCTTCTCGCGATGATCGAGACGATCGACAACGGCAAGCCGATACGCGAGACGACAGCGGCCGACTTGCCGCTGGGCATCGACCACTTCCGCTATTTCGCCGGCTGCATACGCGCCCAGGAGGGCGGCATCAGCGAGATCGACCACGACACGGTGGCGTATCACTTCCACGAGCCGCTGGGCGTGGTGGGGCAGATCATCCCGTGGAATTTCCCGCTTCTCATGGCGATCTGGAAGCTGGCGCCGGCGCTGGCCGCGGGCAATTGCGTGGTGCTGAAGCCGGCCGAGCAGACGCCGATGGCGATCATGGTATTGATGGACATACTGGCCGACATCGTGCCGCCTGGCGTGATCAACGTGGTGAACGGCTTCGGCGTGGAAGCCGGCAAGCCGCTGGCGCAGAACAAGCGTATCGCGAAGATCGCGTTCACCGGTGAGACGACCACTGGCCGCCTGATCATGCAGTATGCGTCCGAGAACATCATCCCCGTGACGCTGGAATTGGGCGGCAAGTCGCCGAACATCTTCTTTGCGGACGTGGCGAACGAGGATGACGATTTCTACGACAAGGCGCTCGAGGGTTTCACCATGTTTGCGCTGAACCAGGGCGAGGTTTGCACCTGCCCGAGCCGCGCGCTGGTGCATGAGAGCATCTACGACCGTTTCGTCGAGGCCGGGATACGG
>CAXTJZ010000095.1:0-13323 GCA_964244695.1 uncultured Acetobacteraceae bacterium
CATCTTGCCCATCACGCCGCCCGACGAGTTGGTGGCGGCGATCAGCACCGGGTTGAGCCCGAGCTGGTTGGCGGCGACCACCTGCAGGTTGCCGAACAGGGCGTTGCCTGAGGTGTCGCTGCCGGACAGGAACACCGCCACCCAGCCCAGGAACGGCGAGACCAGCGGGAACAGCAGGCCGGCCTTGGAGACGCCGAGGCCGAGCGTGTAGGTCATGCCCGAGTAGTTCATCAGGTAGGCGAGCGCTATGATGAGCATGACCGTGAGGATGGCGATGCGGGCCTGGCGCCAGGTGGCGACGGCAGCGCGGAAGAAGCCAGCCGGGCCTACGCCCACCAGGGCGGCGGTTATGATTGCGGCCAGGAGGATGGCGGTGCCGGAGGCCAGCGGCTCAAACTTGTAGATCGCGGCGTAGGGCTTGTCGTGGTACAGGGTGATGGAGACGAGCTTGTCCAGACCGGGCCACGGGATCGCCTTGGCGCCGTTCGCGGGCACCTTGAAGTGCGTCCAAATGATGACGACGACGCTGACTACGATCCAGGGCATCCAGCCCTGCCAGGCCGGCACGGCGCGTGCCGCCCGCGCGGCGGCGGCCGGGCGCACGCCCACCGCGAACGCCGGGTCATGCGCCGGCTGCCACACCTGCAGGAACCCGATCGTCACCACCAGCGCGGTCAACGAGGAGAGCACGTCGGTCAGCGCGTAATCGAGGAAGTTGGAGCTGACGAACTGCGCGCCGGCGAAGCTGACGCCGGCCACCAGCAGCACCGGCCAAAGCGCGCGCAGAGAGCGCACGCCGCCATACAGCGTCATCACGTAGAACGGCAGGATGAGTGCGATGAACGGCAATTGCCGCCCCACCATGGCGCCTAGGATGACGGGCGAGATGCCGGTCACCTGCCCCAGCACCGTGATGGGCACGCCCAGCGCGCCGAACGCCACCGGCGCCGTGTTGAAGATCAGCGTGAAGGTGAGCGCTTCCAGTGGCGGGAAGCCCACCAGGATGAGCAGCGCGCTGGTGATGGCCACCGGTGTGCCGAAGCCCGAGATACCTTCCAGCAGGCAGCCGAAACAGAACCCGATCACCACCAGCACCACGCGCCTGTCGTTCGGCAGGTGGTCGAGTATCCAGTCGCGGAACGCATCAAAGCGGCCGCTGGCGACGGCGATGTTGTAGAGCAGCAGCGCGTTCACCACGATCCACATCACCGGCCACAGCGCGAAGACGGCGCCGGCGGCCACGCTGTCGGCCGCCAAAGGCAACGGGAACTGCCACGCCGTGACCGCAATGACGAACGCCGCGACCAGCCCCGCCAAGGACGCCTGCCAGGCGGGGCGGCGCGCGACCCCCAGCAGCACCAGCACGACCACGATCGGCACGATGGCGACCGCGAAAGACAGCGCGAGATTGCCGGCGACTGGGGTCAGGAGCTGGTGGAACATCGTCTCTTCCCGGTTTTTGCCCAGTTAACGCATTCCGGGCGTTGGTAAGGAAGGAGAAAGCAGTCCTTTTTTGGAAAAAAGGACCAAAAAACCTTTGCGCCCTGCCGGCGGCTGGCGGCAGGCGCGCGTAACCGCAAACAACAGACATGCGAAAACGATGGGATTGAGCCATTCCAGCAGTTATGCTGCCCGCATAAGGATACCGGCCGTGATGCAGCCACAATTGCTGACTACGCTCACCTGATGGAAAGAAATGGCTGTGCGATTGCGGTCATGGCGAAGGCGCCGCGACCAGGTTTCTGCAAGACCAGGCTGACGCCGCCGCTTTCCGCGGAACAGGCCTGCGAGCTGAGCCGCGCCTTCCTGCATGACATCACCAGCAACCTCTTCGCCGCCGCACGCCACGCCCCCATCACCCCCGTGGTCGCCTACGCGCCGGCCGGCGACGAGGCGCTGTTCGACGGTATCCTCGCGCCGGGCACGCGCCTGCTTCTGGCGGACGGCACAGGCGACATGCCGGCCGGCATCACCGGCTTCGGCCGCTGCCTGCTGCACGCCGTGCGCACGCTGCTGGCCGAAGGCTTCGCCAGCGTCTGCGTGCTGAACGCGGACAGCCCCACGCTGCCCACCGCGCATCTCGTCCAAGCCGCGAACCTGCTGGCGAACCCAGGCACCGGCGCGGTGATGGGGCCGGCCGAGGACGGCGGCTACTACCTGCTCGGCATGCGCGCTCCCCACGCCCGCCTGTTCAGTGACATCGCGTGGAGCACGGACATGGTGGCCGAACAGACCCGGGCCCGCGCGCACGCTGCCGGCCTGCCGCTGACGGAACTCCCGCTCTGGTATGACGTGGACGACGCAGCCGCCTTGCGCCGCCTGCTCGCCGGCGCCGAGGCACCCGGCAGCCTCGCCTATCACGCCCCCACCACCACATCCTGTGTCGGCCGCCTCGGTCTTGCCGAACAGCTCAGCCAAGCCGCCTGACGCCACCCTGGAGACGACACGCATGTCCGAGACGATCATCGAAACCAGGGCCGACATGGAGTTGCCCGACCCGCGCCGCTACTTCGAGCAGGTAGCGCCTCAGCGCGACCGCCAGGCCGCAGCCCCGCCGCTCTGCGTCTACCTGGAGGTGACGAACCGCTGCAACCTGCTGTGCGAGACCTGTCCGCGCACCTTCGAGGCGCTCGAGCCGCCCGCCGACATGACGTGGGAGCTGTTCACCAGCATCATCGACCAATTGCCCGGCCTAAAGCGCGCGGTGCTGCACGGCGTGGGCGAGCCGATGCTGGTGCGCGAGCTGCCGGATATGATCCGCTACCTCAAGGCACGCGGCGTGCACGTCCTGTTCAACACTAACGGCACGTTGCTGCGCGAGAAGCGCTTCCGCGAACTGATCGACGCCGGCCTGGACGAACTGCGCGTCTCGCTGGACGCGGCTGATGCCAAAACCTACGCCGAAGTGCGCGGCAAGCCGTTCTTTGACCGTATCGTGCGCGACGTGCGCCTGATGACCGAGTACCAGAAGCGCACGGGCGCCACCAACCCGCGCGTCTCCATCTGGCTGACCGGCATGAAGGAGACCGTCCAGCAACTCCCCGAATTCGTTCGCCTGGCCGCCAGCATGGGCGTCGCCGAAGTCCACCTCCAGCGCCTGGTGTTCGACGAAGCCGGCTTCGGCATGGCCCGCGCCGACAACAGCCTGTTCGAGCAGACGCAGGGCGAAGAAGTCCAGGCCATTGAGGCAGCCGTTGCCCTCGGCCGCGAAATGGGCGTTCTGCTGGACGCCTCGGGCGCCACCGAGCCCGGCCTCAGCCTGCAGCGCCAGGGCGAGCAGCCCTGGGCCACCTGCCGCCGCCCCTGGAGCCTGATGTATTTTACCGCCCACGGCCGCGCGCTGCCCTGCTGCATCGCGCCGTTCTCCGCGCGGGGCTACGAGACCTACACGCTTGGGGATGCCAAGACGCAGAGCCTGGCGGACATGTGGAACGGCGGCCTTTACCAGGATTTCCGCGAGCGCCTGCTCGGGGAGACGCCGCCTGCGCCCTGCGCGAATTGCGGGTTGCGCTGGAGTTTGTGAGGCAAGACAAGGCCTTCTTTTTTGAAAAAAAGAAGACCTTTCTTTTGCGCTTGATTTGACGAACCTTTGTCCCCGCTCATGAGACCCAAGCTTCGTTGATGCAGGCGGCAGAGCAAATGTATTTTGGTCCTTTTCTTCCAAAAAGGACTGCTTGCTTGCTTGCCCTGGGCGCAGCCATCGCAGCCCTCCTTCTGGCCGCCCCCCTCTTTCACCTGGAAGGCTCCATCTGGGCCGGCACGCTGCTCCGCAAGGACATCGTGGTCGGCCTGATTGGTGCCGCCTGCCTGATCTACCTGGCCGCCGTGATGTTCGTGGTGCGCGTGCCCTTGCCGGCGCGCGCCGTGTGGATCGTGCTGGGCGTGGCGATGATGGCCAGGCTGGGGCTGGTGGCGCCGCTGCCGTTCATGTCCAGCGACATCTACCGCTACGCCTGGGACGGCCGCGTGCAGGCAGCGGGCATCAACCCTTACCTCTACGTGCCGACGGATCCGGCGCTGGCGCGGCTGCGCGACCCGGCGATCTTCCCCAACATCAACCGGCTGGATTACGCGCACACAATCTACCCGCCGGCGGCCGAACTGGTGTTCCTGGCGGCCGGCGAGGCCCGTTACAGCCTGGCCGCCACCAAGCTCGCGCTGCTGGCGCTGGAACTGACCGGCATGCTGGCCCTGTGGCGCGTGCTGGTCCTGGCCGGTATGCCGCCAGCAAGGCTGCTCATCTATGCCTGGAACCCCCTGGCCATCTGGAGCTTCGCCGCGGACGGCCACGTGGACGGCGCCATGGTCGGGCTGCTGGGCCTGGCGCTGCTGGCGCGCGCCGCGGGCCGCCAGGGGCTGACCGGCGCGATGCTGGCCGGCGCCATCCTGATGAAGTTCCTGCCCGTGGTGGTAGCGCCGGCGCTCTGGTGGCGCTGGGGGTGGCGGCTGCCGGCAGCGTGCGCGGCGGTGATCGCCGGCCTGTACGCCTGCTACTTGGGCGCCGGCTGGCAGGTGCTGGGCTTCCTGCCGGCCTACACCTCGGAGGAGGGGCTGGCCCAAGGCAGCGGCTTCTGGCTGCTGGCCCTGCTGGGCCGGCTGGTGCCCCTGCCGCACGCGGCCGGCGCCCTGTACGTGGGCCTCTGCGCGCTGGCGCTGGCCACCACGGCCTTGTGGATGGGTTTCCGCCAGCGCGTGCAGACCGGCCCCGCCGAGCTCCGCCGCGTGTGCAGCAACGCCGCCATCCTGGTCGCCGGCACCATGCTGGCGATGACCCCGCATTACCCCTGGTACTACCCGTGGATGGCGCTGTTCGCCTGCCTCGCCCCCTGGCGCAGCGTGGTCTTCCTGTCCTGCGGCGCCACCATCCTGTATTGCGACCCGTATCACGAAACGATCCTGTTCCCCTCGCTCGTCTTCGTGCCGACCCTTATCCTGGCCGCCATCGACTGGCGCCGCGGCCGCCCGCTGTCCGGAGACCCCAATGCCGCCTGACGCCGCTCCCCCGCTCGTGGCCGCCGTGATCCCCGTGTGGAACGAGGAAGGGGCGATCGGCCCCACTCTGGCCCGCCTGCCCGCCAGCATCGGCCTGCGTATCGTGGTGGATGGCGGCAGCAAGGACGCGACGGTCGCCGAAGCCCAGTCGCACGGCGCCGAGGTGCTCGTCGAGCCGAGGCGAGGCTACGGCCGCGCCTGTCTCTCCGGCGCCGAACGCGCCCAGGCGCTTGGTGCCGAGATCGTACTCTTCCTGGATGGCGACGGCGCCGACGCGGTGGAAGAAGCCGACAAGCTGCTGGCCCCGCTGCTGGAAGGCCGCGCCGGCTTCACCATTGCCACGCGCGCCGGCGGCACCCGCGAGCCCGGCAGCATGGGCGCCCACCAGCTGGCCGCCGGCTACCTGATAGGCGGCGCGCTCGGCCTGCTGTGCGGGCAGCGCTATACCGACATGTGCGCCTTCCGCGCCCTGCGCACGGCGGACCTGATGGCGCTCGGCATGACCGAGATGACCTATGGCTGGAACCTGGAGATGCAGATGAAGGCGCCGCGCGCCGGGCTGCGCGTGCTGGAAGTGCCGATGCCGTATTTCCGGCGGGTGGCGGGGGAGTCAAAGGTGGCGGGGAGTGTGCGCGGGTCGGTGAAGGCGGGGTCGCGGATATTGGCGACTTTGGCGCGGCACGCGAGGAAGTAAGCAAGGCCTTCTTTTCTGAAGAAAAGAAGCAAAAGACTTTTGCTCCCTGTCGGCGACCTTCCGGATATTCCGCGACAGCGGAGTCAAAAGTTTTTTGCTTCTTTTTTTCAAAAAAGAAGGCCTTCCTTGCCCGATGACCACCGCCCTCCTGATCCTAGTCATCGTCCTTCTCGCCCTGCTGAACGGCGTCTTCGCCATGGGCGAGATGGCCCTGGTCTCCGCCCGCCGCGCCCGCCTCACCGTCCTGGAAGGCAAGCACGTCCACGGCGCGCGCGTGGCGCGCGAGCTGGCCGAGGACCCGCAGCGTTTCCTCCCCACCGTGCAGGTGGGCGTCACCCTCGTCGGCATCCTGTCCGGCACGTTCGGCGGCGCGCGCATCGCCGACGCGCTGGCACCCGGCATCGCGCGCATCCCCTATCTGGCAAACGCCGCCACCGGCGTGGCGCTGGCGCTGACCGTGCTGGGCATCACCTTCCTCACCCTCGTGCTGGGCGAGCTGGTGCCCAAGCGGCTTGCCCTGCGGTCGCCGGAGCGCATCGCGGCCAGGCTGGCGCCCTCGGTGGCGCTGCTGGCCCGCGTCAGCGCGCCTTTGGTTTGGCTGCTCGGCCGCTCTTCGGACCTGGTGCTGCGGCTGGTCGGGCACAGCGAGCAGAACCGCGAGGACGTGACGGAAGACGAGCTGCGCGCCCTGCTGGCAGAGGGCACCCAGGCCGGCGTGCTGGAGACGGGCGAGCGCGACATGATCGAGCGCGTGCTGCGCCTGGCCGACAAGCCGGTGCGCGCCATCATGACGCCGCGCAACGAGCTGGTGTGGATCGACCGCACGGACCCCAGGCGCGAGATCATCGACACCCTGCGCGCGGCGACGCACAGCCGCTTCGTGGTGTGCGACGGCCGCGTGGACAACGTGGTGGGCGTGGTGCAGGCCAAGGACCTGCTGGACCGCATACTGGACGGCCGCGACCTCTCCATCGCTGCGGCCCTGCGCCAGCCGATGGTGGTGCCGGACACGATCTCCGCGCTGGACGCTCTGGAACGGCTGAAGAGCGACTCGCTGGGCCTGGCTTTGGTGATGGACGAGTACGGCAGCTTCGAGGGCGTGGTGACGGCCGCCGACGTGCTGGAGGCGATCATCGGCGACCTGGCCGAGCCCGGCTATGGCACGCCGAGCCAGGCCGCCGACCAGGTGGGCGGCGAGATCCTTATGGACGGCATGACGCCTGTCGACGAGCTGAAGGCGCGGCTTCTGCTGCCGGACCTGCCGGCGGAGGGCAGCTATCACACGCTCGCCGGCCTGGTGCTGGCGCTACTGCGCCGCGTGCCGCAGGGCGGCGACCGCATCGTGTTCGGCGGCTGGCTGTTCGAGGTGCTGGAGATGGACGGGCGCCGGGTTGTGAAGGTGCGCGCATCGCGTGAAAGACTTGCAGAAGCGTAATAAATAGGCCCTTTCTGGAAACTCTTGCTTATTTGCAACAGCACCGCCTCCCTTTGAGTGGCCAGAAGCGCGAACCCGCCGGAAATACAGAGTTTTCCTCTTACTATCCACCGCCGCGCCCTGATGCGACGTTGCTGTGCTGGTGCAAATAACGGCTGGGTCTGCACAGTCGTTGTGCAATTTCCGTCTGTGCAGTCGGAGTAGTCGCAGGCGCCGGCCACATTTCGTTGGACATCCGACGGCGGCAATCGGCAGGTTGCCTAAACTATATTGCTCGGGGACGCCGAACACATGGCACTTGCGACTCGCGCGGGGCTTGCCGCTGCAACTATCTTCTACGCCGTTGCCGCGCACGCCCAGGCGGTCGAGAGAACGCCTTTGCTGAACAGCGACTTTCCAATATCCGCCGCGGTTACTGTAAAGGCGGGAACGGACACGGTGTTCCTGAGCGGTGCCATGGGCATGCCGCCGAAAGGCAGCACCGCCGCCCCTGGCGACACCGCTGCGCAGACACTGGGCGCGCTCACCGCGCTACAGGCCACGCTGGCACGCCTGGGCATGACGATGGGCGACGTGGTGAAGATGAACGTCTTCCTGGTGGGCGACCCTGCGAAGGGCGGCAAGATGGATTTCCCTGGCCTGATGGCCAGCTACACGAAATTTTTCGGCACCAAGGACCAGCCGAACAAGCCGTCGCGCAGCGCCGTGCAGGTGGCCGGCCTGGCAGCACCCGGTGCGCTCGTCGAGATCGAGGTCATCGCTGCCAAAGCGCACTGAAATCTCCCTGCTCCGCTCGAACTACAGTCTGACAACGAGGTTTTGCGAATGAAGACCCACCTCCTTGCTACCGCCGCTCTCATCGGGCTGCTTCCTCTGGCGGCGCAGGCACAACAGGCGTCGTCACAGCCGACGCTCGAGGCACAGCTCACGCCCACGCCAGGCGTAGGCGCCGTGCAGGGCGCGACACCCGAGCCGTCAGAGGCAAACGCGCCGAACCTGGGCGCGCAGGAAGACATAATCGTCACGGGCACGCGCCAGCAGGGCCGCACGAAGGCCGAAAGCCCGGCGCCGGTGGACGTGATCAGCGCCACTGAACTGGAGCGCACCGGCCAGCAGAACGTGTTCGACGCGCTGAACACGCTGCTCCCGTCGCTGGACCTGCCGCCATTCGGCTTCGACACCGCGGGCCTGGTGCGTGCCGCCCGCCTGCGCGGCCTCAGCCCGGACGACACGCTGGTGCTCGTCGATGGCAAGCGCCGCCACGTGTCGGCCAACATCAATGCGGACATCGGCCCTGTCGGCGGCTCGGATCCGGTCGACCTCGACATGATCCCGATCAGCCTGATCGACCACATCGAGGTGCTGCGCGACGGCGCGGCCGCGCAATACGGATCGGACGCGATCGCTGGCGTGATCAACATCATCCTCAAGCACGCCAACCACGGCGGCAGCGCGTTCGCCGAGGAAGGTGCGACCTATGTGCAGGACGGGTTCACCAACAACATCGGCGCCAACTTCGCCCTGCCCATCCTGAAAGACGGCTTTTTCGACATCGCGGGGGATTACCGCTACCACGACCACACCAACCGCGACGGCACCTTCATACCCGAGGACGGCGCCACGGCCGCCGGAACCGCGAACGGGGTGACCGGCGGCAACATCAAGGTCCCTGCAAACGAAAGCCAGATCGAAGGCGACCCGCGCTATAACCTAGTCAATCTCGGCTACAATGCCGGCTACGATTTCGGCCCCCTGGAGCTGTACTCCTTTGCCACCTACGGCTATCGCCACGCCGAATCGTTCGAGAACTTCCGCGACCCGAACTACGCTGGCGCATATTCCAGCCAGTCCAGTGCGACGAATCCGCTGCCATTCCCGAACCTGACTGCCGCGACGTACTACCCGAACGGCTTCTCACCCCTCGAAGCCCTCAACGAGGACGACTATTCCTTCACCGCCGGCGTCAGGGGCGACTTGCCCGGCGACTACCATTACGACCTGAGCACCACCTACGGCGGCGACATCGACAACGTCTCCACGCTGAACTCGGTGAATCCGGTCTATCTGGAAACGTTCGGCTCCTCGCCCACGCACTTCCATGCTGGCGAGTTTAACGACACCGAGTGGACCAACAACCTCGACCTCAGCAAGCCTTTCGATCTGCCGTTCCTCGCCAAGCCGCTGAACGTGGCTATCGGCGCCGAATTCCGTCGCAATACCTACCAGATACAGCCTGGCGATTTCGCGGCCTATTACGGCGGCGGCGCGCAGGCCTATCCCGGCTTCACGCCGCAGAGCGCCGGCTACTTCCAGCGCGAGAACGAGGCCGTGTACGGCGATCTCGCGACCTACATCCTGCCGAAATGGCAAGTCGATTTCGCCGGCCGCTTCGAGCATTACAGCGATGTGGGCGACACCGAGACAGGCAAGTTCACCACCCGCTACGATTTTAGCCCGTTGCTCGGCATACGCGGCACCATCAGCAACGGCTTCCGCGCGCCGACTCTGGCGCAGGAAGGCTTCGCGGCAGTCAACGTGGCGCCAACCAACGCCGTTGCGCAGTTTCCTGTGGACTCGGCCGCCGCAAGATCCCTCGGCAGCACACCGCTGAAAGCCGAGCGTTCACAGAACTACGAGGTCGGCTTCGTCTCCCAGCCTGTGGAACGGATGCACGTGGCGCTGGACTTCTACCAGATAGACATCAGGGACCAGATCGTCGACTCCGGCCTGTTCGGCGGCACGCCGGCCTTGGAGGCCCTCGTCAACAAGGCGTTCATCCTGGATGGCAGCACCCCGCCGGCCGGCGCCGCCGGCAGCCTGTTCGCGCAGTTCTACACCAACGGCGTCAAGACCCGTACGCGCGGCGCCGACCTGACAGTGGACTACGTGACGCCGATCGCCGACGACAGCAGGATAAACTGGCTGCTGGCCGCCAACTTCAACAGCGTGTCCATCCTGAGCACCGAAGCCTCCGCCGGCTTCACGCCCGACGTGATCTCCGAGATCAAGGAAGCAACACCGAAAAGCAAGATCATCCTGCAGGCGGTCTATACGAACGGCCCGTTCAGCGTGACGGCGCGCGAGACACGCTTCGGCCAGGTGATCGAGATACTGGCAGACGGCTACACAGGCGGTGCACCGTTCACCAGCAACCGCAACGCACCGCATTTCATCTCGGACCTCGAGCTGGGCTACAAGATCACCAAGAACATCGGCCTTGTGCTGGGCGCCGACAACCTGTTCGACACCTACGCCAACCACACCACGGCACAGGCACGCTACCAGAACGCCGAGGAATACATCATCTCCTCGCCGTACGGCATCGACGGCGGCTTCTACTACGGCCGCGTGAACTTCACCTTCGGCGACAAACCCGCACCCATGCCGGAACCGCCCCCGCCCGCCATCGCCTCGCCGCCCACCGCCACTGCACCTGCGCGCACCTACCTCGTGTTCTTCGATTGGGACCGCGCGGACCTCACCGCACGCGCACGCCAGATCGTGGCGCAAGCGGCCCAAGCCTCCACGCAGACGCAGACCACGCGGCTGGAAGTCAACGGCTACACGGACCTCTCCGGCACCGCCGCTTACAACAAGCGCCTCTCCATTCGCCGCGCCGAATCGGTGGAAAGCGAACTCGTGAAAGATGGCGTGGCCAAAAACGAAATCTACATTCACGGCTTCGGCGAATCCGACCCGCTCGTGCAAACCGCGCCAGGCGTGCGCGAACCACAGAACCGCCGCGTGGAGATCGTGCTGAAGTAGAACGGCGCAGGCCGCGCCGGACCGGCGCGGCCTGCAAAGCCAGAAAGCAAAGCCTTCTTTTTTGCAAAAAAGAAGCAAAAAACTCTTACGCCGGCTGTCGCGGACACGATGAACAATGCCGGCGCGTTTACATCTCGGCTGGCGGAGGAAGCGGACGTCCCGGCACTCCGCCGCGTCATGGATGACGCCATCTCCTTCCTGCAGCGGGACTTCCTCAGCCCGGCGCAGATCGCCGCCAGCCGCCGCGTCATGGGCCTGGACACCCAGCTCATCGCCGACGGCACCTACTTCATAGTCCAGCACGGCGCGCAAATCGCCGGCTGCGGCGGATGGAGCCGGCGCGCCACGCTGTTCGGTGGCGACCACACCGCCGGGCGCGACGCCGGCCTGCTGAACCCGGCGCACGACGCCGCCCGCATACGCGCGATGTACACCGCGCCCGCCTACGCCCGCCACGGCGTGGGCCGCCTCATCCTCTCTTTATGCGAGAAGGCCGCCGCCGCCGAAGGTTTCCGCTCCACGGAACTCGCCGCCACAGCCGCAGGCATGCCGCTCTACACAGCATGCGGTTACGCGATGGGCGCGCCTATCGATGCCGGGATCGTGCCGCTGGTGCGGATGCATAAGGAAGGCCTTCTCTTCTGAAGAAAAGAAGCAAGAGACTTTTGCTCCGCTGTCGCGGACTTATCCGGAAAACGGGCGACAGGGCGTGGAGGTCTCTTGTCCCTGTTTGTAAGAAGGATTGCTTGCCTTTCTAGTAGCTGAACCCGTCATAACCGTAACCGGGCGTGGCGTAGGGGATGCTGTAGAACGCATCCGGAAATTCGGAGCTGTGCACATTGGGCGCGTAAGGAGTGCCAGGCGGCCCGCCGTCCGGGCCGCCACCAAACTGCCGCATCCGGCCGTGCGCGGCCATGCACCGCCCGTGCGCCATGTCGTAGCGTTGCGCGGCAGACTGACCCGATGCACCCTTGATGGCGGCGGCGCCGACCTTACGGCAGGTATCCTCGTCCTGCCCATAAGTCGCAAAGTCCTGCCCGTAAGCCGGCGTGACGAGTTTTGTGGCAGACGCGCCCGCGCCCAGCAGGCACGCGGCGGCGAGGAGGATAATTCGAAGGTCTGACATGGCATCCCGAACGCTAAAGCGGGCGCGCCGCTTCACCCAAGGCGAAAAAGAAGGCCTTGCCCGCTTTCCAAACCGTCACCGAAGCCAGGCCAGAAGCCCGTCCCACAGCATCGTCCGTGCACGTGATCCCGCCACCATCCCAACATGCCCCGCCTCGGGCCGCACCACCGTGGCGCCAGGCAGCAGGGCGGCCAGCGCCAGCGCACTTGCCGGCGGCACGATCCTGTCGTGCGACGGCACGGCGACGAAGCTGGGCATCTGTGGCGCTGCCACGGGCAGGCCGGCGATGCGCCAGCCGCCGCCCATCGGCGTGTTGCCGCCGTACCAGCCACCGATCACCTCACGCGCCACAGGGGCTGCCAGCGGCACGCCGTCGTTCAGCCAATCCTCGATCGCCACGAACATTGCGGCGCGCGGGCTGTCTTGCGGCTGCTTGCCGAACGCGCGGTATTTCGCGGCTACGCTGCCGGGCTCCACCAGGCTGAACAGCGTCTGCAGCACGTCCACGGGAAGCGTGCCATGCGCCAAAGTTCGCTCCAGGAGCGGCAGGCTTGCGCCCAACTGGCGCGCCGCCGCGCCGTCCTCTGCCCAGAAATCCCACGGTGTGGCCAGCAGCACCAGCCTTCGCACCAGGTCCGGCCGGCGCGCGGCGGCAGCCACCGCCATAAGCCCACCCATGCAGTAGCCGGCCAGCGTCATCGGCCGGCCGACCGCTTCCATGGCGCGCTCCAACCGTCCGGCCACGTAGTCGGTCAGGGTGAAGGTCTTCGCTGCAGCGTCCGGCCAGCCCCAGTCCAGCAGCAGAGGCCGCACCCCGCCCGCGGACAGGAAACGCAGCATCGAGTGGTCATGGGCGAGGTCCAGCACATAGGCGCGGTTCACCAGGCTGGGCACGAACAATACGGGCTCGGCCGCCGGCGGCCCGTAATCCAGCAGCCGCGAGCCGCCTTCCTCCCAGATCGCCGGCGGGTCTGTGACGCGCCGTTCGAACGGGTGGGCGCGATAGGCAGCTATCCCCGCCAGAAGGGCTGCGTCAGGGCGCGGTGGGGTCCAACCGGGCGAGGCGCCGCTCCAGCTCAGCCAGGCGTCGCTCCAGGCGCGCGACAGTTCCGGCTGTGCCGCCAGCGTCAGGTGGAACAGCAGCGGCCGCGGGCCACGCCGGCGATGCGGCCCTGGCGCGTCCGGCCGCATCACCGATTGCCTCCTGGGCCTCCCGGATTTCGCGGTCCTCCGCCAACGCGCGCAGTTCGCTGCGCCAGATAACGCCCCAGTCTTTCAGCCAATCCTGTTCCGCCAACCCTCTGTCCTCAA
>CAXTJZ010000096.1:0-13246 GCA_964244695.1 uncultured Acetobacteraceae bacterium
TTGCCCGGTCGAGTAACAGAGGATGCCCGACGGCCGCCAGAAATACTCTTCCAGGAAATGATCCAGCAGGTTCTTCAGGGCGGGCGGTATGCCGTTGTTGTACTCCGCGGAGACGATCAGGAAGCCGTCCGCCCGGGCATAGAGGTTGCCCAGGTTCGCGAGCACGTGCGGGGCCTCGCCCTCGGGATATTCCTTGTACATCCGGTCGAGCAAGGGAAGCTGGAGGTCCATGGGATCGACCAGCACAGGTTCATGCCCGCGCGAAGACAGGGCGCGCATGATCATCCGGGCCGCCCGTGCGCCTTGCCTGTCCCGCCTGACCGAGCCCAGCAGCACCGGCACCAGAAGCTTCTCCGGCATCGTGACCTCTTTTCGAACACCTGTGGAAGACAACGTAAGGCAAGCCGTCCTTTTGTGGAGAAAAAGGACCAAAAAACCTTCTACTGCCGCGCATTTGCGCAGCTTGTTGCATCCGGAACCGGCACAGCCGCGTACAGGCAGGGAAGTAAAAGTTTTTGCTTCTTTTCTCCAAAAAAGAAGGCCTTGCTGTCTTCCCGCAGTCTCGCGCGTTGGGAAGACATGCGCGAGCGAGCATCAGATATGGACATGGCGGCAAAACCGCTTCAACAACAGATTTTCCGAAGAGACTCACCGTCGATGATGCCGGCTACACGCGACTCGCGAGTCGCAATCGTGGGCGCTGCCTGCCGCCTGCCCGGTGCCGCCGATGAGGACGCGTTCTGGCAGCTGCTCGAGACCGGAACCTGCGCGGTAGGTGACGTGCCGGCCGGCCGCTGGTCCTCCGCGCGCTATCTGCACACGAGCCGGTCCGAACCAGGTTTCAGCTACAGCTTTCAGGGCGGCTACATAGCCGACGCGTTAGCCTTCGATCCCCTCGTCTTCGGTATCTCCCCACGCGAGGCCGCCGAGATGGATCCGCAGCAGCGCCTGCTGCTCGAGGCAGTCTGGAGCGCGCTCGAGGATGGCGGCATCGCGCCTGCCACGCTGACGGGCGAGAACGTCGGAGTCTATGTCGGCGCGTCCGGGCTGGATTACGGCGCGCTGCAGGTGGCCGATCTGGGCGGCATAGACAGCCATTTCATGACCGGCAACACGCTCTCCGTGCTTGCCAACCGCATTTCCTACATCTTCGACCTGCGCGGCCCCAGCTTCACCGTCGATACCGCGTGCTCCTCCTCGCTGGTGGCGTTCGCGCAGGCGCAGGCGGCCATCGCGTCCGGCCAGATAGACACCGCGATCGTGGCCGGCGTGAACCTGCTGCTCTCGCCGTTTCCCTTCATCGGCTTCTCGCGCGCCGGCATGCTCTCGCCCAGCGGGCTGTGCCACTCATTCGGGGCCGGCGCGGACGGCTACGTGCGCGGCGAGGGCGTGGTGGCGATGGTGATCACCAGGCTGCAGACCGCGGTCGCGCAGCGCCAGCGCGTGCGCGCCGTGGCGCTGGCGTCCGCCACCAATTCGGACGGCCGGACCAACGGCATCGCTTTGCCCGCCATAGAGGGCCAGAGAAGCCTGCTCGAGCGTTTGTACGGCGAGGCAGGCATCGATCCGGACCGGCTGGCCTTCATCGAGGCGCACGGCACGGGCACCAGCGTGGGCGACCCTGCGGAGGCCACCGCCATGGGCCTCGCGCTTGGCCAGCGACGCGCGTTGCCGCTGCCGATCGGCTCGGTAAAATCCAACATCGGCCATCTAGAACCGGCCTCCGGGCTGGCCGGCCTGCTCAAGGCGATACTGGCACTTGAGCACCGCCGCCTGCCGGCCTCGCTGCATGCGCAAGCCGCCAACCCGGCCATCGACTTCGCCGCGCTGAACCTGAGCCTGGCCACAACGCCGATTGCCCTGCCAGCCGAGGGCGTGTGGCTCGCCGGCGTCTCCTCCTTCGGTTTCGGCGGCACGAACGCGCATGTGGTGATACGCCAGCCGGAGCCGGGCGAGACGCCGCAAGCGCGCGTCAACGGTGCGGCGGGTCCCGATGCCGAGCTCCTGGTGCTCTCGGCGCATTCCCGCCAGGCGCTGGGCCAGACCAGCCGCGCCTATGCCGAGCTGATCGAGGCGGGCCACGGCACGGCCCAGCTTGCGGCCGCGGTGGCGTGGCAGCGCGACCTTGCCGGCCACCGTATCGCCGTTCCGGTGGATGACGAAGCGGCTGCCTCGCTGCGCCGGTTCGCGGGCGGCGCCGCCGTGGCGCGCGGCGCCGAGGGTGTCGCCCCTTCGCATCCGCCAAAGGTCTGCTTCGTCTACTCCGGGAACGGCAGCCAATGGATCGGCATGGGCCGCACGGCGTTCGCCGCCGATGCCACCTTCCGCGCCCGGTTCCGCGCCGTGGATAAGAGCTTCGCGCGCTTCGCCACCTGGTCGCTGGAGCACGCGCTGCATGACCCCGACCACGCGAGCTCGCTGCGTCAGGCAGAGCTGATACAGCCGCTGCTGTTCGCCGTGCAGGCGGCGCTGACCGCGAGCCTGGCGGCCTACGGCCTGGTGCCGGACATGGTGCTTGGCCACAGCCTGGGCGAGATCGCGGCCGCCGAGGCTGCCGGTGCGCTCAGCCTGGACGATGCGGTGCGCGTGATCTTCCATCGCAGCGCGCAGCAGGAGGCGGCGCACGGCCTGGGCGGCATGGCGGTGGCCAACATCTCGCGTGACGGCGCGCTGGCGCTGTTCGCCGAACCTGGCCTGGAGAGCCTCGAGATCGCCGCGGTGAACAGCCCGGGTTCGGTCAGCATTTCCGGCCCCACGGCCGCCATCGAGGCGTTTGCGAAGCTGGCGCGCCGGCGCCGTGTTGCCGCGCGTGTGCTGGACCTGGCTTATCCATTCCATTGCAGCCTGCTGGACCGGCTGCGCGTGCCTGTCCTGCGCGCCTTCGGCACCATCCCATCGGCACCTGGCGACGTGGCGTTCATCTCCACCGTCACCGGGTCTGTCGTGCCTGGCGAAAAGCTGGATGCGGCATATTGGTGGCAGAACGTGCGCGCGCCGGTGCTGTTCAGCGACGCCGTCGAGCGGGCCGGCCGCATGGGCGCCACCGTGTTCGTCGAGGTTGGTCCGCGCCCTATCCTGCAGGCGAGTATCACCGACACGCTGCGCCATGCCGGGCTGGACGGCACGGCGATGCCGAGCCTCGCCGAGAAGGATGCCGGCGGCAACCCGCTGCTGCTGGTCGTGTCCCGGGCCCTGGTGCTCGGCTGCGATGTGGACCGCGCCCGCCTGTTCGGCCAGCGCCCCGCCGGAGGCGTCCGGCTGCCCGGCTATGCGTGGCAGCGCAAGATTTTTCAGACGGCGCCCACGAGCGAGGCGATGGATCTGTGCGGCGCTGCACCTCGCCACAAGCTGCTCGGCACCAGGCTGCGCGCTGGCACGCCGGAATGGCGAAACCTGATCGACGCCACCACGGTCCCTTACCTGGCCGACCACCGCATAGACGGCGAGATCGTCGTCCCTGCCTCAGCCTTTGCCGAAATGGCGCTTGCCGTGGCGCGTGAGGTGTATCCCGCCGGCCCGATCGGGCTGGAGGATTTCGACCTGCTGGCCTGGCTCACCTTGCCGCCGGACCAGATGCGCGAGCTGTCCGTGCGCCTGCATGGCGAGGCGTCCGTCGTGGAGATCTGGAGCCGCGCGCGTTTCAGCGCAGGCGAGTGGACGCTGCATGCGACGGGCCGCATCGTGCGTGTCGCCTCGCCAGTCCCCGCCTTGGTCGCGATGCCGCCGATGCCGAAGCTGCTGACCGCAGATGAGGTGTATGGAAGCGCTGCGGCCAGCGGCGTCAGCTACGGCCCGGCATTCCGCCTGGTGCAGGGCGGCGCACGCAGCAGCACGCATATCGAGGTTGAGCTCGCACCTGTGGCCGAGGCGGACGAAGCCGAAATCCGCAACATCCTGCACCCTATTGCGCTGGACGCCGCCTTCCACGCGATGTTCGACGACATCAAGCGCAGGGCGGACGAGCGCCACGCCTATCTGCCCGTCCGTTTCGCCAGGCTGCGCGTGCAGGTCGACCACGCATCCCCTGTGCGTGCGCAGGTGGTGATCAACCGCGAGACCGACCGCTCGCTCAGCATCGACGTGACATTGCTCGACGCGGACGGGCGCACGGTCGCCGTGCTGGCTGGCGGGCTGTTCCGCGCGGTCGTGCTGGAGCGGTTTGCGCACGACCGGGTGTTCTTCCGCCAGCAGACGATACGCCTGTCGCGTGCCGGTGCGCAGACGCAAATGCGCGCTTGCGCGATGGTGGCGCTTGAGCGTCTGGGCACCCAAGCCACGCCGGAGTCGTGGCTCTATCTTGGGGCATTCGCCCGCGCCCTCGCCTTCCAGAGCTTGCGCGCATTGTCCGCCGACGGGCGCACCCTGCCCAAATCCGGCCTGGCTGCACTGCCCTTGGCCTTGCTTGCCGATCTGGGTCGTGCCGGTCTTGCGACACAGGACACCGCCTGCTGGCGTCTGGCCGAGGACAGCGGATTGCCGGAGCCGGGCGACATCCTGCAGACTTTCGCCGCGGAGCATCCCGGCGCCGGCGCGGAGATCCTGCTTGCAGCCCAGGCGCTGGCCGGCCTGCCAGGCGTGCTTCGTACAGGCGCTGCCCTTCCCCTCAGCGCCGCGCTGATCGAGCGCTTCGAGAGCGACACCATCCTGCTGGCGCCTGTCCTCGCCGTGGCGCGGACGATATGTATCGCCCTGCAGGGCCGCATCGCGCCCGAACCGCTGCGCGTGCTGGTCGCCGAGCCGTTCTGCCTGGGCGTGCTGCAAAGCCTGGCTGAGCTCGTACAGGATAAGCAGGTGACGATCTCTGTGATCGCCACGGATCCTAAGCGGCTCAACCTGGTCCAGGCCCGGCACGGCGAAGCAGACGGCGTCGCGTTCCTGCACGAAGAGGCCGACGCCGTGCCAGCGTTCGACGTGGCGTTCTGTCTGGCGCTCGCACCTTTGTCCGGGGAGAGCACGCTGGGTCACGCCATCGCGGAACGTATGGCCCCTGGCGGGCTGCTCTGCGTGTTGCAGCCGCCCGCCAGCCCGGCGTTCGATTGCCTACTCGGCACGCAGGAGGCTTGGTTCGCCTACGCCCCCCTCGGCCGCATCGGCGCCGCGCGCGACGGCAGGCGATGGGCGGTGACGGCAGGGTTCGCGGACATCGCCGTGCATGCGCTCGGCGACGGCGCCGGCAGCCTGGTAATCGGACATGCCGGTCCTGTATCGGCGGACGGCATCGCGGTGACGCCTGCCCGCGCCATGCCTATGCTGCTGATGCAGGATTGGCCTGACCTGGCCGACGCGCTCGTGCTGCGCGGCCATACGGTGCAGCTCGCCACGTGCGGCGAGATGCCGCACGCCTGGACTGCCGCAGCCGGGGCCGACGCCGCCCGCGCCGGGCTGGTGTTCCTGGCCCGGGCGGAAGGACAAGGCGGGTTGGCCCGGTGCCTGGCCGAACTTGCCTTGGTCCTGGAGACGGTGCGGGCGACGGGATGCCGGCTGTGGGTTGTGGTTCGTGGCCTGCGCGCGGGCGAGGCTGCCTTGGTCGATCCCGTGGCGGAGGCGGTCTGGAGCTTCGCCCGCGTCGCGACGAATGAGTATGCCGGCCTCGACCTGCGCCTGGTTGATCTTGCCCTGGATCTGGATGCGGCGGCGGCGGCTAATGGATTGGCGGACCTGATTGCCGCGCCTGGCGACGAGACGGAAGTGCTGGTGGATGCCTGCGGCGTCTCGGCCGTGCGTCTGCAGGCAGCCCCGCCAGCCGCCGCCCGCGTGGATGCCGTGCGTCTGCAGGCCGGTCCGCAAGGCGCGCTGGCCGGCCTCGATTGGATCGAGAAGCCGCGCCGTGCGCCGGACGCTGGCGAGATCGAGATACGCATCGCCGCCGCCGGACTGAATTTTCGCGACGTGATGCTGGCGAGCGGATTGCTGGACGACGACGTGCTCGACGACGGCATGGCGGGCGCTGTGCTCGGCTTCGAATGCGCGGGCGAGGTGTTGCGCGTGGGCGCCGGCATCGGCCACCTGCAACCGGGCGACACGGTGATGGGCTTCGGCCGCGAGAGCTTCGCCAGCCACGCGACCGCGGATGCGCGCGTTTTCGTGCGCGTGCCCGACGGCGTGGAAGCGGAGGCCGCCGCCACCATACCCGTGGCTTTCCTGACCGCCTGGTACGCGCTTGTACACATGGCGCAGATACAGCCGGGCGAGTGGGTGCTGATACATGGCGCGGCGGGCGGCGTGGGGCTGGCCGCGCTGCAGATCGCCCGCCTGCGCGGTGCAAGGGTGGCGGCTACCGTGGGCTCGCCGGAGAAGCGCGCGCTGGTGGCGGCGTTCGGCGCGGAGCGTATCTACAACTCGCGCAGCATTGCCTTCGGCGACGAGATACGCGCCGATATCGGCGGCGTGGACGTGGTGCTGAACTCGCTGGCCGGCGAGGCCATGCAGGCCGGGCTGAAATGCCTCAAGCCGTTCGGCCGCTTCATCGAGCTCGGCAAGCGCGACTACGTGCTGAACACCGCGGTGGGCCTGCGCCCGTTCCGCCGCAACCTCAGCTATTTCGGCGTCGACCTGGACCAGCTCCTGGCGGCGAACCTCGGCCTGGTCGAGCGCATGCTGGCCGAACTCGCCGGGCACTTCGCCGCCGGCGCGCTGTCGCCGCTGCCGTATCAGGCGTTCGACTGGTTCGAGACGGGCCGTGCCTTCCGGCTGATGCAGTCGGGCGGCCATGTGGGCAAGATCCTGATCCGCCCGGCAGCCGACCCGGTTGCCACTGTCGTGCCGCCAAGCGTGTTCCGCCCTGGGCCGGGGGTGCACCTGGTGGTGGGCGGCGCGGGCGGCTTCGGCTTCGAGGCGGCAAGCTGGCTCGCCGGGCTCGGTGCCGCCACGATCGTCGTGGCCTCGCGCCGCGGTGCGTTGGAGCTGCATCTGCAAGCGCGTGCGGCCGCGTTGCGCGAAGGTGGCACTACTTTGATCGCCGAGGCGCTGGACGTGACCGACGCGGATGCGGTGACGGCACTGATCGAGCGCCTGACGCGCAGCCATGGCCGCCTGGCCGGCGTGCTGCACGCCGCCGTGGTGCTGGATGATTCGCTGATCGCCAATCTCGATCCGGACCGCCTGGCGGCCGTGCTCGCCCCCAAGGTGGCCGGCGCGGAAAACCTCGACCTTGCCACCCGCGGCGCGGCGCTGGACTATTTCGTCGCGTTCTCGTCGGTCGCCGCCATGGTCGGCAACCCCGGGCAGGGCGCCTACGTGGCCGCGAACGGCTACCTGCAAGGCCTGATGGCGCGGCGCCGTGCCGCCGGCCTGCCCGGCCTGGCGGTGGGCTGGGGTGCGATCTCGGACGCCGGCCTGCTCGCCCGCGACCCGGAGAATGCGGCCAGGTTGGCGCGCCTTGCCGGTATCGAGGCCATGACCAGCAAAGCCGCGCTGGACCACCTGGGAACCCTGCTCGGCCAGCAGGACGGCCCGGCCATGACGTATTGCGCGCTGTTCCGCGGCGGCGACGCGCAGCACCGCTTCAAGCTGCTGCGAACCCCCGCCTTTGCCGGGCTGTTTGCCGGCGCCGGAGCCATCGTGCAGGCGGAGACGGACCTGGCCACGCGCATCGCCGGCAAGAGTGACGGCGACGCCCGCGCGCTTGTGGCGTCCCTGGTAGCCGCCGATGTCGGCCGCATCTTCCGTCTGCCGCCGGACGAGATCGAGATGACCCGGCCACTCGACGAGCTGGGATTGGATTCCATGATGAGCCTTGATCTGCGCATGAGCATAGAGAAACGCTTCGGTATCGAGCTGCCCGTGATGGCGATCAGCGCCGGCGTCAGCATCAACGAACTTGCCGCCCGGCTGATCGCCAGCCTGCGCACCGGCGAGCGGCCGCCCGAAGAGACCAGTCAGGATGCCAATCGTCAGATCATGCAGCGCCACGGCATAGACGACGCCACGCTCGCAGCCGGCATGGACGCCGTCGATGCAGCGCAAAGGCGCAATGCGGCGACCGTGGTGCCGGCGTGAACGCCGCCCCGCCCGCCGGCCGCCTGACAGGCGGCGCCCGCGCTGCGTTGCTCGACGCCATGCGACGCACCGCCCCTGCAACCGCGCCCGAGCCGGAAGCGCCGCCGGTCCAGCCGAGACGCGAGATGGGCTTCGAAAGCCTGCCGGCCTACCAGCTCCTGAACAATCAACGCAGCATGGCCGATGCGATGGGCCTGCGCTTCCCGTTCTACCGCACGCATGCGGCGCGCGCCGGCGCACGCAGCGTCGTCGAGGGCCATAAGGTGGTGAACTTCGCCTCCTACGACTATCTCGGCCTGAACGGCCATCCGGAGATCACCGAAGCGGTGGGCGCGGCCACGGCGGAATGGGGCACCAGCGTTTCCGCCAGCCGCATCACCGCCGGCGAGCGGGATTTCCACACCACGCTGGAGACCGCGCTGGCCGGCATCTACCAAAGCGAGGCGGCACTCGCCTTTGTCAGCGGCCACGCCACCGCCATCTCCACCATCGCGGCGCTGCTCGGCCCGAAAGACCTGATCCTGCACGACTCGCTGATCCACAATTGCGTTGTGGTGGGCGCGCAGCTCTGCGGCGCCACGCGGCGGTCGTTCCCGCATAACGACATGGACGCGCTGGACGCCATGCTCGCATCCAGCCGCGCCCGCTTCGAGCGCGTGCTCATCGTCTCCGAAGGCCTCTACTCGATGGACGGCGACGGGCCGGATTTGGCCCGGCTTGTAGAGATCAAGGACCGCCACGAGTGCTGGCTTATGGTCGACGACGCCCACGCGCTGGGCGTGCTCGGGCGGACGGGTCTCGGCATCTTCGAGATGGCGGGCGTCGATCCCGGGCGGGTGGACATCTGGCTGGGCACGCTGTCGAAGACGCTGGTCAGCTGCGGCGGCTACGTGGCCGGCAGCGCGGCACTTATCGACTACCTCAAGCTTACCGCGCCGGGCATGGTCTATAGCGTCGGCCTGCCGGCGCCAGCCGCGGTGGCGGCGCTGACCGCCATACGGTTGATGCTGCGCGAGCCGGAGCGGGTGACGCGGCTGCAGGCGAACGGGCAGCGTTTCCTCGCAAGCGCCCGCGCGGCGGGGCTCGATGTCGGGACGAGCTGGGGTTATGCGGTGACACCCATAGTATTGGGGGATTCGCTGCGGACGCTAACGCTGGCGGACCGGCTGCTGACGCGCGGCTATAACGCATTTCCTATCATTCCGCCTGGCGTGCCGGAGCGGTCCGCGCGGCTGCGCTTCTTTATCTCGTCGGAGCATACGGAGGAGGAGATCGACGGGGCGGTGGCGGCTGTGACTGAGCTTCGGTAAGGCAAGCAAGGCCTTCTTTTTTGAAAAAAAGAAGCAAAAAACTTTTGCTTCCCTCGACGCTGCGACGCGCGCGCTCACCGGAGAGAACCGTCTGCCGCAGATGCGGGGTAGGAAAAGTTTTTTGGTCCTTTTTTTCAAAAAAGGACTGCTTCCTTCCTTTCACGCAAAGGTCACACCCTGAACCAGTTCCTGAATATCGTGATCACCGGCGTATCCAGCGGCATAGGCGCGGCGCTAGCCGTCCACTATGCCCGCCCGGGTGTGACCCTGGGCATCACCGGCCGTGACGCCGCCCGCCTTGGCACCGTCGCGTCGCAGCTGGGCGACGCAGGCGCTGCAGTCTCGCAAGGCGTGTTCGACGTCAGGGACCGGCCGGCAGTAGCGGCCTTCCTCGGCGGGTTCGAGGCCGCACACCCAATCGACCTGCTGGTAGCCAATGCCGGCGTGTTGGAAGGCAGGCAGGCGGACGGCACGCTGGAGGATGGCGAGGCGGCCCGCCGCGTGGTCGAGATCAACCTGCTCGGCGCCATCGACACAGTGCACGCCGTGCTGCCCGGCATGACCAGGCGCGGACGCGGGCACATCGTGCTGGTCAGCTCGCTGGCCGGCATCTCGCCCGTGGCTGACGCGCCGGCCTACAGCGCCAGCAAGGCTGGGCTGCTGGGCTACGGCCGCGCGTTGCGGGCGGCGCTGCAGCCGGCCGGGGTGCGTGTGTCTGTGGTGTGCCCGGGATACGTGGCGAGCGCCATGACCGACAGCCACATCGGCAAGCAGCCCGGGAAGATCAGTGCGCCTGCGGCGGCGCGCCTGATCGCGTCAGGCGTCGCGCGCAATCGGGCGGTAATCGGCTTTCCGCGGATGCTGTTCGGGCTGGCGTTGATCACGCCGTTTGTGCCGGAGGCGATCAACCGGATGGCTACGCGGGATCTGCGGTTTCATGTGGCTGGGAAGTGAAGCGAGGACTTCTTTTTTGAAAAAAAAGCAAAAAACTTTTGTCCTTCCGCCGCTTCAGCGTCCTGCGTTTGCCTGAGGCATCCGGCTGGTGACGCAGACGGGCGATTTACAATTCACAGCCCCCGAGGCGGTCGCCTTTACAGCTTTCCGCGCAAGAAACGGTAATCTTGCGTAACTTCGCACCTGCACAATCGTATCCTGCACCGGCGACTTCGCGCTGAGGAATACGACTGACATGCTGGACTACGTACCCGATGACCTGACTGGCGCCAATGCGTCGTCCTGCGGGCAGGAGCTGACGGTGGTTTGGGAGAGCGAAAATGTGCCTGAAGACGGGCTGCTGCTTCAGCTGATTGCCGCTTCCCGGGCGACGATCATTGACATGGTTCCCACGGACAGGATGGTGCGCCCGGCGGTCTTTCAACCTGAACGAATTTCCGGATTTTGTGCGGTCTGAAGGAAACAACGACTTCTTTTCCGAAACAGCAAAAGAGGCCTTCCCCCCCCCGCCCGCTGCCATAGTCGTTAGCCGCACGTATCGGCAACGCGCACACAGTGGAGACAAAAGTTTTTTGGTTCTTTTTTTCAAAAAAGAACTTCTTCCTTTCTTCTACAGCGTTGCCAATCCAATACACGCCGAGACTGTACGCCAGGTTTCTCGACACCCAGGCGCATCACGTCGCCGGGTTTGAGAAAGATCGGCGGCTTCATCCCCACGCCGGACAGCGTCCCGATGGTGACGATGTCGCCCGGCTCCAACGTCATGAACTCGCTCAGGTAGCTGATGATCTTTGCCACGCTGAAGATCATCATGCGCGTATTGCCGTCCTGCACGCGGCTTCAATTAAGCTCCAGCCACAGGCCGTGCTGCTGTGGGTCGCCAACCTTATCTGTCGTCACCAGCATGTCCCGACGGGGCCGAAGGTGTCGCAGCCCTTGCCTTTGTCCCAGGTCCCGCCTTGCTCGATCTGATACGCCTGCAGCAGAACCGGCAACCCTCCGCTCGCGTTGCCCCTGCGCCACACCGCGGCCAGCACGGCCTGCCTGGAGCCGACATGGCCGATCATGACATCACGAGCGATCCCGCCCCGGGGTTGACGCAATGGCACTGCATCGACGCCCTGAAAGAAGGGGTGTACGTGGTCGATGGGGCCGGCTGCTGCCTGTTCATCAACAGGTCTGCGCTGGGTATCCTGGGCTATGAGAGACCGGCAGACCTGCTCGGCCGAAACATGCACGTGGCCATCCACCACACGCGGCCAGACGGCTCCTCCTTCCCGCAAGCCGAGTGCCCTCTGCTGCACACCCTGACAAGCGGGTTGTCGGTCCGGTTGGACAACGAGATGCTGTGGCGCCGGGACGGCACGCCTTTCTTCGCCGAATATTCCTCCTCCGCGGTGATGGACGGGGATGCCATTGCCGGCAGCATCATAACGTTCACCGACGTGAGCGTCCGCCAGGACGCCCAGAAGCGCCTGGCCGTACAATATGCCACGAGCCAGGTGCTCTCCGGCACCACGCCTGAGGCCAGCATGCCGGCGCGCCTGCTCGAGGCGATCGGCACCGGCCTTGACTGGGATGTGGGCGCGTTCTGGCGCCGCGAGGAAGCCGTGCCGGGCCATGACGTTCTGCACTGCGTGGCAGAGTGGCGATCGCGCGACGCCGGCCGCGCCGCGGAATTCGCCCTTGATCGCATGGGCTCGGCGCTCGAACTGGGCGCCGGCCTGCCGGGCAAGGTATGGGCCACGGAAAACGCCCTCCACGTCGCCGACCTGTCTTCCGCCACCGACAGCTTGCGCAGCGTGGACGCGGCGCAGCTGGGCCTGACAAGCGCGCTGGCTTTCCCGCTGATGGATGGCGCCACCGTCGTGGGCGCCGTCGAATTCTACAGCCGCCGTGCCATAGGGCTGGACGAGAGCCTGCTCGAATCCGTCTCCATGCTCGGCCACCAGATCGGCCTGACGATGGAACGCAAGCGTGTGGCCGGCGCGCTGGGCGAGACCGAGCGGCTGAAAGGCGCCATCCTGGCCGCCTTGCCCGACGGCGTGGTCACGCTGGACGCGCGCGGCATCATCCTGGAGTTCAACGCCGCCGCCGAACGCATCTTCGGCCGCGATGCCGCCTCGGTCATCGGCCAGGAGCTCGGCCCGCTGATCTTCCCTGCCGAGACGCTGGAGGGACACCGCCGCTCCTTCGCCCGTGCCGCCGACGGCGAGGAGGCGATGTTCGGCGGGCGTGTCGAAGTCGATGCGGTCGATGCGTCCGGCAGGCGATTTCCCATGGAGCTATCGGTCACCCGGGTGGCGCAGGAGCCCCGCCTGCTGTTCACGATTCACTTGCGTGACATCTCCAAACGGCGCGCCGAGCATCAGCGCCTGCGCGAGAGCGAGGCGCGCTTCCGCACCATCGCCGACGCCATCCCGCAGATGATCTGGGTGACTGACGCAGCGGGCGCGATCACCTGGTATAATCGCCGCTGGTACGATTACACGGGCACCACCTTTGCCGAGATGGCCGGCTGGGGCTGGAGAAACGTGCATCACCCCGACCATCTGGAGCGCGTGGAGAAGCGCCTGCGGCATTGTTTCGCCACCAGCGAGGACTGGGAAGACACGTTCCCGCTGCGCGGCCGCGACGGCCAGTACCGTTGGTTCCTCTCGCGTGCCTTGCCGATACGCGAGGAGCCGGACGCGGCCTGTCCGAACGGCCGCATCCTGGGGTGGTTCGGCACCAACACCGACGTTACCGAGATGCGCGAGGCGGAGGAAAGCTTGCTGACCGCGCGCGACGAAGCGGAAGCCGCCAACCGGGCGAAGAGCACCTTCATCGCCAACATGAGCCATGAATTGCGCACGCCGCTGTCGGCCATCATCGGCTATGCCGAGATGCTGGGCGAGGAGATCGAGGACGGCACCCCGCCCGACGATCTTGCGCGCGACGTGCAGAAGATCGAGGGCAATGCGCGCCACCTGCTCGGCCTGATC
>CAXTJZ010000097.1:0-13220 GCA_964244695.1 uncultured Acetobacteraceae bacterium
GGAGTAAAAGTTTTTTGGTCCTTTTTTTCAAAAAAGGACTGCTTGCCTTGCCTTTGATCCTTATCCCCGCGCGGCTCTCTGCAAGCCGGCTGCCGAACAAGCCGCTGCTGGACATCTGCGGCGAGCCGATGATCGTCCATGTCTGGCGCCGCGCCATCGAAGCGGATCTGGGGCCGGTCATCGTCGCCACGGACCACGCGGACATCGCCGCTGCCGTGCGGCAGGCGGGTGGCGAGGCGGTAATGACACGCCCGGAACACCCTTCCGGCACGGACCGCATCGCCGAGGCGCTGTCGACTATCGATCCTGCCGGCACGCACGAGGTCATCGTGAACTTCCAAGGCGACTTGCCAACCGTCTCGCCGCATGTGGTCCGCGAGACGGCGCGCCTGCTGGACGATGCCGCAGTAGATATCGGCACCCCCGTCGCGGTGATTGCCGACGTGCGGGAAGCGGCGGCGAGCAGCGTGGTGAAGATGGTCGGCTCGCAAAGCGGGGCCGGCCGGTTCCGCGCGCTGTATTTCACCCGTGCGACGGCGCCCTGGGGCGAGGGGCCGTTGTATCACCATATCGGGTTATATGTTTGGCGGCGTTCGGCGCTGGAACGTTTTGTTGCACTACCGCCGTCCGCTTTGGAATTGCGTGAGAAGTTGGAACAGTTGCGGGCGCTTGAGGCGGGGATGCGGGTGGAGGCGGTTGTTGTGGATGATGTGCCGTTGGGGGTCGATACGCCTGCGGATTTGGAGCGGGCGCGAGAGTTGGTAGGAAGAAAGCAAGGCCTTCTTTTCTGAAGAAAAGAAGCAAAAGACTTTTACTCCGCTGTCGCGCGCCTGTCCGCTTGCACCCGACAGGGACCAAAAGTTTTTTGGTTCTTTTTTTAAAAAAGAACTGCTTGCTTCCTTACGGAGATAGCCTTGAACGCGGCAGAAAGCGTAGCGCGCACGATCGATCTGGAACAGCAAGGCCTGGCGGCATTGGCCGGCGCGTTGCCGCGCGGTCTCGCGGACGCGTTCGCGCAAGCGGCCGCGATCATCGGCGCGGCAACCGGCATGGTCATCGTAAGCGGAATGGGCAAATCCGGCCATGTCGGCCGCAAGATCGCGGCAACCCTGGCATCCACCGGCACGCCGAGCCATTTCGTGCACCCGGCGGAAGCAAGCCATGGTGATCTGGGCGTGATCAGGCAGAGCGACGTCGTATTGGCGCTCTCGTGGTCTGGCGAGACTGCCGAACTGGCCGACATCGTTGCTTACACCAGGCGCTTTTCCGTGCCGCTGGTGGCGATCACCTCGCGCGCGGAAAGCGCCCTGGGGACTGCCGCGGATGTTTGCCTGGCCTTGCCGCTAAGCCAGGAGGCGTGCCCGAACGGTCTGGCACCCACCACATCGAGCACGATGCAGTTGGTGGCAGGTGACGCGTTGGCGATCCTGCTGCTCGAACAACGCGGGTTTTCCGCCGACGATTTCGGCCGTTTCCACCCGGGTGGCAAACTGGGGGCGCAGTTGCTGCAGGTAAGCGCGCTGATGCACACCGGTGACGCGCTGCCTACGATTCCCGACGACGCCACGCTGGCCGAGGGGATTGTCGAGATGACGTCCAAGCGGTTCGGCATCGCCGGCGTGGTGGATGCGGCCGGCAACCTGGTCGGCGCGTTGACGGACGGGGACCTGCGCCGCGCATTCCGCGGCGGCTTTGTGGACCGGCCGGTACGCGATGCCATGGGAAAGCGGCCCTACACCTTGCCGCCGGAAGCTTTGGCCGGCGCGGCCTTGGCTCTGATGAACGAGGCGCGGATCACCTGTGTGTTCGTGGTGCATGGCGCGCGGCCGGTTGGGCTGGTGCACATACATGATCTGCTGCGCGCAGGAACAGTTTAGGCAAGCAGGCCTTGCTTACGGAATCTTCCGCGTATCCACCCCAACAACCCGCCGCGCCGCCTTCTCCGCAATGCCGGAAATCCCTTCCCGCCGCTCCAGCTCCGCCCAAACCTCGGACGGATGCACGTCCGACGACACCCAAAGCACCAGCAGGTGGTAGAGGACGTCCGCCGACTCGGCCACCAGCGCCTCGCTGTTGCCGGCCACCGCCTCGATCAGGCACTCCACCGCTTCCTCGCCGAATTTCTGCGCCACCTTGGCGGTGCCGCGGGACAGCAGGCGGGCGGAGTGGCTGACCGCCGGGTCCGCGTCGCGGCGCGCCTGCACCACGTCCCACAGGCGATCCAGAACAAGTGGCGAGACACCGTTGGATACGGGGGCGGGTGGGCGGTCTGCGGGCTTGCGAAGCTTCTTCGCCACGTGCGGTTGGTCTCCTTCAGTTTAGGACAGAAAGGCCTTCTTTTTTGAAAAAAAGAAGCAAAAAACTTTTGTTCCTCACGCTGGTGCAACGGCTTGTTCATCCGAAGGCACCCGGCAGTTTGCGCAGGCGTGGGAAGCAAAAGTTTTTTGGTCCTTTTTTTCAAAAAAGGACCGCTTGCTTTCTTGCCTACGCCCGAACCGGCAACCCCGCCTCCGCCAGGGCGCGCTTCACCTCCGCCACGCTTAACACCCCGAAATGGAAGATGCTCGCCGCCAGCAGCCCCGTGGCGCCGGCGCGCGCGCCTTCCACCAGGTGCGCGGCCGCCCCCACGCCGCCGCTGGCCACCACGGGCAGGCGCGTCGCGGCACAGACGGCGCGCAGCAGATCCGTGTCGAAGCCGGCGCGCGTGCCGTCACGGTCCATGCTTGTGAGCAGGATCTCGCCTGCGCCCAGCGCCTCGAGCTGTTGGCACCAGGCGACCGCGTCCAGCCCGGTGGGCGTGCGGCCGCCATGGGAGAACACCTCCCAATGGCCGGGCCGCGTGGCGCGCGCGTCCACCGCGGCCACCACGCATTGGCTGCCGAAGCGTTCGGCGGCCTCGGCGATGAGCTGCGGCCTGGTGATTGCGGCCGAGTTGATGCCGCATTTGTCGGCGCCGGCGAGCAGCAGGCGGCGCATGTCGTCCGTGCTGCGTATGCCGCCGCCCACGGTGAAGGGCAGGAAGATGCGCTCGGCGGTGCGGTGGACCACGTCGAGTATGGTGTCGCGCTGCTCGTGGCTGGCGGTGATGTCCAGGAAGGTGAGCTCGTCGGCGCCGGCCGCGTCGTAGATGGCGGCCTGCTCCACCGGGTCGCCGGCGTCTTTCAGGTCGATGAAGTTCACGCCTTTGACGACGCGACCATCCTTCACGTCCAGGCAGGGGATGATGCGGAGTTTCAGCATTGGGCTTTTTGGCGCGTGGGCGAGGGGTGGGCAAGGAAGGCCTTCTTTTTTGAAAAAAAGAAGCAAAAAACTTTTGCTACTACGCTGCTCAGGTGCTTCGGCGCGTCAGAAGGCACCGGGCTGCTGCAAATGCGGGGAAGCAAAAGTTTTTTGGTCCTTTTTTTCAAAAAAGGACTGCTTGCCTTCCTTGCCCAAGCATCAACCTCGCCCCGAATGCCCCAAAAAACCGTCATCGGCCTGATCTCAGACACGCACGGGCTCTTACGGCCCCACGCGCTAAAGCTGCTGCAAGGAAGCGACCGCATCGTGCATGCGGGCGACATCGGCAACGCCGGCATATTGGCCGAACTCGCGCGTATCGCGCCGGTCACCGTCGTGCGCGGCAACATCGACACGGCGCCTTGGGCCGCGGACATCCCCGAACGGCAGGTGCTCACGGCGAGCGAGGCCACGCGGGTTCTCGTGCTCCACAACCTGGAACATCTCGGCCCGGACCCTGGCGCTGCCGGCATACACGCCGTCATCTACGGCCATTCCCACAAGCCGGACGTGCGGTGCAAAGATGGTGTCCTCTACGTCAACCCCGGCAGCGCCGGCCCGCGCCGCTTTTCCCTGCCGATCACCCTCGGCCGTCTGATCGTGCAGGCCGGCGCCCTGTCGGCCGAGCTGCAGGAGATCGATCCGAAGCCGCGCTGACGGCAGCATCGCTTCCCGCCTGCGCCGCACGCCCGGTGTCCTCACAACGTGACCGGCCGGATCGCCGGCGGATCGAACAACCTGCCAGGGCAGCGTGTTGAGGTGCGGATTACGGGAGCCCAGCCATGGACATCACCCTGAAGGTGAACGGATACGAGCACGCGCTCGCGGTGGACGTTCGCACCACGTTGCTCGATGTGCTGCGCGAACGCCTGGGCCTGACCGGCACCAAGAAGGGCTGCGACCAGGGCCAGTGCGGCGCCTGCACCGTGCTCATGGACGGGCAGCGGGTGCTCGCCTGCTTCACCTTGGCCGTGGCGGCGCAGGAGGCCGCGATCACCACGATCGAGGGCCTGGCCGGCGAGGACGATCCGCTGCACCCGATGCAGCAGGCGTTCCTGGACCACGATGCCTACCAGTGCGGCTACTGCACGCCGGGGCAGATCCTGTCGGCCATCGCCTGCATCACCGAAGGCCACGCCAGCAATGACGACGAGATACGCGACTTCATGAGCGGCAACTTATGCCGCTGCGCCGCCTACCCGAAGATCCTGGCCGCCGTGAACCAGGCCAAGCGCGCGATGGAACACGCCTGACATGACCCCCTTTCAGTATCATCGCGCCGCCCAACTCCCCGACGCGGTCCGCGCCGGTGCCCTGCCGGGCGCGCAGTTCTTCGCCGGCGGCACCGTCCTGCTGGACCTGATGAAGCTCGGCGCCATGCATCCGGCATCCCTGGTCCAGATCGGCGACCTGAAGCGCGAGTACGGCGCCATCACCGCAAATGCGGACGGCCTGCACATCGGCGCGCTGGCCCGCATGTCCGAGCTCGGCGACAGCGTGGACGCCCTGCGGCACTGGCCGGCCATCGCGCAGTCCCTGCGCGCGGCCGCCAGTGCGCAATTGCGCAACATGGCCAGCATCGCCGGCACGATCCTGCAGCGCACACGCTGCGCCTATTTCCGCGATCCGGGCTGGTCCGCCTGCAACAAGCGCAACCCCGGCTCCGGCTGCGCCGCCATCGGCGGCGCCAACCGCCTGCACGCCGTGCTGGGCACCAGCGAGCATTGCATCGCCAGCTACCCAGGCGACCTCGCCACCGTGCTGGCCGCGTTCGGCGCCACCGTGGACCTGGTCTCCGGCGCCGGGCCGCGCACCATCCCGTTCGAGGATCTGCACCGCCTCCCCGGCGACCGGCCCGACATCGAGACCAACCTGCGCCCAGGCGAGATCATCACTGGCCTGCACGTGCCGCGCGCGCCCTGGGCCAGGCGTTCCCTCTATGTGAAGGTGCGGGACCGCGACTCGTACGCCTTCGCCCTCGCCTCCGCGGCGGTAGGCCTCGACATGGATGGCGGCACGATACGCGAGGCCCGCATCGGCCTGGGCGGCGTCGCCACGAAGCCCTGGCGGTCACACGAGGCGGAGGCTGCCCTCGCCGGCCAGGAGCTGACGGAGGCGACCGCGGAGCGCGCCGCGCAAGCCGCCTTTGCCGGCGCGCGCATCGATGCCGAGAACGCCTACAAGCCGGAGCTGGGCCGCCGCACGCTGGTACGCGCGCTGCTCGCCGCCGCCGAACTGGAGCGCTAGACCATGCCCGACGATTCCGCCTGGGCCCGCATCGGCGACCCGATCCCCCGCATCGAAGGCCGGGCGAAGGTCACCGGGCGCGCGCTCTACGCCGCCGACGAGCCCGTCGCCAACCCGGCCTTCGCCTTCCTGGTCACAAGCACCATTGCGCGCGGCACCATACGCGGGTTTGACCTGGCGCAGGCCCGTGCCGTGCCGGGTGTGCTCGACATACTGACCCACGAGAACGTGGGCGGGCAGGCCGACCCACCGGCGCCGCACGGCCCCGGCGGCGAGACTACCACGATGCAAACGCCGCAGATCTGGCACGCCGGCCAGATCGTCGCCGTGGTCACGGCCGACACCTACGAGGCCGCCCGTGAAGCCGCCCACAAGGTGCATGTCGATTACGCGGAGGAGGCGCCCGCCGCCACCTTCGGCAGCCCCGGCGCCCAGACAGAGCAGCGCAAGCCGGGCGAGCACAAGGATTTCAGCGTGGGCGACGCCGATGCCGCGTTCGCCACCGCAGCGGTGACGGTGAACCAGCGCTACGCCACCCCGACCCAGCACCACAACCCGATCGAGCTGTTCAGCACCACGGCGGCCTGGCACGACGGCAGCCTCACGCTCTACGAACCAAGCCAGTTCGTCTATGGCCTGCGCGGCGCGGTCGCCAAGCAGCTGCGCATGGACCCCAGGAAGGTGCGCGTCGTCGCCCGGCACGTGGGCGGCGCGTTCGGCTCGAAAGGCATCCCCTCCTCGCGCAGCGCCTGGATCGCCATCGCGGCCCGCCGGCTGAGCCGGCCGGTGAAGTTCGTGGCCACACGAAGCGACTGCTACACGATCGGCACCTACCGCGCCGAGACGCAGCACCACATCCAGCTCGCGGCCGAGCGCTCCGGAAAGCTGGTGGCGCTGCGCCACGAGGGCTGGGAGCTGACGTCCCGCCCCTCGGACTACAACGTGTCCGGCACCGAGACGACGGCGCGCATGTATGCCTGCCCTAACATCCTGACCAAAGTGAATATCGTGCATGCCGACCGCGGCACGCCGGGCTTCATGCGCGCGCCGCCTGACGTGCCCTACATGTTCGCGCTGGAAGCCGCGATGGACGAGCTGGCCGAGAAGCTCGGCATGGACCCGATCGAGCTGCGCCGGATCAACGACACGCAGACCGATCCGGCGACAGGGCTGAAATTCTCCAGCCGCTCGCTGATGAAATGCCTCGACGTCGCCGCCGCGCGCTTCGGCTGGGAGAAGCGCAACCCGGCGCCGATGTCCCACCGCGAGGGCGACTGGCTGGTGGGATGGGGCTGCGCGGCGGCCGCCTACCCCGCCAACATCGGCGCAGGTGCGGCCCGGGTGATCCTGGAGACCAACGGCGTCGCTACGGTGAAGATTGCGGCGCACGACCTCGGCACCGGTTCGCACACCATCATCGCGCAAGTCACGGCCGAGCGGCTGGGCGTGAAGCTCGACCAGATCGTGGTCCAGCTTGGCGACACCGACCTGCCCCCGGCAGGCCTCGCCGCCGGCTCCAGCCACGCCTCCGGCATCGTCCACGCCGTGGCGCTGGCCTGCGAGCAGCTGCGCGCCCGCGTGGCGCAAGGTGCGTCAGCGAGCAACGGGCCCCTGGCAGGGCGGAACCCGGCCACCATGCGGCTTGAGGAGGGCACTCTTGTTTGCTCTGAGGGCGTGAGCGAGAAGCTGACCGACGCGTTAGCCCGCGTCGGCAGCGGCGCGATCGAGGCGTACGCCGAGAACGTTCCGAAAGGCCAGCCGCAGGACTCGATATCCAAGCTGTATCAAGGCCAGATGTCGATTTCCCGCGGCACGCAGCGGGAGGATTTCACGACCTACGCGTTCGGCGCGCAGTTCGCCGAAGTGCGCATACACGCGCGCACACGCGAAATACGCGCGCCCCGTGTCGTCGGCGCATTTGCCGCCGGACGTATCATCAACCCGCGTACCGCGCACAGCCAGCTCATGGGCGGCATGATCTGGGGCATCAGCTCGGCGCTGCATGAAGTCACCGAGATCGACAAGCGCGCGGCCCGCTTCACCGACGACAACCTGTCCGAATACCACATTCCGGTGGCCGCGGACGTGCACGGCGTGGACGCGATCATCGTGGACGAGACGGACACCGATGTGAACCCGATCGGCATGAAAGGCATCGGCGAGATCGGCGTTGTCGGCATGAATGCGGCGATTGCGAATGCGGTCTATCACGCAACGGGGCGGCGGGTGCGGACGCTGCCTATTCGGGTTGAGGATCTGTTATGAGGGCGGAAGGAAGGCAAGGCCTTCTTTTTTGAAAAAAAGAAACAAAAAACTTTTATCTTCCCGCCTGCACGGAGGCTAAATTCGATCCTGCAAATGCGCGCACTCGCAGGACCGGACAGGGCCGCTGTGCAGGCGGGAAGATAAAAGTTTTTTGTTTCTTTTTTTCAAAAAAGAAGGCCTTCCTTCCTTACGACGCCAGATACTGCGCGAACGCGTCCTTATACGCCGCGTGCCAGCGCGAGAGCGGCGGGCGGTTTTCCGTGATGTCCTGCGCTGCCCATAGGATGCGCTTGTTGTCGATCGCGCGGGTGACTTCGTTGTCGGGGCACAGGATGTAGAAGTCGCCGGCCGCCATGCCTCCGAGAAGCATCTCCGCCACCTGGTCGGCCGTCCAGGCGCCCGGCGGTTTTTCCGTGTTGTTGCCGGCGGTCATGCCGGTGAAGGTGGAGCCGGGGATCAGCAAATGCGCAGTGATGTTGGCGCCTGGCGTGTTGCGCAGGCTGTGGGCGAGGGCTTCGGTCAGGGCTTTCACGCCGGCTTTGCTGACGTTGTAGGCGGTGTTTCCTGGCGGGCAGGTGATGCCTTGTTTGGAGCCGGTGTTGACGATGGCGCAACCGGTGTTTTGGGCGAGCATGCGCGGGGTGAATACGTGGACGCCGTTGATGACGCCGAACAGGTTGATTTCCAACAGGCGGCGCCAAGTTTCGATGTTGTTCCAGGGGCCGGCGGAGATGCCGGTGGCAGCGTTGTTCATCAGGAGTGCGACTTCGCCGAAGCGGTCATAGACGGTGTCGGCAAGGTTGTTGATCTGGGCGAGGTCACTGACGTCTGTCGGCACGGCCAGCACGGAAGATGCGCCTTGGGGGCTTGCGGCGGTGACGGCGGCGGCTGCCTGGGTGAGGGTGTCTGACGGCAGGTCCGCCAGGCAGATTTTCAGGCCGATTTTCGCGAGGTGGAGGGCGGTGGCACGGCCTATGCCGCTGGCGGCTCCGGTGATGACGGCAACACGGCCGGCGGTCAAAGCGGGGTGGTTGGGCATCGCGTGTCCTTGCAGGTGATCACGCCCAGAGATGGACATCCGCAGCGTTCAGAACCACCCGCCGGACCATCACCCACTCCGCACAGCCAGACAAAGTTTTTGCTTTTTTTCAAAAAAGAAGGCTTTGCGTCCTGCTTGTCCTACTCCCCCAAACTGCGGCTCAAAGTAGGCGGCAGCACCGGCCGCTTCCCCGCCTCAGTCGCAGGCGCCGAGGCCAGCATGTAATCGCGCGTCAGAGGTGCGGCGGCCTGATGGCGGGCGAGCTGCAGTTGCCACACCATGTGGTTCAAGTGGCGGAATGAATACTCGCTGCCGGCCAGATACAGTTCGAACAACCTGCAGAAACGTTCGTCGTAGAGCGCCGCTATCGCGTCCCGGTTGGCATCGAACCGCCGGCGCCAATGCCGTATCGTCTCGGCATAGTGCAGCCGTAGTATCTCCACATCGGTGGCAATCAGCCGCTCCTGCTCCACTGCGCGGAACACCTCGGACAGCGCCGGCGAATACCCGCCCGGGAAGATGTGGCGTGTGATCCAGGGGTTCGTCACAGACGGCCCGTCGCTGCGGCCGATCGCGTGGATCAACGCCACGCCGTCTTCGGCAAGCAGGCGGCGGAGGGTGCGGAAGTACTCCGGATAGTGGGTGATCCCCACATGCTCGAACATGCCTATGGAGACCACGCGGTCAAACGTGCCGCGCACGGTGCGGTAATCCAGCAGCTCGAATTGCACCCGCCCCGACAGGCCGGCCGTCTCGGCCCGCGCGCGTGACGCCTCCAATTGCTCGGTAGAGAGCGTGATGCCGGTCACCCGCGCGCCGTAATCCTGCGCCAGGGTCAGCGCCATGCCACCCCAGCCAGAGCCGATGTCCAGCACGTGCAGGTCCGGCCGGGTCAGGCACAGCTTGGCGGCGATGTGCCGCTTCTTGGCGGCCTGCGCCTCCTCCAGCGTCTCGCTGCCGGTGGCGAAATAGGCGCAGGAGTAGTTGCAGTCGCGGTCCAGGAACAGCGAGTATAGCCGCCCGTTCAGATCGTAATGATGCGCCACGTTGCGCCTGGCGCGCGGGACCGGGTTGTACTGGCTGGCGTTGCGCAAGGCGCGCGCGATGGTGCGGCGCAGCGCCAGGCCGGGGTGGCGGCCGCCATTGGCCAGGTTGGCGAACAGCAGGTCGAGTATATCCTCCAGCCGGCAGTCCAGCGGCACCAGATCGCCGGCCACGAACGCCTCGCCGAACACCAGAGCCGGGTTGCTGAGCAGGCCGCGTATGGTGCGGTTGCTGCCGATCGTCGCACCCGCCACTGGCCGCCCGCCCGGGCCGTAGCTGCCCAGCGTGCCGTCCGGGTAGCGCACGGTCAGCCGGCCGGCGGTGACGAACCGGCTGAGGATGGCGTCGATCAGCGCCCGCAAGGTGAGTGTCCCCCAAGGTTGGAAGCGTGCGTAACGCGCCAGCGCGGATTCGGCTACATCATACCTGCCGCAGCCAAGCAAAAGCGTTGAAAAGTCAACACGTCCGTGGTTAGGTCGTTACGGAACCGTTTATTAGGTGTCAGATGACCGAACGCGAGCGGCAGATGTTGGACGATGTGCTGCACGTCCTGTTCGGCCGCGCCGGGCGCATTGTCACAGTGGCCGGCCTGTGTTTCGCCGCCGGGCTGGCGCTGACGCAAGCCTGGGGCCCGCATTATACGGCAACGGTAAGGCTGGTTGCCCAATCGAGCCAGGACGGTCCCGGCCGTTCGGCGCGCGACCAGGCCGAACTGCTGCGCGACCCCGCTTCGGTGGCGCGCGTGCTGCCCAGCCTGCTGGCCAGCCGCCCGCCACCCGGCTTCCTGGATGCCATTGCTGGCCGGCTCGGCCTGGCGGCGCCGCAAACGCCGGCCGTCTTTGGCGCACGCCTCGCGGGCGCGCTTACCGTGCGCACCGCGCCCGCCACAAACGTCATCCAAGCGAGCTTCACCTGGTCGGACCCGGTCTTCGCGGCCAAGGCGCTCAACATGATCGTGGCAGGACACGCGCTGACGGGTGCTGCCGGGGCTGCGTCCCACGCCGCCGTGGCGCAGGCACAGGCCCAGGTCGAAGCGGCGCAATCGGGCTTGGACGGGTTGGACAGGCAGCTAGCCGGCCAAAGCTCGGAGGTGTTGCGTGACGGTCTGACGCGGACGCATGAGCGGCTGACGGCAACACGCGCCACCGCCGACCAGATACGGTTGGACCGCGCACTCGCCCAGCTTCATGCCGACACCCTGCGCAAAACCTACCAGGGCGGTGGCTGGGTGGAGGTGGCCGACGCAGACGGGGGCGCGCACAAGCTGACGGCCGGACTGGCCGCCCTGCTGGACCGTCGCCTGCAGCTCCTCGCCGCCGGCCAGCAGGACAGCGCCGCTTTGCGGGCACTGGACCGCGAGATGGCGCGCGCCCGCGAACAGGCTTACGCGACGGCGCTGCAGATCGCCGAGAGCCGCTCCGCCACGCTGGACGACCGGCTGACCAGGCTGTCCGCGGAGATCGCCGACGGCGAGGCGGGCGCCGGCGTGCTGGAGCAGCAGCTGTCCCGAACCGAGCTGCTGGCGCAGACGCGCCAGGCCAAGGCGGCCGAGCTGGCCACCACGCAGGCTAGCCTGGTGGCGGCGCGTGCCAAGCTGGCGCAGGGCTGGCAGAGCGCTGAGCTGGTGAGCGCCGCCGCGCCGCCGCCTGCTGCCGACTGGCCACGCCAACCGTTGCTGGTGCTGCTCTCCGCGGCCGCCGGACTTGCCGCCGGACTGGCCGCCGCCGCGCGCGCTGAAGCAAGGCGGCTGACCATAGATCGCCCGGCCGACCTGCCGCGCCTGCTTGGCATAGAGGTGCTGGCCAGCCTGAACGAGCTGCCGGTGCAAGCGCTGTGACCCACGAACGCCGGCTAGATGAAGCCTCGACAGGAAGCAAAAGTCTTTTGCTTCTTCTCTTCAGAAAAGAAGGCCTTGCTTCGTGATCTCCAGCCTGTCCACGGACATCGCCGAAGCGCTCCTCCCAGGCGAGCTAGTTCCTGGCGACCCCCGCCTGCTCCCCACCCACCCCGCCCTGCCACGCCTTGGCGACCAGGCGTTGCGCGACGTAGCCCTGCGCGCCATGGCCGCCGGGGACGGTGGTGCGACAACGGTGGGCGTGGCCGGCCTGCAGCATGGTGACGGCGCCACCACGGTCGCGCGCAACCTGGCCGTTTGCTTGGCGGAGGATTTCGGCAAGCGCGTGGTGCTGGTGGAAGCAAACCAGCGCAGCGCCAGCCTGCGCCGCGCCTTTGGCCTGCCGGACGGGCCTGGCCTCACGGACGTGCTCGCCCGCCGCATCTCGCTGGGCAGCGCGCTGCAGATGGCACGCGGACATAAGCAGATCGTGCTGCTTCCGGCCGCCATGCGCGAGGGTGGGCTTATCGCCGCGGACGATTTGCGCGCTCTGCTTGGCGCGTTGCTGGAGTTCGTGGACGCGGCTGTCGTGGATCTGGCGCCGGTGGGCCCCTACAAGGACACGGTGGCCGCCTGCCGCGCGGTCGATGGCATGGTGCTGGTGATGCGCGGGGGGCACTCAACATTCGCGGGCGGACGGGCGGCCGTAGAGCGGGTGCAGGCGGCGGGGGGGAACGTTTTGGGGGGCGTGCTTAATCGGGAGCGGGTGGTGGTTCCGAGAGCGTTAAGAAAGAAAAACCTTCTTTTCTGAAGAAAAGAAGCAAAAGACTTTCGCTACCTCGTCTGCACGAACGCCCGCTTTGGTTCTGCAGGCGTGCGCACTTGCAGAACCAGGGCGGGTCTACATCCTGACGACGGGAGCAAAGGGCTTTTGCTTCTTTTCTTCAGAAAAGAAGGCCTTTCTTACTTAATCCGCATGCCCCGCAACCACTTCCGGCCACACGTCATCCCACGTCCCGCCCGTGCTCGCCTTGCTATACTCCGTCGAGCGGTTCTCGAAGAAGTTTGCGTGCTCCGGCGCGTTCAGCATGTCGTCCAGCCAGGGCAGCGGGTTGCGCTCCACGTGGAACAGCGGGCTCAGGCCCAGCTGCATAAGCCGGCGGTCCGCGATGAAGCGTATGTACTGCTTCACCTCGGCGGCATGTAGGCCTTCCACCGGGCCCAGCTCGAAGGCGAGGTCGATAAAGGCGTCCTCGTGATCGACGATCGTGGCGCAGCAGATGTATAGCTCGCGGCGCAACTCTTCCGTCCAGATCTCGGGGTTTTCCTGGATGAAGGTGCGGAACAGCTTGATCACCGACAGGCAATGCAGAGTCTCGTCGCGCACCGACCAGGTGACGATCTGGCCCATGCCCTTCAGCTTATTGAAGCGCGGGAAGTTCAGCAGGATGGCGAAGGACGCGAACAGCTGCAGCCCTTCGGTGAACGCGCCGAAGGCCGCCAGCGTCTTGG
>CAXTJZ010000098.1:0-13122 GCA_964244695.1 uncultured Acetobacteraceae bacterium
TGCTGCACGTGCTGCTGGATAACGGCGTGCACGATTCCACCGGCGGCCAGGCGACGGTGTCGGCCAGCGTCGATTTCGCAGGCGTGGCCCTGTCCTGCGGCTACGCCCACGCGTTCAGTTGCGACACGGAAGCGGGGTTCGCCGCCGCGTTCGCCGCGGCGCTGGGGCTGGCCGGGCCGGTGCTGCTGCACGTGCGCATACGGCCGGGGTCGATGGAGAGGCTGGGGCGGCCGGGCGTGGCGCCGCATGAGGTGGCGCGGCGGTTTCGGCAATTCGTGTTGGCGGCGAGTTGAGTGGAAGGCAAGCAGTTCTTTTTTGAAAAAAAGAACCAAAAAACTTTTGTCTCCGTTGGGCGCGCTTCGGTGAGGCGTATCGGGAACAGCGCTGGCAGGCCTGTGTGTGGCCGCCGCCCGGCAAACGGTGGAGAAGAGATTGACCACCAAGGACGCCAAGATACCTGGTCATTTTCGAAGCTGCTTTTTGCTGCCGGAATTTTTGAAAACTCGGCTGCGGACGGCTTTCTTGCAGCGAAACAGAGTCCCTTGCCGTTCCTGGTGCCCTTGACGTTTGGTCCTTCTGGCTTCGCTGCCGAACCATCATCGAAGCATGAGGCCACAAGCAGCAAACTCATTTCGCAGTCGGGTGCGCGTTACTGATGCGTGCCGACTCAGCCGTCCGCGACAGCGCTCGCAAAAGCTTTTTGCTTCTTTTTCTCGAAAAAGAAGGCTTTGCTTGGCTACTGCGCAACCATGAATGCATCGACGGCCGCGAGCGCACGCGCCATCTCCGCCGCGCCGATAGCGCCGATGCAGCCGATGCGGAAACTGGGTTCACGCGTAAGCTTGCCCGGATAGATCACCACGCCGCGCGCTGCGAGGAACGTGTAAAACGCGTCGAAATCGAACCAGCCGCCGGCAGGGATGCGGAACGTCACGATCACCGGCGCCTGGTGGGCGTCGTCGATGTAGGTGGTGAACCCATGCGCGCGCATGCCGGCCACCAGCATGGCGCGATTGGCCTGGTAGCGGGCGTGACGCGCGGGCACTCCGCCTTCCTCCTCCAGCTGGTCCAGCGCCGAAGCCAGCGCGGCCACCACCTGGACCGGGGGCGTGAAGCGCCATTGCCTGTTGGCCTCGAAGCCGCGCCACTGGGCATGCAGGTCCAGGCTGAGACTGACGGCGTTGTGCGCGCAGGTGGCAAGGTGGGCCTGCTCGGCGATGACGAAGCCCAGGCCCGGCACGCCTTCCAGGCCCTTGTTGGCCGAGCCGATCACCGCGGTGCAGGGCGTGGCGGCCACGTCGATCGGTATGGCGCCGAACGAGCTCATCGCGTCCAGGATCAGCCTGCGTCCGGCGTAGCGTACCGTGTCGGCGATTGCTGCCAGCGGGTTCAGCAGCCCGCTGGTGGTCTCGCAATGCACCAGCGCCACGTCGGTGATCGTGGGGTCGGCGGCCAGCGCGTCGCGGACCGCGCCGGGCTGGACCGGCTGGTCTTCCGGCACGTCGAGCACGCCGCCCAGCCGGCCTATCCTGGACGCCATTTCGGCCATCCTGCGTCCGTAGGCGCCGTTGGCCAGCACGAGCAGCCTGCCGTCATGCGGCACCAGGCTCTGCACCGCCGCTTCCACGGCAAAGGTGCCGCTTCCCTGCATGGGCACCGTCACGTGGCTGCCGGCGGCGCCAGCCAGGGCGGCCAGCCTGGCGCGCACGGATTCGCTCAACGCGATGAACGCGGCGTCGCGCGATCCCCAATCCCGCCCCAGCGCCGCGCGGGTGCGGGCGGAGGTGGTGAGCGGCCCCGGGGTGAGCAGCAGGGCGGGCTGGTCGGCATCCATGTCGGGCATGGGCGTGGCCTACAAGGTCAGGCGCCGGGGCGGCAAATGTGGCGGCCATGAGGGCGGTGCCGGCCCTCGCCGGGGCGGCTGGTCTGTGCCTGGCGGCATGGCTGCTGCACACTTACGGTTTCGCGCACGTCGCCATGCTGCTCGGCCGGGCGGGGTGGCTGGGCCTGGGCGCGGTGGTTGCCGTCCATCTGGTGCAGGTCGCCGCCTCCGCGGCTGGCTGGCGGGCGGTGTCCGCCTCGGCGGCCGGACGGCCAGACCTCGCCAGGTACGGCGCGTTGCGCCTGGTGCGTGAAGGGGTGAACAACCTGCTGCCGGTGGCGCAGATCGGCGGCCCGGTGATCGCCGCGCGCCTGCTGCAGGGCGGCGGCATGGCGTTGCCTGAGGCCATCGCCACCACGGTTGCCGACCTGACGCTTGAGATGGTGACACAGATACTGTTCACCCTGCTTGGCCTGGCCCTGCTTCTGCTGACTGTGGGCGGCGGCGGCGTGGCGGGCTATGTGGTCAGCGGGCTGGCCGCCGCGTGCTGCGTGGCGCTGGGGTTCGTTGGCGCGCAATGGTTCGGGCTGGGGCGCGTCCTGGAAGGGCTCCTGCTGCGGCTGGGCGGCCGGCTTGGCTGGGGCGGCACGGCGCAGGTGCATGGCCTGCACAGATCGTTGCTGGCCTGCTACGCTCGGCCGGGCCCGGTTCTGCTCGGCGCTGTATGGCACATGCTGTCCTGGCTGTTGGGTGGGGTGGAGGTGTGCCTTGCGCTGCACGTGCTGGGGCATGATGTGGGCGTGGGCAGCGGGCTTGTCATAGAAAGTCTTGGCCAGGCGCTGAAGGCGGCGGGGTTTGCCGTGCCGGGGGCGCTCGGCGTGCAGGAGGGCGGCTACATCGTGCTTTGCGGGCTCTTCCAGCTCTCCCCCGAGGTCGGCATCGCGCTGTCCCTGGTCAAACGGCTACGTGAGGTGGCGCTGGGCCTGCCCGCTTTGGCAGCCTGGCACGGCATGGAACACCGGGCACCGCCCGCCGGCCGGCGCGTGGCCCCGGACCGGCGGCCGTGAGCGGCTCCTCCTGGAGTCATGTGCTGGCCCGCCCGCTCGTCCGCCCGATGATCGGCACGTCCATCCGGCCGAACCACCTGACCACCTTGCGGCTGCTCACGGGCCTGGCAGCCTGCACGCTCCTGGCGGCGGGCACACGTGCCGGCACGTGGTGGGGCGGCTGGCTGTGGATACTCAGCGCGTTCCTGGACCGCGCCGATGGCGAGCTGGCGCGTCTGGGCAAGCTCGCCAGCCCCGGCGGGCACCTGTACGACTACTACACGGACATTACGGTAAACGCGCTGCTGTTCGTCGCCATCGGCATCGGCCTGCGCCATTCCTGGCTTGGTGCCTGGGCAGCGCCGCTTGGGCTGGTGACCGGCCTGACCCTCCTGCTCGGCAGCATCTTCTCGCACCGGCTGGAGCAGCGCAGCCCGCCAGGGACCAAGGCCTATTCCGGCCGGTGGGGGTTCGATCCGGAGGATGCGCTGTATCTGATGGCGCCCCTGGCCTGGCTCGGCTGGCTCAGCCCTGTCCTGATCGGTGCTGCCATCGGCGCCACGGCGATCATGCTGCTGACGGCGTGGCGCCTGCAGCACCTGAAGGTGGGCTAGCCCATGCCGCGCCTGCCGCCCAGCCTGCCGGTGATGCTGGGCCGCCTTGCCGCCTGGTGCGGCACGCGGCCGCGGGTGGTAGCGGCCCTGGCCGCAGTGGTGGCGGTGCTTGGCGTGCTGACGATACGCGCCGATCTGGGCGTCAGCACCGATACCGGCACGCTGTTCTCCGCCAGCCTGCCTTGGAAGCAGCGGCAGAACGCGCTGCGCGACGCCTTTCCGCAAACCAAGAACATCCTGGTGGCGGTGATCGACGCTGCAATACCGGAGGAGGCGGACGCCACCGCCGACGGTTTGGCCGCCGCGTTGCGCCCCGACAACGTGCATTTCACCTCGGTCGTCCAGCCCACCGACTCGCCTTTCCTGCAGCGCAACGGCCTGCTGTATCTGGACACCGCCAAGCTGGCCGACCTGCTCGACCGCACCGTCGATGCCCAGCCGTTCCTGGGCCAGCTGGCCGCCGATCCCAGCCTGGCCGGGCTGTCCAGCGCCCTGTCGCTGATCGGCATGGGCGTCACGCGCCAGCATGCGGACCTCACTGCATTCGCGCCGGCGCTGCGCGGCTTTCACGCTGCGCTGCAGGACGGACGCACGCTGTCCTGGCAAACCCTCCTGGCTGGCCCGGCCGCCGCACTGGCGGGGCGCTACCGCTTCGTGCTGATCAAGCCGATTCCCGATTACGGCGCCCTGCAACCCGGCGCCAGGGCCACGGCGGCGATCCGGCGCGCCGCCGCCGGCCTGCCATTCGTGCGCGACGGCAGCGCGCGGGTGCGCATCACCGGGCCCGTGGCACTGGATGACGACGAGTTCGCGACCGTCGCCCATGGTGCGGCCAGCGGCCTGGCGGCCAGCCTGGTCCTGGTCGTGCTGTGGCTTTGGCTTGCAGTGCGATCCTGGCGGCTGATCCTGCCCATCATGGGCACGCTTCTGCTGGGGCTGGACCTGACGGCGGCGTTCGCGGCGCTGGCGGTGGGCACGCTGAACCTGGTCTCGGTGGCTTTCGCCGTGCTGTTCGTGGGGCTTGCGGTGGATTTCGCCATCCAGTTCGCCATCCGTTTCCGCGACGCCAGCGCCACCCATCCGGACACTGCCGCGGCCCTCGGCGCGGCCGGGCGGCGCAGCGGCGGGCAGATACTGGTGGCGTCCCTGTCCACCTCGGCAGGTTTCTTCGCCTTCACCCCCACCTCCTTCGCCGGCGTGGCCCAGCTGGGGCTGATTGCCGGGACGGGCATGCTTATCGCGTTCGCCTGCACGCTGAGCGTGCTGCCCGGGCTGATCGCGCTGTGCCGGCCGGCGCCGGAGGCAGGCGAGGTGGGGTTCGCCTGGGCCAGGCTGGCCGACGCCGCGGTCGTGCGGCACCGCAAGCTGATACTGGCGGGCGCGGGCGTGCTGGCGCTGCTCGGCGCCGGGCTGTCACCCTGGCTGCAGTTCGACGGCGACCCGCTGCACACCAAGAACCAGTCGAGCGAGTCGGTGACCACGCTGGCGGATCTGGCGGCCGACCCGGTCACCAATCCCTACAGCATCGAGATGCTGGAGCCCTCCATAGGCGACGTGGCCGCACTTGCCGCGCGCCTGGGCAAGCTGCCGACCGTGGCGGGCACGATCAGCCTGAACAGCCTGGTGCCCGCCGACCAGGCCGCCAAGCTGCCGATGATCGCCGACGCCGCCGCGATCCTGCTGCCCACCTTGGCAGTGCAGGCCAGGCAGGCGCCGGACGCGGCCGGCCTGCGCGCGGCCCTAGGCCGTGCTTTGCCTGCGATGCAGGACGCCGCGCGGACGATGCCTGCCGACGCCCCCTTCGCCCTGGTCACCGGCGACCTGGAGCGGCTGCGATCGGCCAGCGACGCCCAATTGCTGGCTGCCGGCAACGCGCTGACCCGGTTCCTGCCCGGGCAGTTGCGCCAGTTGCGCACGGTGCTAGGCGCAGGCCCGGTGACTCGCGCCGACATACCCCAGGTGCTCGCCGCCGATTGGATAGCGCCGGACGGCGGCGCAAAGCTGCAGGTGCTGCCCACACGCGCTGCGTCACAGGACAGCGCAGGGCTGCACCGCTTCGTGGCCGAAGTGACGCAATTGGCGCCGCAGGCGAGCGGGGCCGCGGTCGCCATCGTGCGCAGTGCGGACACCATCGTGGCCGCTTTCCGCCTGGCCGCCATCGGTGCGCTGCTGGCGATCGCCATAATCCTGCTGGTGGCGCTGCGCCGCCTCGTCGATGCCGCGCTGGTGCTGGCGCCGCTCGTGTTCTCCACCCTGCTCACGGTTATAGTGGCCGTGCTGCTGCCGCTGCCGCTCAACTTCGCCAACATCATAGCGTTGCCGCTGCTGCTCGGCGTTGGCGTGTCGTTCAACGTGTATTTCGTGATGAACTGGCGCGCCGGCGTGCAGGCGCCGCTCAGCTCGGCCACGGCGCGCGCGGTGCTGTTCTCCGCTCTGACGACGGCGACTGCGTTCGGCTCGCTTGCTTTGTCGCAGCATCCTGGTACGGCCAGCATGGGTTTACTTCTGCTCGTGAGCCTGGCTTGCACGTTGCTGTCCAGCCTGACGTTCGAGCCGGCGCTGCTGGCGTCGGTTTCGCGGAGGCGCCGGGTGTAGCGGCGAGGTTGCGAAGGCAAGCAAGGCCTTCTTTTTTGAAAAATGAAGCAAAAAACTTTTACTCCTGCGGCCTGCTGAGACGTTCGGGCTTCCCAGAAATTCTTCCGGGCCGTTGAAGCAGCGTAAGGAGTAAAAGTTTTTTGCTTCTTTTTTTCAAAAAAGAAGGCCTTGCTTCTTTCCTGCCGGCAGGCAGCCATAAGATAGCTAGCGGAAAACCGCGCGCAAACATGATGCAAGCGGCAGTTGAATCCCGGACGCAAGAGCGGAATTCAAAATCAGGCAACAGGAATGGTCGGGCTGCGCGCGTGGCCGAACCGATATGAATATGAGTTTGGGCGGCCGTGAGTCATAACACCATCATCCATCGTTTCATTCGCCCGGCCGTCGTGCGTCTGGCATCGACCGAGCTTCAGCCGAATCACATAACCGTGCTGCGCATCGTCACCGCGCTGGTCGCGGCAGCGGCGTTTTCGGCGGGGTCGGTGCAGGCGATCTGGATCGGTTCGGGCCTGTTCGTGGTCTCCGCCTTGCTGGACCGCGCGGATGGCGAGCTGGCACGGCAGACCGGGCGTTTCAGCCGCTGCGGGCATGTTCTCGATCTTGCCGGCGATTGCAGCGCGGATTCCGTCGTCATGCTGGCGATCGGGGTGGGTGCGTTGCAGACCTGGCTCGGCTGGTGGGCGCCTGTCCTGGGTCTTTCCGGTGCGGCCAGCACGGTGGTGCTGTTCTGGCAACTGAACCGGCCATCACGCCGGTCCAGCGACGCGCCGTCCTGCAGGCCGTTCGATCCGGACGACGCCATTCTCGGCGTGCCTCTGCTGGCGTGCTGCGCCGGGTTGCCGGTTGTTCTGTTGCTGGCAGGCGTGTTGACGCCGCTTGCCGCGTGCTGGCTGCTTCTTACGCGCGAACGCCAGGAGCTTGCGCAGCGCCGGTCAGCCTGAGGTTTGTATCGCGAGTCACAGCAAGCTCGTGTCGCCTGCCTTAGCGTTCGAGACGTTGCCGACTGCATACGGGCGGTAGAACAACCGAGATAGCAAAAGTTTTTTGCTTCTTTTTTCCAAAAAAGAAGGCCTTGCTTTCTTCTCTCCGGCCGCGCGGCATCAAGGAGCCCAGCGCCAATCCTTGCTCGATGCACGGCAGCCGCCGCCGGGCATGCCGGTCCAGGCGCGGCCTCTGATCGCGGCGCCGGGCCGGGCCTGCGTCACCTTGCCGTCATCGATCGCAAGCTGGCCATTCACCAGCACGTATTGCACACCCGTTGCGTATTGCATCGGCTGTTTGAAGGTTGCGTGATCGGCGATAGCGGCGGGATCGAAAACCACGATGTCGGCGAAATAGCCGGGCAGCAGGCGGCCGCGATCTTCCAGGGACAGGACATCCGCGGGCAGGGCCGCGAGCTTTCGTATTGCGGCTTGAAGGGTCAAGGCCTTTTCGTCGCGCACGTAATGCGCGAGCACCCGCGCGAAACTGCCGAACGCGCGCGGATGATAGCTCGATTGTAGGAACGCGCCCTCGATCGAAGGCGCGCTTTCGTCGGAATCGAAACTCATCCAGGGCAGCGCCACCTGCCGCCGGACGTTCTCCTCCGACATCTCGAAATAGGCCGCGCCGACACGGGATTTGTCCTCGGCCACCAGATCCATCAGCGTGTCCGCCACATCGGTGCCGCGCAGGTGCGCCACGTCCGCCAGCGTCTGGCCCGCGTAAGGCTTGAGCTTCGGGTTCTTGAACGAGAGGAACAGGACGCCGTCCGCGCCTGCATTGATGACGCCGTTCTCCCAGGACGGGTTCGGATCGGTCATCTCCCGGTGCAGGCGCGCGCGTATGGCAGGGTCGCCGAGCCGCTTCACCCAGGCCTCCAGCCCACCCTCCTGCACCCAGGGGGGCATGGTGATGTCCAGCCCTGTGGCAGACGCTGTGTAGGGGTACATGTCGGCGGTGATGCGTATGCCCTGGTGGCGCGCCGCTTCGATCTGGGCGGTCACGTCCGCGAGCTTGCCCCAGTTGCGTTTGCCAGCCGCTTTCAGGGTGTAGATTTCCGCGGGCCCGCCGCTCTGCCTGGCGATGGCGATGGTCTCGCCGACCGCTTCCGCCAGGTGGTCGCTTTCGCTGCGCATGTGTGCGGCATAAAGCCCGCCGCATTCCGCGGATTGCGTTGCCAGCGCGACGAGTTCCGGTGTTGCCGCGTAACTGTCGGGCACATATTCCAGCGCCGTGGTCACACCGACGGCGCCCTGCTCCATCGCCGCGCGGACCAGTTGGCGCATCTGCGTCAGTTGCGCGGCGTTCGGCTGCACATCGCGCTCGCCGAGCACGGCGGTGCGCACCGTTCCGGCGCCGACATAGGAGGCGACGTTGAGCGAAATACCCTGGTGTTGCAGCAGGTCGAGGTAGTCGCCGAGCGTCGTCCAGCTCACTGTGTAATGCAGGTCGCCTTGGCGGGCGGTCATGTCCGCCTTCATCTTTGCCGAGAGCGGGCCCATCGAGTCTTCGCCCAGCACCTCCAGCGTGACGCCCTGGCGCAGATCGCTCTGCGCGCGCCCATCTACCAGCAGCGACTCCTCCGGATGGGCCAGCATGTTGACGAAGCCGGGCGCCACCGCGCGGCCATGCGCATCGATCTCGCGCGCCGCGTGCGCGGCGATGTGCGGCGCGATCGCAGCTATGCGCGCGCCTGTCAGGGCGATGTCGGCTACGAACGGTTCCGCGCCGGAGCCGTCATAGACCAGCCCGCCGCGCAGGATGAGCGTGTAGGGGCCGGGTGCGGGGCTAGCAGCCTGACAGGTCATTGCGAGCGCAGTTGCTGTCAGTATGCCGCAGGTTCTGGGTTGTCGCATGGTCGGGTGCTCCGCTTGGATGCAGGGCCGGGTTTCGGGTGGGCGTGCATAAGGAAGCAAGGCCTTCTTTTTTGAAAGAAAGAAGCAAAAAACTTTTGATCCCTGCGCTGGTTCGGCGCTTCGGTTTGATCTTTGGGCTTGCCGGTGTTGATTCAGGGCTGACGGGGCCGGCATAACGTATCGCGGGCGCCGGTTGCCGTCACGCGCTTGCAGAAGAATAAAACGATCCGGGAACTATAAGGAAACGCCCAAATGGCTGTTACAGATTTGCGGTCTTCAGAACCCGCCCGCAGTCGCTTCGACCCGCGCGCGGCTTCTTCCGGCTACCGGTATCTTTGCGTGGGCGTATTGTCGCTGGCCTACACCTTCAACTTCCTGGACAGACAGATACTCTCTTTGCTGGCAGAGCCGGTGCGGCGCGAGCTGCATTTATCGGACACGCAGATCGGGCTGCTCACCGGCTTTGCCTTCGCCCTGTTCTACACGCTGTGCGGCTTGCCGATCGCCTGGTTTGCGGACCGCTCGCACCGGGTGCGGATCATCGCGGCCGCCTGCACGTGCTGGAGCCTGTTCTCTGCGGCCAGCGGTCTGGCGGGCAGTTTCCTCCAGCTCGCAGTCGCGCGCATGGGCGTGGGCATAGGCGAGGCGGGGGGCACCACACCTTCCTACGCCGTCATTTCGGACTACTTTCCGCCGGCCGAGCGCGGGCGGGCGCTGGCGCTGTTCTCGCTGGGGGTGCCGTTCGGGATCGCCATCGGCGCGGCGCTGGGCGGCGGTGTGGCGGCCGCCTATGGCTGGCGCGCCGCGTTCTATGCGGTGGGGCTGCCTGGCTTGGTGATCGCGCTGCTCATCCTGACCATCGTGCGCGAGCCGGTACGCGGCATACAGGATGGCGCGGCCGGGCGTGTCGCGCCGGCGCCGTTCGGCGAAGTGGTCAGGCTGTTCTTCGGCAACCCGGTGCTGATCTGGACCGCGCTTGCCACCGGGCTGGGCGCGTTTGCCGGCTATGGCAGCTCCAACTGGACGCCCGCCTTTCTGATGCGCCACCAGCACATGACGCTGAGCCAGCTTGCGGCGTATTACAGCGTGAGCGTGGGCGTGGCGGTGGGGGTAGGCACCTGGTTCAGCGGCTACCTTGCGGACCGGCTGTCCCGACGCGACCCGCGGGCCTACGCCATGATACCGTTCTGGGGTTCGCTGGTGGCACTTCCGCTGGCGGTTGCCGGCTACCTGGCGCCGACCTGGCAGATCAGCCTGGCCTGCCTGACCGTCAGCGGCGCGTTCGGCATACTCTATCTCGCGCCGGCGCTGGCCATCGTGCAGAACACCGTGCCGCCGCAGGCGCGCAGCACGTCGGCGGCGCTGCTGCTGCTCATACTCAACCTGATCGGGCTGGGCGGCGGGCCGGTGTTCGTCGGCATGCTGAGCGATGTGTTCAAGCCGCGGTTCGGGGCGGATTCGCTGCAGGCGGCATTGCTGTGCAGTGCGCCGGTCCTGTTGCTTGTCATGGGGGCTTGCCTGATGGCGGCGCGGGCTTTGGGAAGACGGCAAGCGGTCCTTTCGCCGTGACGGAAGAACCGACGCGACGCGTATCTGCTTTTCCGTGGCGGGCCTCCCAGGCTTCTAGGAGAGTGCCGTCGCGTCGATGCGGCGTAGCATGGCTGTGAAGGTTTGCAGTTCCGCCGCGGTGAAGGCGCCGAATACGCGGGCTTCCAGTTCCAGGGCTTTTGGCACCACTTCGGCGTAGAGGCGGCGGCCGGCCGGGCTCAGAACCAGCAGGTGGGAGCGGCGGTCCTCCGGGTTGGGGCGGCGGGCGATCAGGCCGCGTCCGCTGAGGGCTACGGCTGCGCGGCTGACGGTCACCTTGTCCATGCGGGTGCGCAGGCCGATGGCTTGCTGGGTGATGCCGTCATGCTCGGCGATGACGGCCACGAGACGCCATTCGGGAATCTTCAGGCCGAACAAAGCCTCGTAGGCGCGCGCAATGGCTTCGCTGACAAGGTTCGAGGTAAACGAGAGCCGGTAGGGCAAAAACTCGTCAAGCTTGAGACGATTCATCCGCCGGGGAGTCCGCGACAGCGGAGCAAAAGTTTTTTGCTTCTTTGCAAAAAAGAAGGCCTTTCTTCCTGCAGTTGACACCAGACGGCCGCCAACCCATAGCATAGTATCAAACGAAACTATCATCGGGAGCGCAAGATGACCGACGCCAAGAACCCCCTGGGCCTGGACGGCTTCGAGTTCTGCGAGTTCACCTCTCCCGATCCGGACGCCATGGCGAGGCAGTTCGAGCAGCTGGGCTTCGTGCCGGCCTCCACGCATCCCACGCGCGCGGTGACGCGCTACAAGCAGGGGCGCATCAACCTGCTGTTGAACCGGGAGCCGGCCGGGCAGGCGGCGGATTTCCGCGCGGCGCATGGCGCTTCGGCCAGCGGGATGGCGTTCCGGGTGGCGGATGCGAAGCGGGCGTTCGAGACGGCGCTGGCGTGCGGCGGCCGCGCGGCCGATGCAGAAGCGGGCACGCTGGGAGCGGGCAGCCACGTGCTGGAGGGGATCGGCGGGTCGTACTTGTATCTGGTCGACAGGCACGGGGCGCAGGGCAGCTTGTATGCCGATTGGGACCAGGTTCCGGGGGCGGCGGAGGCCGAGGCGGAGAACGCGGTCGGGTTCGATGTATTGGACCACCTGACGCATAACGTGCGCCGCGGCGAGATGCGGACGTGGTCTGGTTTCTACAACCGGATATTCGGTTTCGAAGAGCAGAAGTATTTCGACATAAAGGGGAAGGCGACGGGATTGTTCAGTCAGGCGATGATTGCGCCGGATGGCGCGATACGCATTCCGCTGAACGAGAGCCAGGACGACCGCAGCCAGATCGAGGAGTTCCTGCGCGAATACAACGGCGAGGGGATTCAGCACCTTGCCTTGTCCACGCACGACATCTTCGAGACGGTGGAGAAGCTGCGGGCGCGCGGGGTGCGTCTGCAGGATACGATAGAGACGTATTACGAGCTGGTGGACAAGCGGGTGCCCGGGCACGGCGAGGATTTGGAGCGCCTGCGCCGGAACCGCATCCTGATCGATGGCGACGTGCAGAAAGACGGTGTGCTGCTGCAGATATTCACCGAGAACCTGTTCGGGCCGATCTTCTTCGAGATAATCCAGCGCAAGGGTAACGAGGGATTTGGTGCCGGCAACTTCCAGGCGCTGTATGAGAGCATCGAGCTCGACCAGATACGGCGTGGCGTGATCACGGTGGATGCGTAAGGAGGGCCAACGCAATGCCTGACCAGGTGATGCCGATGCTGCACACGGCGGCGGGCGCCGGCACGATGATGTCCGGCTTCGGCAACCATTTTGCGAGCGAGGCCGTGGCCGGTGCGTTGCCGGTGGGGCGTAACGCGCCGCAGCGGCCGGCTTTCGGGCTGTACACGGAGCAGGTTTCAGGCACGGCGTTCACGGTGCCGCGTGCCGAGGCTAGGCGTAGCTGGCTGTATCGCTTGCGGCCGACGGCCAATCATCCGGCCTACCGGGCCTATGACGGGAAGACGCTGTTGCGCTCGGCACCTTTCGACGAGGTGCCGCCTTCGCCTAATCGTATGCGTTGGGATCCGCTGACCTTGCCGGAGACTCCGACCGATTTCGTGGACGGGCTGATCACCTATGGTGGCAACGGAGACGTGGCGGACGGACGTGGCGCGGCGGTGCACCTGTATGGCGCAACTGTTTCCATGCGCGGCCGTGCGTTCAGCAACGCTGATGGCGAGCTGCTGATTATTCCGCAATCCGGCACGCTGCATCTTGTCACCGAGTTCGGCTGTTTCGACGTAGCGCCGCAGCAGATCGCGCTGATACCACGCGGCGTGCGGTTCCGCGTGGAGCTGCCGGATGGGCCGGCCCGCGGCTATGTGTGCGAAAACTACGGCGCGCTGTTCCGCCTGCCTGATTTGGGGCCGATCGGCGCCAACGGTCTGGCCAACCCGCGCGACTTCGAGACGCCTGGCGCATGGTTCGAGGATGATGACGCGCCTTGCGAGATCATCCAGAAGTTCCAGGGCGGACTGTGGACCACCACGCTGGACCACAGCCCGTTCGACGTGGCCGCCTGGCACGGCAACCTCGCACCCTGCCGCTATGATTTGCGCCGTTTCAACACGATCAACACCGTCAGTTTCGACCATCCGGACCCGTCGATATTCACCGTGTTGACG
>CAXTJZ010000099.1:0-10207 GCA_964244695.1 uncultured Acetobacteraceae bacterium
GGTGCTGACAGTGCGCGTATCTGCAATGCTGGCCCGAACCCTGGTGCAAGCGGGGTAGTAAAAGTTTTTTGGTTCTTTTTTTCAAAAAAGAAGGCCTTGCCTTCCTTTAGTGCGCCCCCCCAGCCGGCTTAGCCCCTTTGCCAGGCTTGAAGTTCGACAGCAGCAGCGTGAACGGCACCACACAGAACGCTGCTACCGCGCACACATGGAACACGTCCGTATAGGCCAGCACGGAGGCCTGGGTGCGGAACGTCTGGTAGATCAGACCCACGGCCGTGCTCTGCGCATCAGCAGGAGAATGGCCCATGCTGACGAGCGCCGCCTGGTTCTGCTGCAGAAGCGTGTTGTAAGGCTGGTTCAGCGGAGTCAGCCAGCGGGACAGGTAGGCCTCGCGCACTTGCGTGCGGGTGGTGACAAGTGCGGTCGCCACCGAAATGCCGATCGAGCCGCTAACGTTGCGGAACATCGTGTACAGTGCGGCCGCGTCGCCGTTCAGCTCGCGCGGCAGCGTGGAATACGCGATCACCGAGATCGGCACGAACATGAAGGCCAACCCGAACGTCTGCGAGGCGCGTATGAGCGCCAGGTTGGTGAACGTCATGTCCGGCGTCAGTATGGCGGAGTACATCAGGGCGAAGCCCATGACGGTGAAGCCAGTGGTGATCAGCCACTTGGTCTGCACCTTGGGCAGGATGCGGGTGATGATGGGAATCAGAACGATGATCACCACGCCGCCAGGCGAGAGGATCAGCCCGGCCAGCGTGGCGGTGTAGCCTTCCACCTGCTGGGCGAATTGCGGGATGACTACGGCACTCGAGTAAAGGATGAAACCCATCGCCGCGATGCACATGACGCCGAGGGCGAAGTTCTTGTCGCCCATCACGTGCAGGTTCACGACCGGCTTCTTGGCCGTCAGAAGCCAACCGATGGCGCCGGTGATTCCCAGGAAGCCCAGCAGGAGCATGATCCGGATGAACGGGGAACTGAGCCAGTCCTCGTCCTCGCCACGGTCCAGCGCCACCTGCAGGCAGCCCAGCCCCAAGGTGATTAGCGAGATGCCGATGTAGTCGATACCGCGGCTGCGCCGGTTGGCGACCCAGGGCGGGTCTTCCACCAGGGTTGCCACGCCGAATAGGCCCAGCGCGCCCACGGGAATGTTGAGGAAGAAGATCCAGCGCCAGCTGTAATTGTCGGTGATGTAGCCGCCGAGCGTGGGCCCGATGATCGGCGCCACGATGGTGGCGATGGCGACCACGCCCAGCGCCTTGCCGCGCTGGCTGGCGTCAAACGTGTCGAGCACGATGGATTGCTGGTTCGGCTGCAGTCCGCCGCCGAAAAAGCCCTGCGCCAGGCGGAAGATCACGAGCTCAGGCAGGGACGTGGAAGTGCCGCACAGGAACGAGCACACCGTGAACATGCCGATGCAGATCATGAAGTAGCGCTTGCGGCCGAGCAGGTCCGACAACCAGCCGCTGATGGTCAGCACGATGCCGTTGGCCACCAGGTAGCTGGTCAGCGCCCAGGTCGCGTCGTCGTAGCTGGAGGACAGGCTGCCGGCGATGTGCGGCAGCGAGACGTTGACGATGGTGGTGTCGAGCACCTCCATGAACGCCGCCACCGTGACGACGACGGCGATCAGCCAGGGGTTGGCTTTCGGCTTCCAGGGGCGGTCGTCGGTGTCGCTCATGTCGGGGCGCTTTTCGTGGCGTCAGTGAAGGAAGCAAGGCCTTCTTTTTTGAAAAAAAGAAGCAAAAAACTTTTATCTCTCACGCTGCTCAAGCGCCTTGCTGTTTCATGAGGCACCCGATTGATGCAGATGCGGGAAAGCAAAAGTTTTTTGCTTCTTTTTTTCAAAAAAGAAGGCCTTGCTTCCTTCACTTGAGATCAACCGTCGGGTCGACGGAGATACCGAGCGGCAAAGGCAATCGTGGGTCCAGCCCGCTGTCAATGTCGATCTTCACCGGCACGCGCTGCACGATCTTGACGAAGTTGCCGGTGGCGTTTTCCGGCGGGAAGGCGGTGAACTTGCTGCCCGAGCCGAGCTGCACGCTGTCGATATGCCCGTCGAGCTTGAGCGACGGATAGGCGTCGATAGACAGCTTCACGTGCTGGCCGGCGCGCATGCGGGCGAGCTGGTTCTCCTTGAAGTTGGCGGTGATCCAGACTTCCGGCGAGACGATCGAGAAGACCTGCTGGCCTGGGGTCACGTAGTTGCCCTTCTCGACGTTGCGCCGCGTGATCCAGCCGTCCTGCGGCGCGCGCACGATGCACCATTCCAGGTTGAGCTTCGCCTGGATGAGGTTGGCGTCCGCCTGGCTGACGCTGCCTTGCAACTGCTTAACCTGGGAGCCGCTCTGGGCGATGTTCGGCTTCACCGGGGTGGCCATCTGGACGGCGGCTTGGGCGGAGGCGACCTGCGCCTCGGCGGAGCGTAGGGCGGCGGTGGCGTAATCGACCTGCTGGCCGGAGGTGGCGGCGCGGGGGATGTTCTGCTGGCGCTTGTAGTCGGTCTGCGCCTTGAAAAGGTTTGCCTGCGCGTCAAGCAGCTGCGCCTTGGCCGATTCCAAACGCGCGGGGAAATTCACCTGCGCCACGTCCAGCGCATGGCCCGCGGCGGCGTACTGCCCCTGACTGGCGGCGAGCTGGCCCTGTGCCTGCTCCAGGGAGGCTTCGTATTGCCGCGGGTCGATGTGTATCAGCGGGTCGCCCTGGTGGACGAACTGGTTGTCGTTGACGTCCAGCGAGACAACCTGGCCGGTGACGCGCGGCGAGATGGTGATCGCGCGCCCGTCGGTGTAGGCGTCGTCCGTGGTCTCGATGTTCTTGGTGGATTGCCAGTAGTAGATGCCGCCGGCGATCAGGCCGACCAGCACGACGACCATGGCGATGCGCACGAACGGCCGGGCGCGGGCGCGGCGCTGCTCCTGCTTGCGCTCGGTTTCCTCCTGCTTCCGCTTCTCCTCGCCGGCTTTGCCGTCGTCCTGCTTCTTGTCCTTCGGCTGCTCGCGGCTGCTCTGGTCTTCGGACTCGTCCTGGTCCTGTTGCGGGCTCTGGGAGGGTTCGCTGTCGGCCATGGTCTAAGCCTTATCTGTCTGACCGATCGGTTCGGTCATATGTGGCGCTTCTGTAACCCGGTGGGAAGAGAGGAAGGAAGGCCTTCTTTTTTGAAAAAAAAGAAGCAAAAAACTTTTGCTCCTCCGCTGGCATGAACGTGCGGCCTGGTTCTGCCAGAACGTCCGCTGCAGAACTGGCGCGGGCCATTGAGCAAGCGGGGTAGCAAAAGTTTTTTGGTCCTTTTTTTCCAAAAAAGGACTGCTTTCTTCCTTGCCTAAATCGCCACCAGCTCCGGCTCCGTCGTAAACGCCTGCGTACGCACCAGACGCGCATACAGCCCATCCGCCGCCATCAGGTCGGCATGTGTCCCCTGCTCGAGAGCCCTGCCGTCCGCCATGGCGATCACGAGGTCCGCATCGCGCACGGTGGAGAGGCGGTGGGCGACGATGATGGTGGTGCGGCCGGCGCGCAGGCGTGTCAAAGCGAGTTGCACGGCGGCTTCGCTTTCGGCGTCCAGCGCGCTGGTGGCTTCGTCCAGCAGGAGCACGCGGGGGTCTCGCAGCAAGGCGCGCGCCAGGGCCACGCGCTGGCGCTGGCCGCCGGACAGACGCTGGCCGCCGGTGCCCACGCGTGTCTCCATGCCCTCCGGTAAGGCGCGTATGAAGCCGGCGGCCGCAGCCGCCTCGGCCGCGTCCCAGATCGCCGCCTCGGCCGCACCCGGGCGGCCTAGCGCGATGTTGGCGCCGACCGTGTCGTCGAACAGCATCACGTCCTGGCCGACATAGGCGATGGCGTCACGCAGGCTGGCGATGGCGACGCTGCGCAGGTCCGCGCCGTCCAGCAGGATGGCGCCGCCGCTGACGTCTTTCAGGCGCGGGATCAGGGTCAGCGCGGTGGATTTGCCCGCGCCGGACGCGCCGACCAGGGCCACAGTCAGGCCCGGCTGCGCCTCGAAGCTCAGCCCGTCCAACCCGACGCGGCCGTCCGGATAGAGGAAGCGCACCGCCTCGAAGCGGAGGTGGCCGTGGCCGGCGGGCAGTGGCTGGGCGCCTGGGCGGTCCAGTATCTCGGCCGGCTCGTCGATGACGCCGAACACGCGGACCAGGCCGGCCATGCCCTCCTGCAACGCAGCGTTCAGGGCGCCGAGCGCGCGGACGGGGCGGGAGGCGAGCAGGAGTGCTGCGACGAAGCCAGTGAAATTGCCAAGCGTGTTGCCGCCGTTTGCCGCCCGCCAGCCGGCGAAGCCAAGCACGGCGGCCACGGCGGCGCCACCCAGCACTTCCAGGAAAGGATCGACGCGCGCCCGGCTGCGGTTCATCTTCAGCAGCGAGCCGTAGAGCGACTGAAACATAGCGTTCGCCCGGCGCCGCTCGCTCTCCTCCAGCCGGTAAGCGCGCACGGTGCGGGCCTGGGCGAAGCTCTCGTGCAGCAGCGTGGCGGTCTCGCCCATGCGTTCCTGCATGCCGCCGGAGGCGCGGCGCACCCGCTTTCCCACGCGCTGTATCGGCAGGGCTGCCAGGGGATACAGGCAGGCGGCGATCAGGCTGAACTCCCAGTCCAGGTAGAACATGGTGCCGACCAGGCCCACCACGGTCACTACGTCGCCAATGGCGTTGACCGCGCGTATCAGCGCCTCGCGCACCGTGGTGGCGTCCGTGGTGAAGCGGGCGGCGAGTGCGGCGGGCGCCTCGCGCTCCAGCCTGGTCAGGTCCGCGCGCACCAGCTGGGCGAACATGCGCTCCTGCAGCTCGCGTATCACCAGCAGCACGAGCTGCTGCACCAGCACGGTCTGGCCATACTGGGCGGCGGCCTTGGCCGAGGTGATGGCGATGACGAGAGCGGGGATCTGATAGAGGATCCGGCTGTCATGCGCCTCGAACATGCTGAGCGCGCGCTGGATGACCACGGGATAGACGGCGGTGAGGCCGGCCATCAGGGCGGTGAGTAGCAGGACCAGCAGGAGGCGGCCGCGGTGGTGGGTTATATGTTCGCGCCAGAGCCGCAGCATCATGGCTCGGGTGGTTGTGTATTCGTGCATCCCGCGGGGCTGTATCACGGGGGCGGCGGGGCAGAAAGGTAAGGGAAGCAAGGCCTTCTTTTTTGAAAAAAAGAAGCAAAAAACTTTGACTCCGCTGTCGCGTCCTCGTGGATGAGTCCGCGACAGCGCAGACAAAAGCTTTTTGCTTCTTTTTCTCGAAAAAGAAGGCCTTTCTTGCTTTTGACGATATACGCCGACCTAGTGGCTTTGCTGCCCTTCGGCCGGAGCTTCGCTGCTCCGCAGGTGCCACAAGCGTTCGTGCGAGGCCATGAGCGGCGCCACGATCGCGTCGCGGCGATCCGGCTTTGGCGCGATACGCAGGAGCACGAGCTCCAGCGTCACCAGCAAGTCACCGGCGACATGAAGCTCGCCTTCGTCACACGCGTGATCAAAGGCGGCCTGAATCTTGTCGCTCAACCTGCGGCTGTAGCGTTCCTGGTCAGGTAAAGCGGTGGCGGTGTTTGTCTGTGACATGGGCGAAGGACCCGATTGGTTCTCGATGCGCTAGAATGCCAGAAAACGTGCAAACGTCAAAGCGTGACGATACCGGAACGGTTTATCGCGCTGCATGTGGCAATCGGGACGTGGACGCCGCTCAGCAATGCGGCGCCGGGCGGAGGTCCAGTTGGCTCAGCCGGCCGTTCATCTGGAAGTCACCGAAATTCATCGCGAGCTGGTCCGCCACCCCGTTGGCATAGTAGACCATGCCGATCTCGTAGTCCGGCGTCTCCGCCGCATGGCTGCGCGCGAAGAAGGCGATGTGCACCCGGCCCGAGGCCAGCGAGGACAGCGCCGCCCATTTCTGCTGCGGGTTGGCGCCGCCGGGCTTGTTCCAGTTCTCTATGGTGACGAACGTGTCCTGCGCGCCGTCCGCCCCGGTGCCGTCGAACAGCGGCACGCTGAGGAAGCGGCGGCCGGCGGCGGCCGCATCTATGAGGGCGTTTGTATGCGCCATCGGCAGCAGCGTGCCGTCCGGCAGCAGGATGGTGGTCTTCTGCGGGCTGGTGAAGTCCGCGTGGCCCGGGCCGCCGGAATGGGTCAGCGTGGCGGTGCCGTCCACCTGCTCGGTCACCGCCGTGTCGGTCACCTGCTTGCTGTGAAAATCCAGGTGCGTGCCGTCCTTGGCTTCCAGCGTGGCGTAGTCGGAGACCATGTGCACGTCCTGGCCGTCCTGGTTGGTGAGGTCGATGACGAGATGCTGGGAGGTGGTCCAGGCAGTGCAGGCGTCGGTCACGTCGTATGTCATGGTGCCGTGCGCGGCGATGACCGTCTGCGCCTTCGACGTGTCCAGGCTGAGCGCATAGACGGCGTGGTGTGCGGCAAGCGGTGCGGCCTGGGCGGTGGCGGCCGCGAGCAGGAGGGGTAGGGCGGCCAGATGGCGCATGCGGGCTCCGGGGGATGGGATGGCAGGCTTAGGGCGTGTGAGGGAAGGAAGGAAGCAGTCCTTTTTTGAAAAAAAGGACCAAAAAACTTTTACGCCCTGTCGGGTGCCAGCTGAATGAGCCGCCGACAGGGAGCAAAAGTTTTTTGCTTCTTTTTTCAAAAAAGAAGGCCTTGCTTCCTTATCTACGCGCAACCCGACCCGCCCTGCCCCGTAGGCGAGGCACCGTTCACGGAGTTCGCACACATGCCGAAAGCGACAGGCTATGCCGCGCAGCATTCCTTCAGCCGATTGAAGCCGATCAGCTTCGAGCGCGACGACCCGAAGGCAAACGAGGTCGAGATCGAGGTGCTGTTCTGCGGCGTCTGCCACTCCGACATCCACCAGGTGAAGAACGAGTGGGGCAACACCGTCTATCCCTGCATGCCGGGCCACGAGGTAGTGGGACGGGTGTCGCGCGCCGGTGCCAGCGTCACGCGCCACAAGGTCGGCGACATGGTCGGCGTGGGCTGCATGATCGACAGCTGCCGCCATTGCGAGCCGTGCGCGAGCCACGAGGAAAATTACTGCGAAGGACCGAACAGCTGGCTGGCCACCTATAATGGTCCGATGGTCCCCAAGGCAAAGTCACCGGACGGCAAGAATTCGTATGGCCGGGACAACACCTATGGCGGCTATTCGAGTTCCGTGGTGGTGCCCGAGGATTTCGTGCTGAAGATACCGGCCGGGCTCACGCCGGATGTGGCGGCACCAATACTTTGCGCCGGTGTGACCACGTATTCGCCGATGAAGCATTGGGGCGTGAAAGCCGGTGACACGGTCGGTATCGTGGGTTTCGGCGGACTGGGCGACATGGCCGCCAAGCTGGCGCGCGCGATGGGTGCCAAGGTGACCGTCTTCACCACCACGAAGGAAAAGATTGGCGAAGCGACCAAGCTGGGCGTGACCGGCGTGCTTTCCAGCGACAAGGATGCAATGAAGAAGCTGGCGAACAGCTTCGATTTCATCCTGAGCACGATACCCGAGAAACACGACGTCATGCCGTTTGTCGAACTGCTCAAGCGCGACAAGACGGTGGTGGTGGTGGGCGCGCTGGAGCCGCTGGCGCCGGTAAACAACCAGGAAGTGGCGTTCCACCGCAAGAGCGTGGCCGGCTCGCTGATCGGCAGTATCGCCGACACACAGGAAGTGCTGGATTTCTGCGCCGAGCACAAGATCGGGCCTGATGTGCAGGTGATCCCGATCCAGGACGTCAATCACGCTTACAAGGAAGTCTTGAAAGGCGACGTGCGGTTTCGGTATGTGATCGATATGGCTAGTTTGAAGCAGGACGAAGCGCTTTAAGTTAAGAAAGCAAGCAGTCCTTTTTTGAAAAAAGGACCAAAAAACTTTTGTTTCCCCGCATTTGAAGCAGGCCGGGGCCTTTTTGTTAGGCCGGGATATTTGGATTGCGGGAGCAAATCTTCTAGGCGCCTTCGGTCAAGAACACTCTGTAGTCAGCGCCTTTCAGACGATGCTGCAACGCTTCCTGGTAAGCGGGGCTGTGATACCATTCCCGGGCCGCCTGCATGTCGGCAAACTCCAGGATGACGGCGCCATCTGCCGAAGGGCCTTCAAGAGTCTCGATCTTGCCGTAGAAGGCGAGCGGCTTAGGCGGCGTGTTTCCGAAAGATTTGCCTGCCTTGCCGGAATACACTTCCATTTCCCCGGCATCGGTAATGCGTTCGCGAATGAAAATAACATAGGCTGACATTCAACATCCCCCTGCTTGTCCATGTCCCAACACGTAGGCGAGCCAGTAGAACGTGGCTGGTGCAAACGCGGAGGAGCAAAAGTTTTTTTGTCCTTTTTTCAAAAAAGGACTGCTTGCTTCTTACTCCGCCGCCTCAGAATAGCTCTCGACAGGCGCGCACGTGCAAGCAAGGTTCCGGTCGCCATAAGCGTTATCGACGCGCTTCACCGGCGGCCAATACTTGGCGCTGGTGACGCAGCCGGGGTAAGCCGCCGTCTCGCGTGAATACGCGTGGCGCCAGTTCGCAGACGCGATCTCGGCCGCCGTGTGTGGCGCGTTGCGCAGCGGGTTGTCCGCACGGTCGGCGTGCCCGCCGGCGATAGCAGAGATCTCGCTTGCGATGGCGATCATCGCATCGCAGAACCGGTCGATCTCGGCGCACGGTTCGCTTTCCGTGGGTTCCACCATAAGCGTGCCGGGGACCGGCCAGGACATGGTCGGCGCGTGGAAGCCGTAATCCTGCAGGCGCTTGGCAATGTCTTCCACCTGTATGCCGGCGGTGGAGGCGAAGCCGCGGCAATCGAGTATGCACTCGTGCGCCACGGTGCCTTGCGCGCCGCGGTAGAGGATGGGGTAGTGCGGCGCCAGGCGGGCGGCGATGTAGTTGGCGCTCAGGATGGCGATTTCGGTGGCGCGCTTCAGGCCGGCGGCACCCATCAGCCGTATGTAGGCGTAGCTGATGGGCAGGATGGTGGCGCTGCCAAACGGGGCCGCGGAGACTGGGCCTATTCCCGTGGCGGGGCCAGCATCTTCGCGGAACGGGTGGTTCGGCAGGAAAGGGGCCAGATGCGCGGCCACGCCGATCGGGCCGATGCCTGGGCCGCCGCCGCCATGCGGGATGCAGAACGTTTTGTGCAGATTGAGGTGGCAGACGTCCGCGCCGATCTGGCCGGGGCTGGTCAGGCCGAGCTGCGCGTTCATGTTCGCGCCGTCCATATAGACCTGGCCGCCGTTGGCGTGGACGATTTCGCAGATCTCGGCGATCTGCTCTTCGAATACGCCATGCGTGCTGGGATAGGTGATCATCAGCGCGGCCAGCGTGCTTGCGTGCTTTTCCGCCTTCGCGCGCAGGTCGGCGATGTCGATGTTGCCGTCACGATCGCAGCCGACGACCACGATGCGCAGGCCGGCCATCGCGGCACTCGCCGGGTTGGTGCCGTGCGCGCTGCTGGGGATCAGGCAGACGCGGCGCTGGTCCTCGCCGCGCGCGGCGTGATAGGCGCGTATGGCGAGCAGGCCGGCGTATTCGCCCTGGCTGCCGGCGTTCGGCTGTAGGCTGACGCTATGGAAGCCGGTGGCGCGCGCAAGCCAGGTGGACAGACAGGCGATCAGCGCCGCGTAGCCTTGCGTCTGCCCGGCGGGCGCGAACGGGTGGATGTTGGCGAAGCCGGGCCAGGTGATCGGCAGCATCTCCGCCGTGGCGTTCAGCTTCATCGTGCAGGAGCCGAGCGGGATCATGCCGCGGTTCAGCGCGATGTCGCGGTCTTCCAGCTGCTTCAGGTAGCGCAGCATGGCGTGCTCGGCGTGGTGCGCGGTGAACACGGGGTGGGTGAGTATGGGCGAGTTGCGCAGCAGGCTGAGCGGGATCGAGGCAGGTGCTGCCTCGGCCGGCTGGCCGAACAGGGTGCAGAGACGGTGCAGTTCCTCGCGTGTCACCGTCTCGTCCAGCGCGATAGCGACGGCGCGGGCGTCCAGGCGGCGGATGTTGAAGCCGGCCTCAAGCGCGCGGGCGACCAGCGCATCTGTGCCGGCGCCGGTCTCCAGCGTGATGGTATCGACAAAATCCGCGTGGCGCAGCGTGTGGCCGGCGCGCGTGGCGGCGTCCGCCAGCAGGCGGGCCTGCAGGTTCACGCGGCGCGCGATGCGCAGCAGGCCGGCGGGGCCGTGCCAGGCGGCGTAGAAGCCGGCGATCACCGCGAGCAGCACCTGTGCGGTGCAGATG
>CAXTJZ010000099.1:10217-13036 GCA_964244695.1 uncultured Acetobacteraceae bacterium
GCGGCGAATGTGCTGCTCGCGCGTCTGAAGCGCCAGGCGCAAGGCGGGCTGGCCGGCAGCATCAATGCTGCGGCCCACGAGGCGGCCGGGCATCTGCCGCTTGTAGGCTTCCGTGGTGGCGAAGAACGCCGCGTGCGGGCCGCCGAAGCCCATCGGCACGCCGAAGCGCTGTGCGCTGCCGACGACGACATCCGCGCCCATCTCGCCGGGCGGCGTCAGCAGCACCATGCTCAGCAGGTCCGCGCATACGATGGCCAAAGCGCCGGCCTCGTGGGCAGCGGCGGTCTCCATCTGCAACGGGCGTATGGCGCCCGTGGTGCCCGGGTATTGCAGCACCACGGCAAACGGGTTTGCGGCACCGATGGCGGCCACGTCGCCGGGGGCGAAATCGACCAGCGTCCAGTCCAGCGGGCGGGCGCGGGTTTCCAGCACGGCGCGGGTCTGCGGGTGCAGGTCGGTGGCCACGGCCACCACCTGGGAGCCGGTGCGCGACAGGCCGTGCGCCATGGCTACGGCTTCGGCGGCGGCTGTCGCCTCGTCGAGCAGCGAGGCGTTGGCGATCGGCAGGCCGGTGAGGTCGGCCACCATCGTCTGGAAGTTCAGCAGCGCTTCCAGCCGTCCTTGCGCGATCTCCGCTTGGTAGGGCGTGTAGGCGGTGTACCAGCCCGGGTTCTCCAGCACGTTGCGCAGGATCACCGGCGGGGTGTGGGTGTTGTGGTAGCCGCAGCCGATCAGGCTTTTGGTGCGGCTGTCATTCTGCGCGGCCAGGCCGGCCAGCTCCGCCAGCACGCCAGCCTCGTCGGCGGCCGCCGGCAGGTCCATCGGCTGCACGGCGCGTATACCGGCCGGGATGGTGCGCGCCATCAGCGCGTCCAGCGAGTCCGCACGCACCGTGCGCAGCATCGCCAGGATTTCCGTCTCGCTCGGCCCGATGTGGCGGGCGACGAACGCATCGGGCGCTTCGAGCGTGTCCAGGTTGGCCAGGCTTGTCATGGTCTATAGCGTCTCCAGGAAGCTCTCGTAGGCTTCCTCGTCCATCAGTGTCTCGAAGATGTCCTCGTCGCCCGGCTCCATGCGCCAGAACCATCCCTCGCCGGCCGGGTCCCGGTTGATCAGGCCGGGGTCGTCCACGATGTTCTCGTTAATCTCGGCGACGCGGCCGGCGAGCGGGGCGTAGACGTCGTTTGCCGCCTTCGTGCTCTCCACCGTGGCCACGGATTCACCCTCGACGATCTCGCGGTCGGTGGCCGGCAGCTCGATGAACACGATGTCGCCGAGCGCTTCCTGGGCGTGATCGGTGATGCCGATCGTCAGCGTGCCGTCATCTTCCAGGCGGACCCATTCGTGGTCTTTTGTGTAGCGTGTCTCGGCCATGTTTCTGCTCGCTTATCTGACGAAACGGTGGGGAACGAAGGGCAGGGGGGCTACCACCGCTGGCAGCAACTGGCCCCTGACCAGCAAAGCAAGCGGCGTGCCCTCGGTTGCCAGGTCCCGCCGCACGTAGCCCATGGCGATCGGCGCGCCGAGGCTGGGCGAGAAATTGCCAGACGTGATGGTGCCGGCTTGCGTGCCGTCCTGCGCTGCCATGGTAGTTCCGGTGCGGGCCGGCGCGCGGCCGTCCGGGCGTATGCCCACGCGCTTGCGGTGTGGGCCGAGCGCCAGGTGATCGGCGATCGTGGGCGCGCCCAGGAAGTCGCGCGCCTCGCGGCGCCGCTTCGGGATGGTCCAGGCAAGGCCAGCCTCGACCGGGCTGGTCAGCATGTCGATGTCCTGTCCGTAGAGGCAGAGGCCGGCCTCCAGGCGCAGCGTGTCGCGTGCGGCGAGGCCCGCGGGCGCGCATTCCGGCTCGGCGAGCAGGCGTGTGGCCAGCGCTTCGGCATCCTGCGCGGGGACGGAGATCTCGAAGCCGTCCTCGCCCGTGTAGCCGCTGCGGCTGACCCAGCAGGCGATGCCGGCGACGGGGCAGGAGGTGACGCCGAGAAAAGGCAGCGCGGCGGCGGCGGGTGCGAGGCGGCCCATGATAGCAGCGGCGAGCGGGCCTTGCAGGGCCAGCAATGCGCGATCCTCATGATGTTCGGGCTCAATGCCGTGTGTGCGCAGGTGGCGCACGTCTTCCTCCGTGCGCGAGGCGTTCAACACCACAAACAGCCGGTTCTGGCTTTTGGCCACCATCAAGTCGTCGATGATGCCGCCGAGCTCGTTGGTGAGCAGGGCGTAACGTTGGCGGCCTGGTGCCAGGCCCACGATGTCACTGGGCGTGAGCTTTTCCAGCGCGGCAGCGGCATCCTGGCCGTGCAGCGAGATCTGGCCCATGTGCGACACGTCGAAAAGGCTGGCGCTGCTTCGGGTGTGGGCGTGCTCTGCCAGCGTGCCGGCGAACTGCACGGGGAGGCACCAGCCGGCGAACTCCATCATCCTGGCGCCGAGGCGGCGGTGCAGCGCGTCCAGCGGCGTTGTGCGCGGCGGCAGGACGGGATCGGTGTCTAGCAGGTCGGACATGCTGGGGTTCCGGGCACACGAGGTCAGGTCCGGTTGCCCGGCAGTCTGACCCCCCTCTGTCACGGAACCTGAGAGATTCGGGCAAGCGCCCTTTCTCCTTCGGTGCGGCGACGGCGCGCCGGCTTTCCAGAGGCTCCGATCTCCCGCGGTCCTTGGTGCCTGAGCGTTTCCGGGGGCCGGTTGCGCCTTCGGCGGCAGGGGTGTGGCCTGCTACTCTCCCGCGGGGGATAGTGGAACGAGGGTTGTATGGCGGGTAGGAGGGAAGAAAAGAAGGCCTTCCTTCCTTCTTCTGTGCGCCTTAGAAGCCCCCATGCGTTTCA
>CAXTJZ010000100.1:0-12927 GCA_964244695.1 uncultured Acetobacteraceae bacterium
CGATGACCATGTCCACGCGGCCGTGCTGCATCAGGAGGCAGCCGGCGTTGTCGGAAATCACCGTGTGCGGAAAGCCGTGCTTGCCGAGCTCGAAGGCGGTGAGTGCGGCGCCCTGGTTGCGCGGCCTGGTCTCGTCGACCCAGACATGCACGTCGATCCCGCTGTCATGCGCCTTATAGATGGGTGCGAGCGCGGTTCCCCAATCCACCGTCGCCAGCCAGCCGGCGTTGCAATGCGTGAGCACGTTCACGGCGCGGCCTGGGTTTTTCGCCGCGGCCTCGGCGATGAGCGGCAGGCCGTGTTCGCCTATTGCGGCGTTCTGCGCCACGTCTTCCTCGGCGATGGCGCAGGCTTCGGCGTAGGCGCGGTCCGGGCGCTCGGCCCGGCGGGTGTTGCGCAGGATGGTGAGCATGCGGTCCAGCGCCCAGCGCAGGTTGACCGCGGTGGGGCGTGTGGCGGCGAGCAGGGTGGCGTCGCGTTCCATGGCGTCCGTGCTTGAATCTGCGCGTAACGCCAGGGCCAGTCCGTAAGCGGCGACGGCGCCGATCAGTGGGGCGCCGCGTACCTGCATGGTGCGTATGGCGTGCGCCACTTCGCGCACGTTGGTCAGGCGGAGGACATCCACGGCCCAGGGGAGTTTTGTCTGGTCGATGATGCGGATTGCGTCGCGTTCGTGGGGTTCGACCCAGACGCTTCTGTAGGGGGTGCCGTCTATCTTCATTCGTCGGGTTCCTGAGGCGGAAGAAAGCAAGCAGTCCTTTTTTGAAAAAAAGGACCAAAAAACTTTTACTACTTCGGCTGCATTTAGGCGCGGCCTAGTTCTGCCAGTGAGGACGCTGGCAGGATTTGCACGGGCCATGGTGCAGGCGGGGGGAGCAAAAGTTTTTTGCTTCTTTTTTTCAAAAAAGAAGGCCTTCCTTCCTTATATCCGCTGATGCAACACGCAAACCAGCGTGAACAACCGCCTTGCCGTCTCGAAGTCGATCTCCACCCGCCCGGCAAGCCGCGTCGTCATCATCTCCGCACCTTCGTTGTGCAAGCCGCGGCGGCCCATGTCGATCGCCTGTATGCTTGCCTCGCGGCCGTCCTGCACGGCGTGCGCGTAGCTTTCCACCAGCAGCTGGTAATCCTTGATGAGGCGGCGGAACGGGCCGAGTGCGAGGCCCAGCGCCATAAGCGGGGCGTCCTGCATGTCGCGCAGGTCGAAGGCCAGGCGGCCCTCCACGATGGAGAGATGCAGGATGAAGGGCCCGGTGAAGTCGCGTGGCGCGAACAGGTTTTCCACTGCCAGGTCGCGCACCGCCTGCTCCAGGTCCGCCTGCTGCAGGATGGAGAGCTGGCCGCGTTTTTCGCCGTCCAGCACCACTTGCAGCAGCGAGCGATGCTTCGGCGCGGCAGGATGCGGATCAGCCATCTAGCGCGGCATCGGGCGGTTTCATGAAACCCAGCTTCATCATCAGGCCAACCGTAGCACCCTTTACCGGCCGGATCAGTATCAGCACGAGCGCCAGCGTGCCTGGCAGGAAGATCAGCATTTCGGTGCCGACGGAGAGGGTGGCCCAGCGTTCGAGCGCCACCTGCGCGCCTATCACCACGTGCGCGACGATAAAGATGGTGAAGTAGGGCGGCGCGTCGTCGGCGGCTATGAGGCCGAGCGGAGCCGCGCAAACATCGCACACGGTGTTTACGCGCAGCAGGCGGGCGAACAGGCGGCCGCGTCCGCAAACCGGGCAGCGGCCGCGCAGACCGCGCCAGATTGCCGCCGGCATGGACGGGCCCGGCGGTGTCGATGGCGTGCGGTCCGGGCTCCAGCGGACGGGAAGGCTGTCTGGCATTGCTTGCTCGCTTGCTTGGGCGGTGTGTGTGCCTGCCTTGCGCAAGCTGGTCCGGCCAGGGCGGCATGGCAAGCATCCGCGCTGTTTTGCGAGTGCGGACGCTTGCACCACGTGCAGGTCCGCGCCAAACGACGCGCCGTTTCGCGCGCCATGCGGCAAACCGGGGAAGGCACGATGCAAGATGCTGATCGCTAGGACACGCCAGGATCTGGATACGGTGCTTGCCGAGTTGCGCGCGCGCGCGGCCGCGGTGACGCTGGTGCCGACAATGGGTGCGCTGCACGAGGGGCACCTCTCGCTGGTGGCGCATGCGCGCCGTGTTGGCGGCGCCGTGTTGGCTTCCATCTTCGTCAACCCGCTGCAATTCGGCCAGTCCGATGATCTTGCGCGGTACCCGCGTGACGAGGCGGGTGACCTGGACATGCTTGCGCGCGCCGGCTGCGATGCGGTGTGGCTGCCTGACGTGGCCGAGATGTATCCGGCGGGCGACGTGACGCTGGTTGATGTCGCAGGGCCGGCGGAAGGTTGGGAAGGCGAGGCGCGGCCCGGGCATTTCCGTGGGGTGGCGACAGTTGTGACAAAGCTTTTCGGCCAGGTCAGGCCGGATGCCGCCTGTTTCGGCGAGAAGGACTGGCAGCAACTGCAGGTGATATCCCGCATCACGCAGGATCTTGCCTTGCGCGTGCGCATCATCGGCGTGCCGACGATGCGTGAGTCCGATGGTCTCGCACTCTCTTCGCGCAACCGCTTCCTGACTGCGGCGGAGCGTGCGACGGCGCCTTGCCTGTATGCCGCGATGCAGCGGTGCGCAGCCGCGATACGTGCGGGGGACGCGGTGGAGACCGCCTTGTACAACGCGCGTACGCGGCTTGCGGAATGCGGCCTGGCGCTGGACTACCTGGCGCTGGTTGCCGGGCCGAGCCTGGTCCGGCTGGCAAAAGCCGAGGCGGGCGCTCGGCTGATTGCCGCCGCGCGGCTGGGCAGCGTGCGACTGCTGGACAACTTGGATGCCGGCTGAGACCTTCGCGTGCGTGGCGTCGAGATGTTGGATATGGTTTGTCTCCGACACGCTCGCGTGAGATTTCCTGGCGCGTGAGATTTCTGGCCGCGTGTGATGCGCGTTTGCGACGCGGGCGCAAGGTTGCAACGATTTAAGACGATAATTCCTGCATTGACCGTTGCTTTTCGTTGACAGCCGCGTGCGCGCGGCGGATAGCGGAAGACAGCGCATGTCTGCGAGCCGCGATTCGCAAAGCTTTGCTTCCCGCATGCACGCGCGATCTGGGAGCGACGATCGTGCAAAGCGCCTCACACCGGCGATGATCTTTCGAAGGATTGCCTCTGCCGGCCGGGCCCGCGCGTGCGTCAGTGCCACGTTGGCGCAGCAAGCGGACGCACCGGCAAAGGAACCGGCAACGCAACCGACCGTTCGATCCGACGCGCCAAGCGGCAAACTTACAGGAGAAAATCAGCGATGAGTACCGAAGACACGACAGGAAAGCCGGCGCGTCCGCGCGCAAAGGCGATGGCGGCACGGCCGACAACGCGGCGCGGCAGCGGCACGACGGGGCGCCCGGTGGGCCGTCCGCCGAAGGCCAAGGCTGCGACAGGCCGCGCTGCGGCTGCGAAGACGCCTGCCAAGCGCACGACAAAAGCCGCCGCGCCCGCGCGCACCACGAAGGCTGCGGCCACGCGCAAGGCGCCTGCGACACGCGGCAAGGCTGCCGCGACAACGCGCGCGACGAAGAAGCCCGCGACGCGCGCTACAGCCTCGCGCAACACCGGATCGCGGAGCACCGCCTCGCGCACAACGAAGGCTGCTGGCGCCCGCACTGCGAAGACGACGCGCACGACACGGGCTGCGGCCAGCACACGCAAGGCGCCTGCGACGCGCGGCAAGGCCGCGACGCCCCGCAAGACGAAGGCGGCTGCCTCGCGCAAGACGGCGCCTTCGCGCACGGCGAAGCCGGCCACACGCGCGACGAAAGCGACGACGACGCGCAGCACACGTACCGCCGCTGCTGGGCGTAAGCCTGCGACCCGCACGACGAAGGCTGCTGCTACCCGGACAACAAAGGCTGCGCCGGCGCGCAAGACTCCCGCACGCGCCGCCAAGACGACGCGTGCGGTGAAGACGACCAACAGCGGCAAGATCGACGGGCGTACAGTGGCGGGGCGTGCGGCGCGTGCGGCGAGCGGCACGGCGCGTACTGCGCGCAAGCCGGCCGCTGCTGCCACGCGCAAGACGCGGCGGCCGCGTAGCCAGCCGGAGACGATGCATGACGACGACCTGCCGATGATGGAGACGGCAGCGGAGCCCAAGAAGCGCGGCCGCAGGAAGAAGGCCGACGAGACAATGCCGATGCATGAGGCGGAGTCGCATGAGTCGCACACGGACGAGCATGATAGCGCGGACGAATTCGAGAACAGCTGAAGGCTGAAGGGCGAGCAGTTCAGCACTGCTCGCCTTTTTCCGGCGTCGAGACGTGCGTCAAGCACCGAACTGGTGCAAATGCGAGGTAGTAAAAGTCTTTTGGTCCTTTTTTTCAAAAAAGGACTGCTTGCTTCCTTAAACCCGCGTCTTGAAGCTTTGCGCTCCAAGGCCCGCGCCTGCCAGCTTCCCGCCCGCCCCATACCGCGCGCCCTGCGGCGCCGATCGGGCTGCCTTGGCCACCAGATCCAATACGCGGCGCTGCACGCGCATGGCGCGCTTCAGCAATTGCCTGTTCTCTTCGGCGAGCACGCCGAGTTCGCGCATGCTTTCGCTTGGTATCGGCGGGGTGTCGGCGGCGCGCCAGGCGGCTGCGAGCGCGTCGGCGGCGGCGTGCTTGGGCGCCAGCAGGCCGCCTGCGCGGGCGAAATCCATTGCTTCCAGCGCTGCGTTCTCTTCGATCAGCAGGGCGCTCAGGCGTTCTACCGCTTCGTCCATCGTGGGTGTCGGTTTGTTGCGTGCGGCTGTCATGCGGTTGCTCATCGTTTTTGCTCCTGTAGGCGCAGCATCTGCTGGTAGACGGGCTCGGCCAGGCCGAGGCCGCCGCTGCGCGCCATCTGCTTGGCCATTTCGGTGATCATCATCGGCTTGAAGGTGCGTTCTGCGGCGCCGCCGCCGAACGGTCCGTCTGAGTCGTCCGCGCCGTCGAACATCGGTTTCAACAGCTCGTCCAAGGCGACGGCGGTGAAGTCTTCAGCGGATTTGCGCAGCTTTGCCGTCATGTCCTGGGCTGGCAATTTCGGATCGATGCGCATCACCGTACCTCCAAATCCGCTTGCAGGGCGCCGGCGGCTTTTATCGCCTGCAGGATGCTGATCAGGTCGCGCGGGCCTACGCCCAGTGCGTTCAGGCTGGCGACCAGGTCCCGCAAGGTGGGTGCGGCGCTCAGCAGGCCGAGTTTGTGGTCGTGCTCGGTATCCACGCTGATTGTGCTGCGCGGGACCTTTGTGGTGCGGCCGCGGCTGAAGGGTTCCGGCTGGCTGATCTCGGGTGTTTCCGACACGCGTATCGTCAGGTTACCTTGTGCGATGGCGACCGTGCTGATGCGTACGTTGGCGCCCATGACGATGGTACCGCTGGTCTCGTCGATCACCACGATTGCGGGGGTGTCGGGCTCCACGCGGAGTTCTTCTATGTCCGTCAGTGCTGCGATGACGTCGTGCCCGCGCAGGTTCAGCGCGACCGTGCGCGGGTCCGTGGCGCGTGCGGTGCCTGGGCCTAGTGCCGCGTTTATGGCGGCTTCCATGCGACGGGCGGTGGTGAGATCTGGGTTGCGCAAGGCGAGTGCCACGGCGTTTTGCGTGCCTAGCGTAAAGGCCACTTCGCGTTCGACGATGGCGCCGTTTGCGATCTTGCCTGACGTGGGGACGTTGCGTGTGACGGACGATCCGGAGGCGCCGCGTGCGGCTACCGCACCGGTGGTGACCGCACCTTGGCCCACGCCGTAGACTTCGCCGTCCGCTGCCAGCATGGGTGTGACGAGGAGCGTGCCGCCGGAAAGATTTGTGGCGTCACCTATGGCGGATACGGAGACGTCTATCCGGCTGCCGGTGCGGGCGAAGGCGGGGAGGTTGCCGGTTACCATGACGGCGGCCACGTTCTTCGTCTGCAGCTTGGCGATCTGGTCGCGCGTGTTGACGCCCAGGCGTTCCAGCATGCCGACCAGGGATTCCCGGGTGAAGACGGCGTTGTCCAGCTTGTCACCGGTGCCGTTCAGACCGACGACCAGGCCGTAGCCTACGAGCTGGTTCTCGCGGACACCTTCGACGTCCGCGATGTCCTTCACCCGTATCTGCGCGGCTGCGGCGATTGGCAGGGCGGCGAGAAAGATGGCGCAGAGAAGCGGTAGAAGGGCGCGTGTTCGCACTCCGGCAACCATTGCGCGGCATGGTTGGCGAGGGCCTGGTGCGGGGCTTCCGGGTTGGGCTTGGTGGGACATGAAGACAGGAAAACACGAGAAGGTTTCCGGAACGTGCATCCGGCGCCGGACGCCTATGAAAGGACCAGTCGATGCGCATTGATCCAGCGGCCATGCCGCTTCCGCCTGTTGCCGCGCGCGCCATGCGGCGTACCAGGACGAGCGGCGGCGCGTTTGCGTTGCCGGATGCGGCCGAGGAGGAGCCGGCGGCGGAAGCGACCGAGCCGCCGTCGCAAATAACCGCTGCGACCTGCGTGCTGGCAGCGGACGCGGCGGGCCGTTCGGCAGCGGCGGATGCTGCGCAGGCGGACATGCGGGCCGCGGGTCAGGGCAGGGCGCTTCTGGGCGCGCTGGCGGGTTTGCAGCTGGCGGCGCTGGGCGGTGGTGGCGCGCAGGTGCGGCAGACGCTGGCCGACCTGGCGCGGGCCTTGCCGCAGGCGGCCGACCCGCGGCTGGACGAGGTGCTGCGGGCGATTGCGCAACGTGCCGCGGTCGAGTTGGCGCGGGCCGGGTGAGGTGGCCAAAGCCTGCTTGGCGTGGCGGGTACGCTTGTCTATAAGCCGCGCCAGATACGGGTCCGATCGCCATACGGCCGGCCGCCCGACCAGGAATGACGAGGACCGGCTGACATGATGCTGACGCTGCCTCCCGACTATCGGCCCTCCGACACCGAAGAGTTCATGAACCCGCTGCAGGCGGAATATTTCCGCCAGAAGCTGCTGCGCTGGCGGGCGGATCTGCTGCGCGATGCCGACGATACGCTGGCCAGCCTGGGCGAGGGCGGCATATTGGAAGCCGACATCACCGATCGGGCAAGCGTGGAGACCGACCGGGCGCTGGAGCTTCGCACGCGCGACCGGGCGCGCAAGCTAGTCTCCAAGATCGATCAGGCGCTGCAGCGTATCGAGGGCGGGCAGTACGGATATTGCGAGGAGAGCGGGGAGCCGATCGGGTTGCGGCGGTTGGAGGCTCGGCCGATTGCTACGTTGTCGCTGGAGGCACAGGAGCGGCATGAGCGCATGGAGCGCGTACACCGCGACGAGTGAGCTGCTTGGCGAGCTGGTTGTAGAACTTGCCCCGGCGGCCGTCTGACGCGCGTTTGCTGCGCTCCGGTGCTCATGGCCACAGGAGGCCACTCCGCTCCGGTGCTCGCAAACGCACGCCAGCCGACTCACCAGGCCAAGCTCTACAACCAGCTCGGGTGTAGTTTGGGGCTCTTCGGTGCACCTAGTGTCGTAAGTATTTTGCCAGCTCGCATGCTGGAAGAGCTAAGCGGGTGACTCTGCCGGCGTCAGGAGCAAAAGTTTTTTGCTTCTTTTTTCAAAAAAGAAGGCCTTGCTTGCTTGCCGACGCATCAAGCGCCGCTTGCAGCATGTAGGCCGCCGCCATCTGGTCCACGACCGCGGCGCGGCGTTTGCGGGTCATGTCGGCTTCGGTGATCAGGAAGCGGTTCACGGCGGCGCTGGACAGGCGCTCGTCCCATAGGGCGGCGGGTAGGGCGGTAGCGTCGGACAGGGCGCGGGTCCAGTCGCGGGCGGCCTGGGCGGCAGGGCCCAGCGTGCCGTCCATGGAGAGGGGCAGGCCTACGACCAGGCCGGCGGCGTTCTGCTTGCGGGCGATGGCGGTGATTTCGGCGGCGTTGGTTGAGAGTTTGGTGCGGCCTAGGGCGGCGTGTGGGCTGGCGAGGAGCAGGCTCACGTCGGAGAGGGCTACGCCGATTGTGCGGGCGCCGGGGTCCAGGCCGATCAGGCGCTGGCCGGGGCGCAGGGCGGCGCGCAGCTCGGCCATGTTGATGACGGGCATGGCGGCGTTTATGATCCGCGGCTTGCCCGTAAACCAGAGGCTTTTGCCATGTCGCTCGATCCCGCGACCGTCCGTCGTATTGCCAAATTGGCCCGCATCCGCGTGGAGGAGGGCGATGTTGGGCGGCTGCAGGGGGAGCTGAACAACATACTTGGGTGGATCGAGACACTGTCCGAGGTGGATGTGGAGGGCGTGGCGCCGCTTACGGGCGGGGCGCAGATCGTGCTGCGGCTGCGGGCGGATGCGGTGACGGATGGGCGCATGGCGGAGGCGGTGCTGGCGAATGCGCCGGATCGGGTGGGGGCGTTTTTTACTGTGCCGAAGGTGGTGGAGTGAGGAAGGAAGGAAGGCCTTCTTTTTTGAAAAAAAGAAGCAAAAAACTTTTGTCCCCACGCGTGCATCGAGGCGCGCTCCGGTTCTGCCTGGACGCGTATAGGCAGGGTCAGGCGAGGCTGTTGTGCAGGCGCGGGGACAAAAGTTTTTTGCTTCTTTTTTTCAAAAAAGAAGGCCTTTCTTCCTTTTCTTTCTCCGGAGCCTGACATGCTGACCGACCTGACGATCACGGCGGCGGCTGCAGCGCTGCGGCAGCGTGACTTCACCGCGCGCGAGCTGACGCAGGCGCATGTGGACGCGACGGAGAAGCTGAACCCGCGGTTGAACGCGTTCATCACCGTGACGCCGGAGCTGGCTTTGCGGCGTGCGGATGCCGCCGATGCGGCGCTGGCGGCGGGTGAGGCGGGCGTGTTGGCGGGGATACCGCTGGCTATCAAGGATCTGTTCTGTACGGCGGGCGTGCGGACTACGGCGGGGAGCCGTATCCTTGAACATTTCGTGCCGCCTTATGAGAGTTCGGTGACGGGGAATTTGCTGCGGGACGGGGCGGTGTTTCTCGGCAAGGCGAATTTGGATGAGTTCGCCATGGGGTCTTCGAACATGAGTTCGGCTTTCGGGCCGGTGGAGAACCCTTGGAAGCGCGGTGGCGATGCGGATGCGGTGCTGGTGCCTGGCGGGTCCTCGGGTGGGTCGGCGGCGGCGGTGGCGGCGCGCATGGCGATGGGCGCTACGGGGACGGATACGGGTGGTTTCATACGGCTACTAGCGGCGTTTTGCGGGTTGGCGGGGATAAAGCCGACCTATGGGCGGTGCAGCCGGTGGGGCGTGGTGGCGTTTGCGAGTTCGTTGGACCAGCCTGGGCCGTTTGCGCGCACGGTGGAGGATTGCGCTCTGCTGTTGGGAAGCATGGCGGGGTTTGACGCGAAGGACAGCACGAGCGTGGATTTGGCGGTGCCGGATTTTGCAAGTGCGTGCCGGCGTGGGGTGGCGGGTTTGCGCATCGGGGTGCCGCGTGAGTATCGGGCGGACGGGATGCCGGGCGAGGTGGAGCGGTTGTGGCAGCAGGGCTTGCAGCGGCTGCGTGACGCGGGGGCGGCCATCGTGGACGTGTCTCTGCCGCACACGAAATACGGGCTGGCTACCTACTATATAGTGGCGCCGGCGGAGGCTTCCTCGAACCTGGCGCGGTATGACGGGGTGCGGTTCGGGTTGCGTGAGGAGGGGCACGACCTGACGGAGTTGTACGAGCGGACGCGGGCGGCGGGGTTCGGCGCGGAGGTGCAGCGTCGCATCATGATCGGAACGTATGTGCTCTCGGCGGGGTATTACGATGCGTATTACCTGCGGGCGCAGAAGGTGCGGGCGTTGATCCTGCGCGACTTCACCGACGCGTTCGGGCAGGTGGATGCGTTGCTGACGCCGACCGCCCCTTCGGCGGCTTTCGCGCAGGGCGAGAAGATGAATGATCCGATCGCGATGTATCTGAACGACGTGTTCACCGTGCCGGCGAGCATGGCGGGCGTGCCGGCGATGAGCGTGCCTGCGGGGCTGGACAGACAGGGGCTGCCGTTGGGGTTGCAGGTGATCGGGCGGCCGTATGACGAGGAGACGGTGTTCGCCGTGTCCCAGGTGATCGAGACGGCGGCAGGGTTTTCGGCGATGCCTGCGGTGCGGGCGGGAGCGGTGGGATGAGCTATACGATCGAGGGTTCGAGCGGGACTTGGGAGATCGTGTGCGGGCTGGAGGTGCATGCGCAGGTGATAAGCCGGTCCAAGCTGTTCTCCGGGGCGGCTACGGATTTCGGCAGCGAGCCGAACACGCAGGTGAGTTTTGTCGATGCGGCGTTTCCCGGGATGCTGCCCGTGCTGAACGAGGAATGCGTGGCGCAGGCGGTGCGTACAGGTCTGGGGCTGAACGCGCAGATCAATTTGACCAGCCGGTTCGACAGGAAGAACTATTTCTATGCCGATCTGCCCAGCGGGTATCAGATCAGCCAGTTCGAGCATCCGATTGTCGGGCGTGGCGAAATTGAGATCGAGCTGGCCGACGGGAGCACGCGGCAGATCGGGGTGACGCGGCTGCATCTGGAGCAGGACGCTGGGAAGTCCTTGCATGACCAGGATCCTTCGCGCTCGTTCATCGATCTGAACCGTTGCGGCGTGGCGCTGATGGAGATTGTCAGCGAGCCGGACATACGTACGCCGGAGGAGGCGGGCGCTTACCTGCGCAAGCTGCGGACAGTGTTGCGCTACTTGGGCACATGCGACGGCAACATGGATGAGGGCAGCATGCGGGCGGACGTGAACGTGTCCGTACGGCATGCGGGCGAGGCGTTCCGTACCCGTTGCGAGGTGAAGAACGTCAACTCCATACGGTTCGTCATGCTGGCGATCGAGGCGGAGGCGCGCCGGCAGGTCGAGGTGTGGGAGAGCGGCGGCGAGGTGGTGCAGGAGACGCGGCTGTTCGACCCCGCGCGCCAGATGACGCGGAGCATGCGCAGCAAGGAAGACGCGCACGACTACCGGTATTTTCCCGATCCCGACCTGCTGCCTTTGGTGCTGGACCAGGCCTGGGTGGAGGGATTGCGGGCCGGGCTGCCGGAGTTGCCGGATGCGAAGCGGGCGCGTTTCGTGCGCGACTACAAGCTGCCGGCCTACGATGCGGGCGTGCTGGTGGCCGAGCAGATTACGGCGGATTTTTTCGAGACGGTGGCGCGCGGACGGGACGCGCGGCTGGCGGCGAACTGGATCACCGGCGACTTCTTCGCGGCGCTGAACCGGACCGGGCGTACGATCGAGACCAGTCCGGTGAGTGCCGAGAATTTTGGGGCGCTGCTGGACCTGCTTGGCGACGCCACGATCAATGGGCGCATCGCCAAGGAAGTGTTCGAGGCGATGGTGGAGACCGGGGCGGCGCCTGGAGACATCGTGGAGAGCCGCGGGCTGCGGCAGGTGACGGATTCCGGCGCGATCGATTCGGCGGTGGAGGCTGTGCTCGCGGCCAACCCTGACAAGCTGGCGGAGTATCGCGGGGGCAAGGACAAGCTGTTCGGGTTCTTCGTGGGGCAGGTGATGAAGGCTATGGGGGGGAAGGGGAATCCGGCGCTGGTCAACGAGGCTTTGCGGGCGCGGCTGGCGGGATAGGGAAGCAAGCAGTCCTTTTTTGAAAAAAAAGGACCAAAAAACTTCTACCACCTCGCATTTGCGGCAGCCGCGTGCCTCCTGATGGATCGAGGCTGGTGAGCCTGCGCGGGGAGCAAAAGTTTTTTGCTTCTTTTTTTCAAAAAAGAAGGCCTTCCTTTCTTCCTTCTGGCTTCATTTGACCCGACAGGAATGACCCCGTAAGACGGCTTTGCAAACGTCGTGTTGCATCCCGGCGGAGGGGTGGCCGAGTGGCTGAAGGCGGCGGTTTGCTAAACCGTTGTACACTGTAAAGGTGTACCGTGAGTTCGAATCTCATCCCCTCCGCCAATCTCCTGCACAGATCCGTAGCCACCGCCGCCAGGTGTGGCGATGCCAAGAACGTCACCTGGCACAAGGTCGATGCGCGCGCGGCCAGGCAGGGCATCGGTGCTTCCGTCCGCGCGCTCGATCCATTGCCGGCCTGCGCGGCCGTCGGCGCCACCGTGCAGTCCGCGCGGGGCCACCAGGCGGCAGGATGCCACGATCACCGCGGTCATGGGTTCCAGGAAACGCAGGCGGCGTATCACCCCGTCACCGCCATGGTGGCGGCCCGCCCCGCCTGATCCGCGGTCGATGGAGAACTGTTCCAGGCGCACCGGGTAGCGCAACTCCAGCACCTCCGGATCGGTCATGCGTGTGTTGGTCATGTGTGTCTGCACGGCCGACTGGCCGCCGAACGCGGCGCCAGCGCCGGCGCCGCCGCAGATCGTCTCGTAATACTGCCTGGTGGCGTCACCGAAGAGCAGGTTGTTCATCGTGCCCTGGCTGTTGGCGAGCAGGCCGAGGGCGGCGAACAGGGCATTGCACACCGCCTGGCTGATTTCTGTGTTGCCGGCCACGACGGCGGCGCCTGGTGCGGGCGAGAGGAAGGTGCCGGGTGGAATGACGATGGTGAGCGGCTTGAGGCAGCCCTCGTTGAGCGGGATGTCCTCGCCCACCAGGCAGCGCATGACGTAGAGCACCACGGCGCGGGTGACGGCGGGTGGCGCGTTGAAATTGTCCGGCGATTGCGGGCCGGTGCCGGTGAAGTCGATGGTGGCGCTGCGGGTTGGGCGGTCGACGGTAATGGCGACGCGCAGCGTGGCGCCGCTGTCCAGCGTGGTCTCGATGCCGCAGTCGCCGACCCGCGCGAGCGCGCGCCGCACGCTCTCCTCGGCGTGGTCCATCACGTGGCGCATGTAGGCCGCGACCAGGTCCCAGCCTTGTTCCGCGACGACGCGGGACAGCTCGCGCGCGGCTTCCGCGTTGGACGCCACCTGCGCCTGTATGTCGGCGACGTTCAAATCAGGCGCGCGGGCCGGGTAGCGCGCGCCGGTGAGGAGGGCGCGGAACGCTGCCTCGCGGAACACGCCTTGGTCGACCAGC
>CAXTJZ010000101.1:0-12873 GCA_964244695.1 uncultured Acetobacteraceae bacterium
CCGCGACAGCGCCCGCAAAAGCTTTTTGCTTCTTTTTCTCGAAAAAGAAGGCCTTACTTGCTTTCTTACGATCTCTCCGCACGCAGCCTGCGCACATCTGCGGCCGTCACGTGGCCCAGCCGGTGCCCGAACCGACCGCTGGTGTAGTTCGCAAGCGCCGCGACCTCCTCATCGGTGTAGGCGCCGGTGAAGCCGTGCATGAACATCAGCCCCTCGCCGGTCTGCATTTGGGAGCCGTGTGCCAGGATCTGCAGCAGGTTCGTGGCGGTTGGATCGGCCGCGGTATGTGCGCCGTGCAGCGCCGCCCATTTCGACTGGCGGCCGTCACCGTCCGGAAGATGGCAGCCTGCGCAGGCCTGCGCGAACAGGCGCTGCCCGGCCGTGTCCGGCGCCGGTGGTTCGTTGCCTGCGATTGCGGGTCCGTCGGCGCGGGGCGGCACGCCGCGGAGATAGTGCACGATCGCGCCGATATCCTGTGGCGTGAGATGGCGCAGGCTGTTCTCGACCACTTCGGCCATCGGCCCGGAAGCTGGGCCGCGGCCTGCTGACTGCCCGGTGGCCAGGTATTGCTGCAACTGCGCATCCGTCCAGCCGCCCAGGCCGTGGGCCGCGTCGCCGGTCAGGTTGTAGGCCAGCCAACCGGCCTGTTTTGCGCCGGCATATTTCCGCGCTTCGTTCAGGCCCATCAGCGCGTTGCGGGGCGTGTGGCATTCGCCGCAATGGCCCAGCGCGTCGGCCAGATAGGCGCCGCGGTTCCAGGCTGCGTCGTGCGCCGGGTCCGCCTGGAGCGGGGCCGTTGGAAGGAACAGCGCGTTCCAGAGTCGCAGGCCGTAGCGCTGGTCGAAGGGAAATGCCACGCGGTTTTGTGGCGCTTTGGCGTGGACTGGCGGCACGGTCGCCAGATAGGCGCGGATGGCGAGCACATCGTCGGTCGTGACGCGTGCGTATTCCGTGTAGGGGAACGCGGGATAGAGGTTCTCGCCGTGGCGTCCGATGCCGCTGTGCACGGCGCGCACGAAGGTGGCGTCGCTCCACGCGCCGATGCCGGTCTGCGTGTCCGGCGTGATGTTCGGCGCGTAGATCGTGCCGAATGGCAGGGCAAAGGCGCGGCCGCCCGCGAAAGCCTGGCCGCCCGGCGCGGTGTGGCAAGCGACACAGTCCGCCGCCTGCGCCAGATACGCGCCGCGCGCGACCAGTGCCCCGCCGGTGGGCTGGCCGGCGCTGGGCGTGACTTCGGGCAAGGGTGCGGGCCAGGCCAGGAAGGCGGCGAGCCCGAGTGCGACGGGTGCGGCGATACAGGCGAACAGCTTCAAGGCGCGCATCGGTCAGGCCTGACCGAGCCGGGTGTTGAACGGCAGCCGTCGCAGGCGCTTGCCGGTGGCGGCGAAGATCGCGTTGCCGAGCGCCGGTGCGGCACCGGCCGTGCCCCCCTCGCCGATGCCGCCGGGATCGGCGTCGCTGCGGATCGTGTATGTTTCGACCGGCGGCGTCTCGTTCATGCGCAGCATGCGGTAATCGTGGAAGTTGCTTTGGTCGATCGTGCCGCGCGTCACGGTGATTTCGCTGTACAGCGCGGTGCCCAGGCCCATCAGCACGCCACCTTCGAGCTGCGCGTGCACGGTGTCCGGATTGACGATCATGCCGCAATCCGCCGCGATCACGACGCGGCGCAGCCTGATGCCGGCGTCGGCGCGTGCTTCGGCTTCGACGACGCAGGCGAGATAGGTGCCGAACGCGAATTGCAGGCTGACGCCCCGGCCGATGGTCGGCGGAAGCTTGCTGCCCCAGCCTGATTTCGCCGCGGCCAGTTCCAGCACGGCGAGCGCGCGCGGATTGGCATGCAGCATCGTCCGGCGGAACGCGACAGGGTCCTGTCCGGACGCTGCCGCCAGTTCATCGATGAAGCTTTCCAGGACAAACACATTGTGCGTGGGGCCGACGCCGCGCCACCAGCTTGTGTTCATGCCATCCGGCTCGTGCCTGACGTAATCTACCAGTTCGGCGGGAATGTCGTACGGTGTCACGTCCGCGCAATCGACGGCGTCGATGTCGATGCCGTCCTTGAATACCGCGGGCGCATAGCGCGCGTAGATGGAGGAGCCGGTGACGCGATGCGTGCGGCCGACGATCCGGCCGCCGGCATCAAGGCCGGCTACGACACGGTCGTAGTAATATGGCCGGTAGTAGTCGTGGCGCATGTCTTCCTCGCGCGTCCACACCAGCTTCACGGGATAGCTGAGCTGGCGCGCGATGCCGGCGGCCACGTCGATGCTGTCGATCTCCAGCCGCCGGCCGAATGCGCCGCCCATAAGCTGGTTGTGGACGAAGACTTTTTCCGCCGGCAGGCCGGTGGCGGCCATGATGGATTTCTGCGCGCGCACTGGAACCTGCGTGCCCACCCAGATGTCGGCGCGATCCGGCCGAATGTGCAGCGTGCAGTTGAGCGGCTCCATCGGCGAATGCGAGAGAAAGGGCGACTGATAGATCGCTTCCAGGCGGGTGGCCGCACCGGCGATTGCGCCATGCGCGTCGCCCGTTTTTTTGGCCACTGCCGCTTGGCCGTGCTGCGATGCGTGCGACATCGACGCGATGATCGTCTCCGTAGTGACTGGTCCGTTCGGGCCGGACTCCCACACCGGCGCCAGTGCCGCGAGGCCTTGTTTGGCGGCCAACATGTGATCGCCGATCACCGCCACCACCGTGTCGCCGGAGCGCACGATGTCGCGCACGCCCGGGACACCGCGGCACGCCGCCTCGTTCATGCCGATGAGTTTGCCGCCTTTAACCGGTGCGATCGCCAGCGTGCCGATCTTCATGCCGGGCACGGCGATGTCGATGCCGAAGATGGCGGTGCCATTCACCTTCGCTGGCGTGTCGAGACGTTTGGCGCTGGTGCCGACCAGGGCGAATTGCGCCGGCGGTTTGAGGGCGACATGCGGCGGCACGGGCTGGTTGGCGGCCTCTGCCGCGAGGTCGCCGTAGGCCAGCGCGCGCTTGCTCGCGTCGTGGTGCACGACGCCCCGTGCGGCGCGGCAGGTGGCGGGATCGACGGCCCAGCGTTGCGCCGCCGCGCCCACGAGCATGATGCGCGCTGCGGCGCCGGCTTCGCGCAACCGGCGCCAGTCGCTGCGCGTGGAGGTCGAGCCGCCTGTCGCCTGGTCGTAGAGATGCGGGTCCAGGTATTTCGCCAGGTCCGGCAAAGCGGGCTGCACGGCAACCTGGTCGAGCCCCACTTCGAGTTCCTCGGCGATCAGCATGGCGGAGCTGGTGTAGATGCCCTGGCCGACTTCGGTGTGCGGCATGATGAGCGTGATCGCGCCGCTTGCAGCGATGACGATAAAGGCGTTCGGCGTGAACGCGGATGCGGGCAGCGGCGCGGCGGCCCAGGCGCGGCCTGGCAGCCGTAGGCCGAGCAATAGGCCGCCGGCGGCTGCAGCACCGCTTAGTTTGATGATGTCCCGGCGCGTTGGGGTTTCGTGTGCCATGTGCGCGCGCTCAGGCGGCAGCGGCGGCGTGGATCGCCGCGCGTATGCGTTGGTAGGTGGCGCAGCGGCAGATGTTGCCGCTCATCGCGTCATCGATGTCGGCATCGGTAGGGTGCGGCGTCGTGTCCAGCAACGCTGTCGCCGACATGATCTGTCCCGACTGGCAATAGCCGCATTGCACCACCTCGCCGGCGAGCCACGCCTGCTGGATCTTGCGTCCGTTGTCCGTCTCGCCGATCGCCTCGATGGTGACGATCTTCTTGCCGGCGACGCCGCTGATGGGAAGCAGGCAGGAGCGTACTGGTGCGCCGTCCAGATGTATGGTGCACGCACCGCATTGCGCGATGCCGCAGCCGAATTTCGTGCCGGTGAGACCGAGAACGTCGCGCAGCACCCACAGCACGGGCATGTCGGCGGGCACATCGACATCGTACTGCTTATCGTTGACCAGCAATGTCGTCATTACGATCCCCTTGGCAGTCGATACCGGCTGGCCACGCAGTTGCAGCCGAGATGCCGCGATTGGGCGGATATTAACGCCGATGCGAGCAAGGCCGCTTCGCACGCAGCGCGCACCGCCCCATGTCACCGCGCCCTTGAGCCGGTAACTAGCTCGCCGGCTGCTTCCTGGATTGTATTATACGGAAGCCGATTGCAGATTTCCGCCAGCGGCGCCCCGCGCAACTCTGGCGAGTGGACCTGCCGAGTGTCGCGCAGGCTGGATCGTGCAATTCCCGTCCGCCGCCTACAAGGCACGCCGGCTCGGATGCGCTACTCATTGCACGACCAGAAGCTTCGCAAGCTTCCCGCGTCCGCGGTGACGCCGGATTAGGCATAGAAGCAGCATTGCCGCTGGCAATGCGCGCAATCATTTCTCGGGAGTTCGTCATGCCGACCCTGTTTTCTCCGGTCCAACTGGGTGCTATCACGTTGGCGCACCGGGTCGTCATGGCGCCCCTTACGCGCTCGCGCTCGGTCCAGCCGGGCGATGTGCCGGGCGACCTCATGCGCACCTATTACGGCCAGCGTGCCAGCGAAGGCGGGCTGATCATTGCTGAAGCCACCACGATCTCGCAATCCGCACGCGGATGGTTCGGCGCACCCGGCCTGTATTCGGGCGAACAGGTTGAGGGTTGGAAGGCAGTGACCGACGCGGTTCACGCCAAAGGCGGAAAGATCATTGCGCAATTATGGCACACTGGCCGGTCGTCGCATGTGGACGTGACCGGCGGCTCGCGGCCGGTCTCCGCGTCGGTGGATCCGCAGTATTGGCAGGACCCTTCGCATTTGACTTCGACGCCGGGCGGCTGGGTTTCACCCTCGCCGCATCGCGCGCTGGAGACGGGCGAGATCGCCGGGATCGTTGCGGATTACGGACGCGCCGCGGCGCGGGCCAAGGCTGCCGGCTTCGACGGCGTGGAGCTGCACGCCGCCAACGGCTATCTCGTCGACCAATTCCTGCAGGACAGCAGCAACAAGCGGACCGACAGCTACGGCGGCAGTATCGAGAACCGCTCGCGTTTCCTGATGGAGATTGTCGAAGCGATGGTGCCGGCCTTCGGCGCCGACCGCACGGCCGTGCGCATCGGGCCGAACGGACGGTGGAACGCCATGGGTGACAGCGATCCACGGGCGTTGTTCGACCATGTTGCGCACGCGCTCAACCGCTATGGTCTCGCCTATCTCCACATCATCGAACCGCGCGTACTCGGCAACGTGGTGGAGGCGCACGGCCAGGCGCCCGTCGCGTCCGAGCATCTGCGCACGATCTTCCATGGCAGGATACTCGCGGCCGGCGGTTTCGAGCCGGACACGGCCGCTGCCATCGTCGAGAAAGGCGATGCGGACCTCGTGGCATTCGGGCGCTACTTCATCTCGAACCCTGATCTTCCGGAGCGTATCCGAAACAGACTGCCACTGGCGCCCTACGATCGCGACACGTTCTACACCTTCGATGCCAAGGGTTATACCGACTACCAGCGGTTCGACGCAGCCGCCTGACCCTGGCGTTCCGCGAAGACAATCACGTCGTTGCTGACCAAACACTGGCAGGTTCACCGGCCAGGCGAAGCGCGGAGGCACTCCTTGCCGTTACTGAGATTCGACATCGTCGAAGGCCGGACCGAGGCGAAGATATCCGCCTTGTTGGATACGGCCCACCAGGCCATGGTCGACGCTTTTGGCGTTCCACAAACTTCTTGCGGTGGGTGAGTGGGGCGGAAAGTTTGCAACCTGGTCGAGTTCGTCGGGTGTGGCCTCCTCAAACGGTTTCGAGATCGCGGTGCCGGCGTTGTTCACCAGCACGTCGATGCGGCCGAACCTGTTCGCGGCCTGCTGGACGGCCGACCGTACGGCCTCCGCACTGGTGGCGTCGGCGTAAATCGCCAGCGCCTGCACGCCGTTTCCCTCGATCGCGCGCACGACGTCGGACGCCGCCGCGCTGTCTCTGTCCCCCAGCCATTTAGCGTAGCCACTGATTTCTCGGACAGATTGGACGCGCTTACCGATTGGCGGGGCGGGCCAGCCTTGCGTTTTCAGCGAGTGCTGAATACAGCGCCTGTGGCTGGGCAAGGCGACTGATGACCGTGGAGCCGAATGTATTTCGCGCGCAGCAGATGCTGCGCGCCGGGCGGCCTGCGGACGCCATCGCGCCTCTGCAAAAGGCCGCCTTGTTCGCACCGCACGATGCGCGCATCCAGCACGATCTCGGCCTGGCCCTGCTGGAGGTCGGGCGGTTCGCCGAAAGCATCCTGGCCCAGCAGGCCGCCATCCGCGCCGATCCAAAATACGCGGACGCCCATTTCAGGCTGGGTATCGCGCTGGAAAAAGCCGGCCGCGCCGCGGAGGCGGTTCGCGCCTACGACCAGGCAACCGCCTTGCGTCCCGGCCTGACCGAGGCCTGGTATCGCGCCGGTGCGCTGGTCTTCGCACTCGGACACAGCAAGGAGGCCATCGGCTGCTTCCGCCGGGCAGCCGCGAGCGGGGCCAAATCCTCCTTCGGCCGGCTTGGCGCCGCACGGGCCCTGCTCGCCGAGAACCGCGACGGCAATGCCGAGAAATCCCTCCGCCAGCTCCTGGCGCTGGACAAGACCAACGCGCTCGCACTCGACCTGCTGGGCAATTTGCTGGCCGAAAGCGGCCGTTTCGACGAGGCCTGGTCCTGCTACGAGCGCGCGATCGCCGCCGCCCCGCTGATGGCCGGCAGCTATTACGACATGGTGCGCTGCCGCCGGCTGACGCCGGCCGACGCCCCGCTCCTCGCCCGCATGCAGGCCGCGCTGCAGACCCCGGGGCTGGAGCCGGAACACGTGCTGCGCCTTCATCTGGCCCTCGGCAAAGCCGCCGACGACCTCGCGGACTACGCAACGGCGATGCGGCATTTCGACGCGGCCGAGCAGGTGCGCCGGCGCTGCTCGCCATTCGATGCGGCGGCGTTCACCGCGCAGGTGGACCGCCTGATCGCGATCTTTACCCCGCAAGCCTGCGCGCGCACCGGCGGCAACCCCACCGTCACGCCCGTGCTGATCGTGGGCATGCCGCGCTCGGGCACCACGCTGACGGAGCAGATCCTGTCGAGCCATCCCGGCGTGGCGCCCGGCGGCGAGCTGAACTTCTGGAACGAGCGCGGCCAGGCCTGGCTGCAGACGGCACAGGCCGCGCCCGATGCGGCGTTCCTGGAGAGCGCCGGCCAGGACTACCTGGACCTACTGCAGGCGATCGGGCCCGAATCCGCGCGCGTCACCGACAAGATGCCGTTCAACTTCCTATGGGCCGGGCTGATCCACCTGACCCTGCCCGGCGCCACCATCATCCATTGCCGCCGCAGCGCCATCGACACCGCGATCTCCATACACCAGACGAATTTCAACCGGCACGTGGCCTTTCCCACCGGCGGCGCGGACCTCGTCGCCTATTTCGCGGCATATCGTCGCCTGACGGCCCATTGGCGCGCGGTCCTGCCGCCGGATCGCTTCGTCGAGGTGGAGTACGAGCGCCTGACGTCCGAGCCCGAACCGGAAATCCGGCGCATCGTCGCCGCCTGCGGGCTGGCGTGGAACGATGCCTGCCTCTCGCCGGAGCACAACACCGGCCGCGTCAAGACGCCGAGCCGCTGGCAGACGCGCCAGCCGATATATCGCAGCGCGGTCCAGCGCTGGCGGCGCTACGAACCATGGCTCGGCAAACTGGCACCGCTTCTCGATGCGGAAGACCAACAAAACGTCAGATCACCGCAAGTATAGAAGCGGCCTGCCGCGGTCGCCAGGTTCACAAGCTGAATGCTGACAACAGTCTGACAGGCCGAACACAGTAATCAGCCCTGCCGACACGTCGTCAAATCTGCCACGCAGCACGCATTTAACAAATCTGTCACGCAAACGCCGCTGTAGAACCTGCCGCGCTCCGGTATGTCTGCGTCATAGACCGGCATCCGGGTCAGAACGACATGTCAGGTCTGGCGCTGCGTGGGGACTCACGCGGCTTTCACCGGAGGAAATCGATGTCTCGAAGCGAACGCCTACGCCCGTTGGCGGGCCTGCTGGCGATGGGGCTCGCCGCACCGGCCGCCGCCGCGCCGTCCCAGCTTTTCCCGACCTATCAGACCGGCCCGCTGAAGAACGGTGCCTACGTCGTCTCCAACGGCCAGATCATCACGCCGGCCGGCACGCAGGTGAATCTCGGCATACGCGTCCGCGCCAAGGCCGTGGCCGTCAACCCGAGCCCGGGCAGCCACACCGCGGCGGTGCTGACGATGGGTGCCACGCAGGCCGTCGAAGTGTTCGACACGCTCACCGGTGACATCCTGCAGGAATACCTGCCGTTCCAGGACAGCAGCGGCTCCTACGGTGGCATCACCTATTCCGATGACGGCAAGCGCCTGATGTTCAGCCAGGACAGCAGCTACATCGCACTGGCCCAGGTGGGCAGCACCGGCCTGCTGACGGACTACGCCCACATTCCCGTCCCGCCGAACAACACCTTCATCACCTGCTTCGCCAACAGCCCGATCGGCGATTACGGCCGGCCCTGCGGCGAGTTCTACACCGCGAGCACGTCCTATCCCGGCGGCGTGGCACTGCGGCCCGGCGGCAAGACCGCCTACGCCCTGCTCAGCCAGAACGACACGCTGGCGACGTTCGACCTGACGCAGAACCCGCCGGTGATGACCGGCCAGCTCCGCGTCGGCAACGCGCCGCACAGCATCCTGCTGAACGGCAACACCGCCTATGTCAGCAACGAGGGCGGCCGTATCGCCAGCGAATCCGATTTCACCGTGCTGTCCGCGGGCACGCCGATCGTGGCCGACTACACCAACGGCTCGGCCACCACGGGCACCGTCTCGGTGGTGGACTTGGCGACGCAGACCGTGCGCGCCACCATCAGCACGGATCTGCACCCGACGGGCATGGCCTTCTGGGGCACCTATCTGCTGGTCGCCAACACCTATAGCGACACGATTTCGGTCATCGACACGCATATCAACAAGCTGGTGCGCACGATCAATGTCGGCCTGCCGATCGCCGTGCCCAACCAGTACAAGGCGGCCTACGGCGCGGCACCGGTCTCGATCGCCGTCGATCCGAGCAGGAACGTTGCCTACGTCGCCCTCTACAACGCGAACGCCATCGCGGAGGTCGACCTGTCGATCAACGCGACCGCGCCGGTGCTGGGCATGATCCCCGTCGCCTACGCGCCGGCTTCGGTGGTGCTCGATACGCCGCACAACCAGCTTGTGGTGGCCAACGACAAGGGCATCGGCACGCGGCTGTCCTTCGAGACGGACCATGGTGTGACCGGCTACAACACGCACCAGGATAACGGCACCGTCAGCCTGGTGCCACTGCCCACCAAGACTGAACTCGCGCTGGACACCAAGCAGGTCCGCCAGAACGACCACTGGGACCTGGCCACCAACATCGCCGCCGCCGGCAACCCGGACCCCAACGCCACGCCCGTGGCGATCCCCGCCCATATCGGCGAGCCCTCGCTGATCAAGCACGTGTTCCTGATCATCCGCGAGAACCGCACCTACGACCAGATGCTGGGCGATGTGACAGCCGGCAACGGCGACGCCGAACTCGCCGTGTTCGGCGGCAAGGATTCGCCCAACGTGCACAACCTGGTCACCCGCTTTCCGCTGCTGGACAATTTCTACGATCCCAGCCGCCAGTCCGCGGACGGCCACCAATGGATTGTCGAGGCGATGGCGCCCTACCAGGACGACATCCAGGCGCCCGACTGGGTACGCAGCTATCCGGGCGGCAATGCGGGCGACTCGCTCGCCTACACGAAGAACGGTTTCGTCTTCCAGAGCGCGGTGCAGGCCGGCCTGTCGCTGAAGATCTATGGCGAATACTCGGAGAACGAGTTCTTCCCCACCAAGCTCGGCCATCCGACCTGGACGCAGTTCTATGACGACTCGCTGGCCTTCGAAGCCGGCAAGGAGACGAAACTCCACTACACCAACGCGGTGCAGGTGGAATCCTCGGTGCCCGTGGTGGAAAACCACCTGGTCAAGAACTTCCCGCAATTCGACCTCGCCATCCCCGACCAGTTCCGCGTCGATCTCTGGCTGCAGGATTTCAACAAGGACTTGGCGAACAACACCGTCCCCGTTTTCAGCATCCTGTGGATCATGTGCGATCACACCGGCGGCCCGCCGACCGTCGATGCCGAGGAGGCCGATAACGACCTGGCCATCGGCCGCATGATCGACATCATCAGCCACAGCAGCATCTGGGACAGCTCGGCCATCTTCATCGAGGAAGACGACGCGCAGAACGGCGTCGATCACGTCGACGGGCATCGCAGCCCGGGCTACGTGGTCAGCCCCTACGCCGTGCAGAACGGGCCGACCGACCACACCTACTACACGCAGGTGAACATGACGCGCACGATCGAGCAGATACTGGGCCTGCAGCCGCTGAACCAGTACGACCTGATCGCCTCGCCCATGCTGACCGACTTCACCAACACGCCCAACACGGCGCCGTGGAATCATGTGGCAAACCAGGTGCCGCTCGACATGGGTGTGAGCACCACCAGCACGACGGCGGAACATGCCAGCCTGCAGACGGGCTGGCGGTCGCTGAAGATGAAGATGTTTGCCGGCAAGACGGACAAGGCGGATTCGGTCGATCCCGATACGCTGAACCACTATGACTGGTACGAGGCCACGCATTACGCAAAGCCTTACCCCGGCGAGGCGAAGGTGCGTCCCGCGGCTGACTTCGAAGAGAAAGCCGCTCATCCTGACAGCGATCTGGGCGACTGATACGTCGGAGAGAAGCAAGGAAGTCGTCCTTTTTCGAGAAAAAGGACCAAAAAGCATTTATTACTGCCCCTGCACGACGGCCCTGTTCTGGTTCTGCCAACGTAATACTTGCAGAACCAGCCCGGTGTTGATGCAGGCGTCGGGAGCAAAAGCTTTTTGGTCCTTTTTCTCGAAAAAGGACTACTTTCTTGCCTGCCACCGTGTCAGCCCCAACCAGGGCTGGCATGATACAGGCCGGAGGCGAGGCGACGCGTGCGGATCCTCCTAGTCGAAGACAACCCGTCCCTGACCGAGATGATTGCCGCGTACCTGCACGAACGCGGCTTCGCCGTGCAGGCGGCCGGCACCGGTGCCGATGCCCTGGACGCCCTCGCCGCCACCGCGTTCGACGCGTTCATCCTCGATCTCGGCTTGCCGGACATGGACGGCATGGACGTGCTGCGTGCCGTGCGGGCGGGGCGTCACGGCGCCTCCGCGGTGCCCGCGCTGATCCTGACCGCGCGCGATGCCGTCAGCCAGCGTGTGCTGGGGCTCAACGAAGGTGCGGACGACTACATCCTCAAGCCGTTCGATCTGGCGGAATTCGAGGCGCGCCTGCGGGCCGTGCTGCGCCGGCGCGGCGGGCACCAGGCGCGCCTGCTGCATTTCGGCCGCGTCCGTTTTGATACCGAAAGCAGGTCCGCGCAGGTGGAGGACCAGCCGCTGGACCTCACGCCGCGCGAGGCCGCGCTGTTCGAGGAGCTGCTGCGCAAGCCGGCACAGGTCGTGGTGCGCGACGTGCTGGTCGAACGTCTGTACGGGCTGGACGAGGATTTCTCCGCCAACGCCATGGAGGCCACCATCTCGCGCGTCCGCCGCAAGCTGGCGGCGCACAAGGCCGGGGTCCGGATCGACACGCTGCGCGGCATTGGCTACCGGCTGAGCCTGGGCGCCGACAGCGCCGCATGATTCGGATACGCACCCTGCGCGGGCGGCTGATCGCGGCGATGCTGCTGGTGTTGCTGCTTGCCGTCGGTGCGTCGGCACTGCTGGACAGGTTGCAGGGCGGCCGCCCGGTACCGGCCGAGGACGAGCCCTACCAGGACGCGCTGGTGCTGGCGGGCTTCAGTGTGCCGGCGCTCGTGCTGATCTGGGTCGTCAGCTCCTGGAGCCTGCGCCCCCTCGCCCGCATTTCGCAGGAGGCCAGGAAGATCGGGCCGGGCAATCCGGTGGCGCGACTGTCCGCGTCTGGCTTGCCGACAGAGATCGTGCCGCTCGTCGAAGCCGTGGATGACGCCCTGGACCGCATGGCCAGTGCGTTCGAGGCCGAGCGGCGGTTTACCCAGAACGCCGCCCACGAGTTGCGAACGCCGCTGACGGTATTGGGCCTGCGCCTGCAGCGCGCCCGCCAGTTCGGTGCCGACGCCGCCCGTCTCCACTGGGCCGCCATCGATGCCGACCTGGCGCAGATGAACCGGCTTGTGGGCCAGTTGCTCGACCTGGCGCGCAAGGAGAATGCCGGCCGTAGCCGAAGCGGCGCGGCCAGGCCGGTGGTGAACGTCGCCCGCATCGCACGCGAGGCCTGCGCGGCCATCCTGCCTTTGGCCGAGGCGCAGGGCCGCACGTTGGCGATCACCACGCCGGACACGCTGCCCACGCAAGGCGACGCGGACGATCTGCGCGACGCTCTGCGCAACCTGCTGGAGAACGCGCTGCTGCACGGACGCGGCCATATCGGCGTGGACGGACGGCTGGACAGCGGGTCGGGACAGATCAGGCTGTGCGTAAGCGACGAGGGCGCGGGTTTCGACGCTGCGAGCACGCGCACGGTGTTCGAACGCTTCAACAAGGCGAGCTTGTCCACCGGCATGGGGCTGGGCCTGGCGATTGCGCGTGAGGTGCTGCTTAGCCATGGGGGGGATTTGCGGGCGTTGCAGGGGCCGCCGGGGCGTATTGAGATGTATTTGCCGGGTGCTTGAATACCAAGCGGAGTGGATGTTGATCGTAGGCAAGGCCGGGGGCTCTGCCCCTGGACCCCGCTAAGGACAGTCGTCCTTAGAACCTGTTTGTTAGAACAGCGAACAGATGGGGGTCTGGGGCCTCGAGGCCCCAGCGGGGTTTGGGGCAGAGCCCCAT
>CAXTJZ010000102.1:0-12819 GCA_964244695.1 uncultured Acetobacteraceae bacterium
TTGACCGAATTACAAAGTCGATCTCACGGTCCACAATATTGGTACGAACGTCGTCTATTGATCCGCTCTCAAGAATGTCCTTGAAAGAAACGGAACGGTCTGATGTAAAGAGAAGCTCTGGCCGCACCTCAAACATGGCCTTGATTAGCTTTGAGAGAAAAACATCATAGCTACTGACGAGCCCCAATAAAAACAAACTTGGTAATCTGGAAACTCCGTTGGCTATTGCCCCTGAACTCTGAATGCGACGTGAGAAATCTGCCCAATACTTTGAGTCAAGACGAAAAGTCTCAAAAGCACCGGTGTCGATTTGTTCACCGTTCCTTACCACAAATTTTCGCAGTGTATCATCGTCGGAGAATCGCCTCATTAGAGGCAGCGATCCCATCACAAAGGGCACACTCCTCCGAAATGTCTCAGCTGATTGATCGAAGTCGAGAATTACCTTTTTAAACGACCCAGGAGCCTTCCTTAATTCTTCTTTTGCTTCACCGTCTCCAGACTTATTGCTTTCCGCATTAGTCCCCCGTCGAGATGGACCACTCCACTGCTCGACAACTTGTCTTTCCTCGGAAACCTTCATACCATTCATAAGTTGCGTCTTGGAGTCGATAGCGAACTTCACATAAATATATTTTTTATCGCTTTCCATGTTCCCTCGTCATAAGCCAGCAAAATGACTGTTTTTCAGCCAGAACCCTGAGCACTTACTCGCAGGTCAGCAGGCGATCATGTGGCCCGACCTATAACATCACGCATTAACCCGCCCCACCGCCAGCCGCCGCCCACCGCACGCGAACCAACACATTCACCGCCCAAACCACCAACCCAGCCACCAGAACACAAACCCCCATCGTCACGTCGCCCAACAGCGTCAACTCACCGCGCCTTCGCCTGCACCACCGTTGGCACCCTAAACTCATGCCCATGAGAGGCTCCACCCTCCTGCACCATAATCGTCTGCGCCAACAAACCCCGCTGCTCCGCCCCCAACACATCCAACGTAGCCGAAGCATCCACCCCCAAAGCCTTCGCCACCGCCGCCCGCAACGCCGCCTCCCCCGCCGAAACGCTCAGAAACATGGCAAACCCATCCTGCTCCACCCCCAACGCCCCATCCGCCCGCGCCCGATCCGGCCCGCTACGCCCCATATACCGAAGGTTGCCGGGGTTGTTGTTCCGATACGGCCGGTCCCCATGCAACGTAATGCTCGTCCCGTCCGCATACAGATACGTGGCCGAGTTCGGCGCCCGGCGCACCGCATCCACCGGCAGCGGAGAAGCCGGAAGATGGTCGCTCACCGCCCACCCCCACCCCGCAAAACCCCAGCCACCGCCTCACCAACCACCCGCCCCACCTCCGCCGCCGAACACACCGGCTTCGTCCGCCCCGCCCCCGCCGCCTCGGTGAACACCGGCGCCGACTCCCCCGCCTCCCCGCCAGGCCTGCTCCGGTAAACCCGAACCACCATCGCCCCCGGCCCCGACAAACTCCCGCCCAGCACCTGCTTCGCGTCGTCCGCCCGAACCACCGAGATCACCACAGCCCCCTTGCCCACCCCCACGATCGCCGCCCGCGCCCGCACGCAGTCCGCCCCATCCACATCGGCCAGCACAGCCGGATCGCCATGCACCCCCTCAACCTGTATCGCCTCCGGCGCCGCCCCAGCACCCTCCCCGGACGCCTCCCCCAACAAAAGGTAATCAACCTCGCTCCGATCCGGCCGCGCCACCGCATACCGCACCACCGTCCGTATCCCCCCCAATGCACCAGGAGCGAAATCGGTAACCGCTGTGGTCAACACTACCTGCTGGGCCAGCGAACGACCGCACGGCAGAACCAAAGCCGCTGCCAAAACCAACACACGCATGTTGAACCTCAATCGGCCCCTTACCAAAACGAATCAGCGGAGCTTTCGGCAATCACGTCAAGCATCACCGCCACGTGGCCTCCAAACGATAGGACCAGCCCCCGAAATCTGCTAACCGACGGTAAGCAGCGGAACCCCCATGAACCAACTCTCCAAGATCGAACTGCAAGTCGAGGAAGCCACAGCCGCCGCCCTCGCGGACCCGCACCGCCGGGAAGCCATCAGCCGCTTGGTGGACAGGCTCGTCCGCCCGGAAAACGACGACCCGCTACTGGCACTCATCGCCTGCACCCCCACCCAAGCGCCCCCGTCAGGTCAAACACCACCAGAAACCGACGCAAATCCAGCCACCCACAACTCAATAACGCCCGCCCACACCCCCCAGCACATCCGCCTTCTCCGCGATCACCATCACCAAGCCATCCACATCCCCCACAACCTCGAACTCCCCGGCACCGAAGCCATCATCAGCCAGGAAGGCGACCGCCTGATCATCGAACCAATCCACAAACGCGGCCTCGCCGCCTTCCTCGACAGCCTGCAACCCATCGACGAGGATTTCCCCGAAATAGAAGACACCCCGCCACCCTCGGAAGACATCTTCTGAACCCATGCGCTACATGCTGGACACCAACATCGTCAGCGACATACTCCGCAACCCCACCGGCCACGCCGCGTCCCGCACCAAAGCCGCCGCGAACGAAGTCTGCATAAGCATCATCGTCGCCGCCGAACTACGCTTCGGCGCTGCCAAAAAACCTTCAACCAGACTCACGCCCGTAATCGAAAGCTTCCTCACCGAAATCCCAGTCTTCCCCTTCGACATCCCCGCCGATGCCACCTACGCCCGCCTCCGCACGGACCTGGAGCGCGCCGGCCGCCCGATCGGCGCCTACGACATGCTGATAGCCGCGCACGCCCTCGCCCTGAACCTCACCCTAGTCACCGCCAACACCGGCGAGTTCCAGCGCGTCCCCGGCCTCACCATCGAAAACTGGCTCCTCTAGCCCATCCAACTTCCACCAACCCATAATCCCCTTGCCCACCTCCCACCCACCATGTTCTTATAACGTTCTCACAACCCGGCCCCGTACCCACCTCCCGTGAACGCCATAACCCCAACCCTCCCCGAAGAGCCCTTCGCCGACCGCACAGCGCGCCACCTGCGCATGTGCCGCGAACTGGCCGAACTCGGCATGGAAATGGCCCGCACCGCAGCCCAGGCCGCCCGCCAGGAATGGGACACCGAACCTCACGACCACCCCCAACCCGCCCAGCACCCCACCACGACCCGCACCCCAACCCCCACCCCCCCAACCCCCCCCCGAACCCCCGCGCCGAGAGACCGCCCGCCCCCGCCTGGCCTTCGCCCGCATCGCCCACGCCGTGCGCCGCATCATCGCCCTCGAAGCCACCCTGGCGGACCGTCACAAGGCCGAGCTTCAGAAAGCCGCCGACGCCGCCCACGCCAGCGCCTGCCTGGCCCGGCACACCGCCGCCAAACCCGCCCCCGCCACACCCAGCTCCCCGCCCCCATACCGCCCATCCCGCACCTTGGATGACGACATCCCCTCCCTCCTGGCCAACATCAGCCGGGAAATCGGCATAGACCTGGAAGACCCCACCCTCGCCAGCCGCCTCCCCAGCTTCCACCACCCGCCCTAAGCAAGAAAGCAGTCCTTTTTTGAAAAAAAGGACCAAAAAACTTTCGCTCCCCCGCCTCTGAAGCCACCACGCAAGTCCAGAACCACCCGCGCAGCCCCCGCCAGCGCCAGGTGCAAAAGTTTTTTGCTTCTTTTTTCCAAAAAAGAAGGCCTTCCTTGCTTCGCTGCCCAACCAGGGGCAAAAGCGAAACCCCAAACACGCCCAACCCCCCGAGCCACCCCCCATGGCCTCCCGGCAATCCACGGTCGATTTCCTGGTCGAGCAAATGGCGCAAGCCGGCCCCATCACCGCCCGCAAGATGTTCGGCGAATACGCCATCTACTGTAACGAAAAGCTGGTGGCCCTGGTCGCCGACGACCAGCTCTACCTCAAACCCACCCCAGCCGGCCGGGCCCACCTGGGCGCCCCCACCGAAGCCCCGCCCTACCCAGGCGCCAAACCCTGCTTCCTGATCCCCGCCGAAACCTGGGACCACGCCGGCTGGCTGGCCACCCTCATCCGCCTCACCGCCACAAACCTCCCGTCCCCCACCAGCAAACGCCAACCCAAACGCCCGCCCAACCGCCCCCTGCCCAAACCGTCAACGCCCGCCCCGCTTCGCAACCACGCGTCCCGCCCCAACCTTGCCCCAACCAACGAATAATCCCCGGGAACGCGCCGCTCAATGCTCATAGAAACCTGCGACGCCGGCCACGCCTTAGCCCAGGATTTACGCGCCTTCATCGCCGCCCCTCCCTTCCCCTGCGTAGGCGCCAAAGCCGCTTTGGCCAAAGACCAGATCGCCATAGTCGTCGCGCGAGACATCCGCTCCGCCTGGGACGACCTGCGAATCTACCCCCTCCTCCTGGATTTCGTGGACGCCTACCGCGCCGAGCCCACCCTCTTCCGCAGCTTCGCCGTCGTCTTCGAAGGCCCCGGCAACCTCACCGAACCCCAGTTCGAGCGCCACCTATGGGACCGCGCCCAGTCGCTCACCGACAAAGACGCCTGGACCGGCCACTCTTACGACACCCGCGTCAGCGACGACCCCCACGACACCCACTTCTCCCTCAGCTTCGGCGGCGAGGCCTTCTTCATCGTCGGCCTCCACCCAACTGCCAGCCGCCCCGCCCGCCGCTTCACCCACCCCACCCTCATCTTCAACCTGCACGACCAGTTCGAACGCCTGCGCGCCGAAGGCACCTACGACAAACTCCGCAACACCATCCTCCAGCGCGACGAAAAACTCGCCGGCTCGCAAAACCCCATGCTCGCCCGCTTCGGCGAACAATCCGAAGCCCGCCAGTACAGCGGCCGCGCCGTGGACGAAGCCTGGGCCTGCCCCTTCCACCCCGCCACCCGCTAGGTGCGCATCCCCCCACGCTCCGGCACCGCCTTCCGCCTGCAAGCCGGCCAAACCCTGACCGTCACCGACCCCGAAGGCGAACAAGTAGCCGACCTCCTGGCCTTCAACGCCCACGACACTGACGAAGTCATCTCCTCCGGCCGCACGCTCGACTACGTCAGCCGCCTCTTTCTCACCACCGGAGACCCCATCTACTCCAACCGCAGCCGCATCCTCCTGCGCATCACCAAGGACACGGTCGGCCGCCACGATTTTCTCCTAACCCCCTGCTCCGCCGACACCTTCCGCATAATCTACAACGACGAACACCCCCACCAAGGCTGCTTCGGCAACCTCGCCCAAGCCCTCGCCCCCTACAACATCCCCCCAGACCGCATCCCCGTCGCCTTCAACGTCTTCATGAACGTGAGCATCAACGCCACCACCGGCGCCCTCGCCGTGGAACCACCGCTAAGCCGCCCCGGAGACCACGTCTGCTTCCAAGCCGAAACCGACCTGATTATCGGCCTCACCGCCTGCTCCGCCCTGCAATCCAACAACTACGCCTTTAAGCCGATCGAATACGAAATCACCTGACCCACTTTGCCATCCCCAACCCTCACCCCTAATTACCCTTCATGACCACGCCTCCACCCTTCGATCCCCGAGCTTTCCGCCAGGCCCTGGGCACCTTCGTCACCGGCGTCACCATAGTCACCACGCGAGACGCCGCCGGCCACCCGGCCGGCCTCACCGCCAACAGCTTCAACTCCGTCTCCTTGGATCCACCCATGGTCCTCTGGAGCCTGGCCCTGGACAGCACCAACCTGGACGCCTTCCGCCAAGCCCCCTACTGGGCCGTGCACGTACTGGCCGCCGGCCAGGAACAACTTTCCGTCCAGTTCGCTACCCGCGAATCCGACCGCTTTGCCGATGTCCCCAGCACCGAAGGCCCAGCCGGCATTCCGCTCCTGGAAGATTACGCCGCCCGCTTCATCTGCCGCGCCGCGTTCGAATACGAAGGCGGCGACCACGCCATCTTCCTGGGCCGCGTCGAAGCCTTCGAACAAACCACCCGCACACCCCTGGTTTACCACCAGGGCCGCTACGCCGGCGTCTTCCCCGCCGCCCCCGCCCAAGCCCCCGCCAGCAGCATAACCGCCCTGGAAGACCGCGGCCTCGTCGAGCGCACGAACGGCCGCCTGCGCCTTTCCGCCGAAGGCCGCGCCATCGCCCAAGGCTTTGTAGCGCTGGCCGAAAGCGACTCCGCCACCCTGACCACCCACGAGACCGCCGCTCTACGCCACCTCCTGCCGCTCCTCGGATGATCGCCCAGATCCGCCACACCAACGCCGGCGCTCTCCAAGTCGCCTATCACGAGACCGGCGCCCCCACCGGCACGCCGGTGATCCTCCTGCATGGCTTTCCCTACGACGCGCACGCCTACGAGGAAGTAGCCGCCGCCCTGCCCGCCCATCGCGTGATAATCCCCTATCTGCGCGGTTACGGCCCAACCCGCTTCCTCTCCCCGGACACCCCGCGTTCCGGCGAGCAAGCCGTCTTGGGCACAGACCTGCTGGCCCTGATGGACGCCTTAAATATTTCGCAGGCCGTCCTGGCCGGCTATGATTGGGGTGGCCGCGCAGCCTGCGTCGTTGCCGCCCTCCACCCCGACCGCGTCCTCGGCCTGGTCAGCTGCACCGGCTACAACATCCAGGACATCCCAAACGCCGGCAAACCACACCCACCCGAAGCCGAGCACCGCCTCTGGTATCAATACTACTTCCAAACCGAGCGCGGCCGAGCCGGCCTGGCCCAAGACCGCCAAGCTTTCTGCTGCACCCTCTGGCAGCTCTGGTCGCCCACCTGGCGCTTCACCGACGCCACCTACGCCGCAACCGCCGCCGCTTTCGACAACCCCGATTTCATCGAAATCGTCATCCACTCCTACCGCCACCGCTTCGGCCACGCCCCCAGCGACCCAGCCGCACTCCCCACGGAACGCCTCCTTGCCAGCCAGCCCGCAATCACCGTCCCGACCGTAGTGCTCCACGGTGCCGACGACGGCGTCTCTCCACCCCAATCCTCGGCAGGTCACGCCCACCATTTCACCGACCGCTACGTGCGCCGCGTACTGCCCGGCATAGGCCACAACGTCCCGCAGGAAGCCCCGCAAGACTTCGCAAAAGCGATCAAGGCAATACTGGAAGGCTAGCCTTTGAACCCAGCGCCTCCCGCCGAGCTACGCCACCAGCCGCAACCCGCGCCTGCGCCCGCCAGCGGGCAGGTCAAGTGGCAGCTTCGCCTGTTCGGCCGCAACCTCCATCTCCGGCTCAGGCAACCGCCGGTTCAAATACGTAACCGCCAGCGAGCGGAACACATAGTCGAGCACCGAACTCGCCCGCTCCACCTCCGGATCGCCGTCGACAACACCGGCCGGCCCGAACCGTGCAAGCGCGAAAGCCTCGACGAACTCCTCCAGCCGCACCCCATGCTGCAGCCCCAGGCTGACGGCCTGCGCGAAACACTCCGCCAATCCCCGCACCGTCGCACTCTCCCGCGGCAGACTGAGCGTGATCTCCCCAAGCTGCCCATCGGCGTACTCCCCCGTGCGCAGGAACACCCTGTGCCCACCGACGGTCGCTCTCTGCGTAAGCCCGGCATGACGGGCCGGCAAAGCGCGGTGCACCGGCATGCCCGTCCCGGCCGCCCCCAAAGCCGGCGGCGCAGGCAGGTGGCTCATCACATCCGCCACGCTGTGCAGGTAAGGCGCCACCGCGTCCCGCATGGCCAGATGCGCCTGCACGCCAGCCACAGGCAACGGCGTCTCGCCCACCAGAACCGCAGCCAGCGCCGCCTCGGGCGACATCGCCGCCGCGGCCAGCCGATCCTGCGCCGCCCGTGTCAGGTGCAGATCCCGCACCGGCGAGAAAGCCGGCGCAATCCCGCCAGTCTCCACCCCAAGCAAGGCTTCGGCAGGCCCCGCCGGAAAGATGCCCGTGGCGCTGATGGCCCCCGGCGCGCTGCGTATCGCTGCGCGCGCAGCCGCGGCTGCCTCCGCCAGGCCTGGTACGGCGCAGCTCCTGGGAGGCGCCGGCCAGGCCGCCGGCGTGGCAAGCAGATCCGGCTGGTCGCCCTCAAGCGCATGGTCCACACCCCCGCGCAGCAGCGCCGCCAGGCAGGCGCCCACCTCGCGCGCCGCCCGGCTCTCATACGCAATGCCCAGGCACGCCAGCAGATCGTCCAGTCCAGCCAGCCCGATCTCGATGCGCGCCGCACCAGGCACAAGCAACAGACTGGCCCGCGCCACCAGCCCCGCCGCCGCGGCAAACCCGGCCACGTCATACCCACGCGCCGCGTCATAAAAACCGGCCGCATTTACGCGAAAACCAGGCACACCCTGCTCGCTGGCCCACACCGCCGCATTCGGCGCCGCCTGACGCCGGGACAGCAGGTCCTGCAACTGCCCCGCCATCTCGGCGCCGCCCGCCTTGCCCTGCCCTACCTGCCGCGCCCGCGCCGCCACCAGCGTCAACCAGACAGACGAAGCCGCCGCCAGACTGACCGGACCCTCACCAGGCACCAGCGCGGCCAGCGCCTCGGCCGCCCGGTCGTCCCAGCTCACCGGCAACGTTACCACCCGAAGCGCCTGCTCCGGATCAGCCCGGGCCGCCACCTGCCGCATCCTCGTGCCCTGCCACAGACGCATTGCTTTCATGGGGCGCAGGTAAGCACGAAAGATTCGACTCGGGAACACACATTTTGCGGTCGGCGGCGCAAGGGACACATCATCTAGCGTGCAAGACGTGAAAGTCTCTGCACACCCGCTTTTGCCGGAGCGCGGAGGAAGCAAGGCAAGCACTTCTTTTTTGAAAAAAAGAACCAAAAAACTTTCATCTGCGCTGTCGCGGACTCACCGGAAAAGTCCGCGACAGCGCCAGCAAAAGCTTTTTGCTTCTTTTTCTCGAAAAAGAAGGCCTTCGTTGCCTTGATGATCCGGGCGTCCGCTTCCTTGCCCACCCTAGGCGGCCTCCCTATAACTCCGGCCATGGCAACCATCGGCACCAGGCTGTTCACCCTCTTCCGCGGCCAGCCTGTGGGCAAGGATGCCGCCGGCAACCTCTATTACCAGGAGCGCAAGTCCCGCGGCCCCGGCATCCGCCAGCGCCGCTGGGTCATCTTCAACGGCCCCGAAGAAGCCTCCGTTATCCCCTCCGAATGGCACGCCTGGCTGCACCACACCGTCGACGCGCCGCTGACCGAAACCCCCCACTATCCCTGGCAGAAGCCGCATCTTCCCAACCGCACCGGCACAGCTCTGGCCTACCGCCCCCCCGGCCACGACTACAAAGGCGGCCATCGCGCCGCCGCCACAGGCGACTACGAAGCCTGGTCCCCCGACGGCCCGGAGCAGCGCCTGCCGGAACGTGACGTGGTAGCCCTTCCCCCGCAAGGCGTCTGAGACTTGGCCCGCCACAGCGCCATCGAGATCGCCACCGGCGCCGCGGTCCTCCTGGTCGCCGGCAGTTTCCTGGTCTACGCAGTCGCCAACACCGGCCAGCACGTGGGCAGCGGCTACACGCTGCATGCCGAGTTCGACCACGCAGACGGCCTGGGCTCCGGCGCCGAAGTCCGCATCGCCGGCGTGAAGGTCGGCAGCGTCGAAGCCATCCGCCTGAACACCAAAACCTACCAGGCCGATGTCGCCTTCAGCGTCCAGCATGACGTCGCGCTGACAACCGACAGTTCGGCGACCATCTCAACAGACGGCCTCCTCGGCGGCAAATACCTCGCCCTCGCCACAGGCGGCGACGAAGCAACGCTCAAATCGGGCGACACCATCACCATCACCCAAGGCTCGGTGAACCTGGAAGCGCTGCTCGGCAAATACATCTTCGGTTCCACCAAGGATTCACCTGCCAAACCCGCCACCGGCCAGGGCGGATCAGGCCTGAAGTGAACGCCGTGCCAAGCCGCATCTGGCCACAGCCGGACGGCGAACCCGTCTCCTGCCGCGAAAAACTTGAAATCCTGAACGAAAACTATGACGAGCTGCGCCATGTGATGCAGGACGCCTTCGAGGACGCGATCCTAATGGGCGTGGATGAGGCGCACATGCGTAAGCTGTTTGCCGAAGTGACTGCCGGGTTGCGGGCGCCGAAGTGAGCAAGGAAGCAAGCAGTCCTTTTTTGAAAAAAAGGACCAAAAAACTTTTACTACCCCGCATTTGTGCCAGCCAGCTGCAGCAGGAAGCGCCGAAGCGGCTGAACACCGGGGAGCAAAACTTTTTTGCTTCTTTCTTTCAAAAAAGAAGGCCTTTCTTCCTTCTCCTTCTTTTGACAAGCCAAGCCTCAGCAGAAACCGTCCAGCCCCCCACCATCTCTCCACCCGACACCTGGGTCCCCCGTCAGGCCGGCACGCTACGCGTCCTGAACAAGCTGGACTCCACCATAACCACTCTCACCTTGAAGCTCGGCGAAACCAAAACCCTGCAGTCCCTGTCAATTACCCTTAAAGCCTGCGCCGTCCGCCCCCAGGACCTGCCGCAGGACGCCACCGCCCAGCTCAGCGTGACCGACAGCCGGGAGGGCGCGCCAGGCTTCCAGGGCTGGATACTCGCCAACGAGCCGGCCGCCGCCATGCTGGAGCACCCTGTCTATGACATCCAGCTTGCCGGCTGCGCCTGAACTCCCACCGCCCGAGAGGGCGGCCTACCTGCTGGATTTCGACGGCACCCTCGTCGACATCGCGCCCGCACCCGATCAGGTCGTGGTCGATCCGCATTTGGCCGCCAACCTCCGCGCGCTGTGCGCGCGCGCAGGCGGCGCCGTCGCCATAGTCACCGGCCGCCCGATCGCCCAGGTGGATGCGCTGCTCGGCGACGCGGTCACCGCCATCGCCGGCGAGCACGGCACAGCCTTGCGGCATGAGCCAGGCGGACCGGTGACCATCACCGACCTGCCGCACATGCCAGACGCTTGGGTTGCGGCGGCACAGGCGGCGATCTCGCGCCACCCGGGCACGCTGCTTGAGGGCAAGCGCCACGGCTTCGTCCTGCACTACCGCGCCAACCCTGATGCCGGCCCGGCGCTGCTGGCATTGGTCCGCACGCTGCTGGCCGAGCAGCCGGATTTCGAAGTGATGGCCGCCAAGATGGCCTGGGAAGTGCGTCCCGTCGGCGTCAGCAAGGCGACTGCCGTCCAAGCCATCATGCACCGCGCCCCTTTCGCCGGACGCATCCCGATCTTCGTCGGCGACGACGTCACCGACGAGGAAGGCATGGAAGCGGCGCGCGCTTTAGGCGGCCAAGGGCGGCGCGTGCCCGAAGACTTTTCCACACCAGCCGAAGTCCGAGGCTGGATCGCAAGCCTGGTCACGTGACGCAAACCGCCGCAGCGACGCTCCTACTTCTCCACGAAAGCCTTCTCGATCACGAACTCGCCCTGCCGCGTGTTCGTCCCCTCCACCCAGCCGCCCTGCTCGAACCAGGAGCCGAAATCTGCGAGCAACCCCGGGCTGCCGCACAGCATCACCCGGTCATGCGCCCGATCCACCGGCGCCAGGCCCAGATCGGACGCCAGCCTGCCCGAGAACATCAGCTCCGTGACACGGCCCTGGTTACGAAACGCCTCGCGCGTCACCGTCGGATAGTAGACCAGCTTCTCGGCGGTAAACTCGCCCAGCAGCTCATGCGCCCGCAGCTCGTGCGCAATCTCGCGCTCGTAGGCCAGTTCGCCGACCGTCCGGACGCCATGCACCAGGATCACCCGCTCGAACGGCTCGTACGTCTCCGGGTCCTTAATCAGGCTCATAAACGGCGCCAGCCCGGTGCCTGTGCCGACCAGATAGAGGTTGCGTCCCGGAAGCAAACTCTCCGCCAACAGCGTGCCGACCGGCTTGCGCCCGATCAGCACCGTGTCGCCGGGCACAATGTGCTGCAGACGCGAGGTCAGCGGCCCGTCGGCCACCTTGATGCTGAGGAATTGCAGCTCCTCCTCCCAGCTGGCACTGACCATGCTGTAGGCGCGCAGCAAGGGCCGCCCGTCCACCGGCAGCCCGATCATGGAGAACTGGCCGCTCTTGAAGCGGAACGTGGGGTCCCGCGTGCAGGTGAAGCTGAACAGGGTGTCGGTCCAGTGATGGACCGACAGGACTTTTTCTTCGAAGAAGGCGCTCATGGCGGGGGGTTCTTGCGCAGTGCGGGGGTGATGGCAAGGTGGCGGTCACAAGGAAGAAAGCAGTCCTTTTCTGAAAAAACGGACCAAAAAACTTTTGCTCCCACGCCTGCACCAAAACCCCAGCCCTTCTGCAACGCCGCCCCTCGCAGAACCTGACGAGACCACCACGCCAACGGGGAGCAAAAGTTTTTTGCTTCTTTTTTTTCAAAAAAGAAGGCCTTCCTTCCTTCATGAACCGCCTCCTCCCCCTCCTCCTCCTGGCCACCCCCGCTTTCGCCGCAACCCCAACCCCAGCCCCGCTACCCCCCGCCCTACCCAACCCCCAGGACAAGCCGTTCCCCGGCCAGATCGAGCTGTCGGTCGATGCCACGAACATCGAGCAGCACATCGTACAAATTGCCGAAACCATCCCAGTGCCACCGGATGGCCAGCTGACGCTGCTGTATCCAAAATGGCTGCCAGGCAATCACGGCCCCACGGGTCCGTTGCCGTCGCTTGCCGGGCTGGTCGTGACGGCGGACGGCAAGCCGACCGCGTGGCAGCGGGACGGCGTGGACATGGGCGCCTTCCACGTCGCCGTGCCGCAGGGCGCGCACGCAATCCAGGTCCGCTTCCAGTTCCTCTCCCCGCTGGACAACAAGGACGCGCGCGTGGTGATGACGGCGAACATGGTGGAGGTGGAGTGGCGCCCGGAGGTGCTGTTCCCCGCCGGCTATTTCCAGCGCGACATCCCGGTGCACGCGGTTGTCCGGCTACCGGCCGGTTTCCAGTACGCCACCGC
>CAXTJZ010000103.1:0-12701 GCA_964244695.1 uncultured Acetobacteraceae bacterium
CGTCTCCGGCATAAGCCAGGCCAACGCCACGCCCACGGCCCCCACCCCCGCCAGGCACAGGAACGCCAGCGGCAGCGAACCGTCCGCGATACGGCCGCCAAAGAACGTGCTGCTCGCCGCGGCGGCGCCGATCGCCAGCCCCAGCACCCCCATGCACAGGTTGAACCGCCCGGCGGGGGCGGCGATGTCGGACGCCACCAGCGGCAGCAGCACGCCGAACGCCGCACCGCTCACCCCGTCCAGCAACTGCACGCCGATAAGCTGCCACGCGGGAATGGCGGGGTTCAGGGCGATGAGCGCGAGCGCCAACCCGCGCACGGGCAGCGCCAGCATGCCGGCGGCGAAGACAGGGCGGCGGCCCCAGCGCTCGGCGGCACGGCCGACGAAGGGGGACAGCAGGGCCACGACGATCTGCGGCCCGACGATGCAGGCGCCGATCACCAGCGGTGCGCCGCCGCCCAGGGTGGTGGTGGCGGCCCTGGCGGCCAGCGGCAGGATGGCGGCGTTGGCCAGGTGGAACGCGGCACAGCACGCCGCGAACCATAGCAGGCGGCGGTCCGTGAGCAGTGCCGCCAGACCGGTGAGCGGCAGGCGCCCCTGCTTCTTGCCGCCTGGCAGGCCCGGTGCCGAGATCAGCCCCAGCGCCCACAGCCCCGGCACGGCAAGCGCCGCGCCCAGCAGGAAGACAGCGCGCGCGCCGAAGCTTGTGCCCACCACCGCCATCAGCCCAGCCGCGGTGCCGTTGCCTATGCTCGCGAAACGCGCGTTGCGGCCCAATCGCTCGCCGGCGGCCCCCGCCGCCTGGCCGGCCAGGCCCAGGCTGATGGCGGCAATGGCCGGCCCAAGCATGCAGCTGGCGAAAGCATGGCTGATTTCGGCCAGCAGGACGGGCAGCAGCTCGGGCAGGAAAGCCAAGGTCAGCGCGCCGGCGATGATCGCCACTATGGCGGCCGCGGCGGCGATGGTCTTCCGCCGCATGGCATCCACCAGCGCGCCGGCCGGCACCTGGGCGGCCATGCTCGCCGCGTAGCCTACGCCTAGCGCCAGGCCAATGTCGCCCTGCGTCCAGGCACGCTGAGTCAGGTACACGGCGACGAACGGGCCGAAGGCGGTCTGGAGGTTGGCTGTGAAGAAGTTCAGCCAGTCCAGCCCTGCGGCGCTGCGGCGGTCTGTTGTCATCGGTGCCAGACAGGGAAGAAAGGCCTTATTTTTTGGAAAAAATAAGCAAAAAACTTCTGCTCTGTTCGCCTGCGGAAGCGGGACGCGCCGTTCTCGGACGCCCGCGGTTGCATCGGGGACAAAAGTTTTTTGGTCCTCTTTTTCAAAAAGGGACTGCTTTCTTTCTTCTAATGCCCGGGGGCTCCCTCCGGCTTGGCCAGTTTGCTCAACGCCTCCGGCGGCTCGACCACGGCCGCCGGCTTCGTCTGGTCGGTGTATTCCGGCGCTGTCATGATCTGCTCGGCGCTTAGATCAAGCTTTATGTTGCTGTTCGTGCCGTTGGCGCTCACCGGCGGGAAGCTGAGGTCCGACCAGTTGATCGCTATGCGGCGGGACCCCACGCCCATGAAACCGCCGAAATCGATCACCGCCGCGCGCGGGTTGCTGCCGGCATCGACCAGCACGTCCACCACCTGGCCGATTGCCTGGTTATCCGGCCCGACCACCGTTCTCCCCAGGATGCCGCCTGCGGCGATCTTCTGCACCGGAGCCGGCGGCGTCGGCTCCGGCTCCGGCTTGGCTTGTGCCGGCGCCGGCGGCTTTGCCGGCTCTGCGGCTGCTGGCGCCGGCGCGGGTTTCGGCGGCTCCGCCGCGGGCGGCGACGAGGGCGGCGGGGTCGCCGCAGGTGCTGTCGCGGACCCTGCCTCCGGCGCCGGCGGCTGTGCGGCGTGCAGGCGCGTGCCACCAAACAGGCAGGCCGCCGTTAACAGGAGCACGCGTGGCCGGGGCGTCATCATGCGTTCCATGACACCCGAAATCCGCGCAGGTTGCCAGCACGGAGGGGCTTCATGGCCGAGAGCAGATGCGTGGCCCTGGTGACGGGCGCGGCCCACGGCATTGGAGCCGCCATTACCAGGCGGCTGGCCGGCGCGGGTTGGCGGGTTGCGGCTGTGGACAGCAACGCCGATGGCCTGGCCAGCCTCGCTGGCGCGTGTGGCGGCGCGGTTCGGCCCTGCACGGCGGACTGGCCGACGCGGCTGCGCCGGCCCGCTTGCTCGAGGGCCTCGCGGCAGAAGAAGGTCGGCTGGACGCACTGGTCAGCAACGCCGGCATCATGATCCGCAAGCCGATCTCCGAGCTGTCGCCGGAGGAGTGCGCGCGCGTTCTGGCGACCAATCTTCCCGCCGCCTTCCTGCTGGTGCGGGCCGGCGAGGTTCTGCTGCGCCAGGCCCGGGGTAGCGTCGTCACCATCGCCTCCGCCCGCGCACATATGTCCGAACCGGACACCGAAGCCTACGCGGCGTCCAAGGGCGGGCTGGTGGCGCTCACCCACGCGCTGGCCATCAGCCTGGGGCCGGACGTACGCGTGAACACGGTCAGCCCAGGCTGGATCGACGTGGCGGGCGCGGCGCTGCGGCCCGAGGACCACGCGCAGCACCCGGCCGGTCGGGTCGGGCCAGAGGATGTGGCGTCTATGGTGGCGTGGCTGCTGGCGCCGGAGCAGGCGTTCGTGACGGGAGCGGAGTTCATCGTGGATGGGGGAATGACGCGGAAGATGATCTATCTGGAGTGATACGTGAGGGAGCTGTCTCTTTGGAAAGGAACCAGAAGGCTTTTCGCTCCCTCGTATTTGCACCAGCCCGGGGCCGCGGGACACGCCGGAGCCGCGTGGGCGGATGGGGAACCTACCCTACCCTGGATCCGCAGGCGCCACCTGCTTGCGCGCATGTCCGATCGGCGGCAACGGACCAGCCTTCAAGGCGTCCGCGTCCAGCTTCAAATCCCGCCGCACCGCCCCGCTTCCGCCCAGGTTGGCAATTGGCGTGCCGTCCACGTCCAGCTCCGTACCACCGGCGTTGCCCGTGGTGAGCAAAAGGCCGGGCTTGCCCGCCGGCACCGGCCAGGTTTCGCCGGCGTGCATCAGCCTGTTCAGGGCAGGCGCTTCGCCAGGCTGTTTCACCGTGATCCAGGCGTCGGCATTTGCCTTCACCACGATGCGTGTTCCAGCCGGCGCGGTTGGCAGCGCCGGCGCCGCTACGGCCGGCGCTGGAGGAGCAGGCGTGGGCGCGGCTTGCGCCGGGGCCGGCTGGGATGGGTTTTGCACCACGGGCGGTGCTGGCGCCTGGACTTGCGGCACCGGCGCCTGGAGGGTTTGAGCGTTTTGCGGCGCAGGCGCCGGCGGCGGATGCGCCACCACGGCGGGCGGCTGCGGCTGCGGCGCCGGTGCGGAGGCCGTAGGCAACAGAGAAGCAACCTGGGGTGACGGCGCCGGCTTCTGCACGGCGGGCCGCAGCCGGTCAGGGATCGGCGGCACCGTCTCGGCCGGCGTGCGCTGGTGCTCGGACAAATAGTACCAGCCGGAATACGCGCCCGCCAGGATCACCAGCCCGAGCAGCATCAGCGCGCCGGCCGGCACGCCGCGCTGCGGCACGGGTGCGGGGAAGCTCAGCGCCGGACGGATGTTGGTCTCGCCGCTCTCGGCGCGGAACCGGCTGGCCATCTGCTCGCCTGGCAGGCCGAGCGCGGTGGCGTAGGCGCGCACAAAACCCAGCGCGTAGGTAAGGCCCGGCAACTCGGCCATCCTGCCTGCCTCGATGGCCTCCAGATAAGGCTGCCGTATGCGCAGGCTCAGCGCCAAATCGGGCAGTTCCCAGCCAAGGCTCTGCCGTTTGGCACGCAGCTCGCCGCCCAGTTTTGCGGCGGGGGCGAGCGCTGCCTCGCGTTGTGCTGTGTCAGACATGGTTGCTCGGTCCGGAACGATGGCGCTGTTCTACAAGCTCGGGCGCACGGGAGCTAGAAGACCCCGGCGAGCGACAGTTCCGGTCCAACACGCAATTTCCTCCGATCAGCATTCCGCGACGCCACAGGCCTGCTGCCAAGCGCACCGGACACACTGCCGACAGTATGCGTAGCAAACGGCTGACCTCGTCATAAATTCGACACAAACATGCCCGGCAAACCTGATACAGTTTGCATCAAAGCCGTGGGAGCGTTCGCTATGTGGATAAACGATGCTTGAGACGGGGCTTGGCCCTGTCCTCGGGGCGGGCTTGATGCTCGCTGCTGCCTTCGGCACCGCGCAATCGCTTGCCGGCCTGCTCGCGGTGCTTGCCTTCGCCAGGCGGCCGGAGAATACCCAGACCGACTGGCCGCCGGTGACAGTCCTCAAACCTGTGTGCGGGGACGAGCCGGGCCTGGAAGCCGCTCTGCTGTCTTTCTGCACGCAGGACTACCCGGACATCCAGATCATCATCGGCGCGCAGGACAGGAACGACCCTGCCCTGGACGTGGCCCGCCGCCTGCAGGGACATTTCCCGGCGCTGATCGACATCGTGGTGGACCCGGCGCTGCACGGCCCGAACCGCAAGATCAGCAACCTGATGAACATGCTGCCGGCCGCCCGTCACCAGACGCTGGTGTTCGGCGACAGCGACCTGCATGTGCGCCCCGACTACCTGCGTCAGGTGGTCTCCACCCTGCTGACCCCTGGCACCGGCCTGGTCACCGCCATCTGCGGCGGCGAGGCGGTACAGCGCGGCATCGCCGGCCAGCTCGGCGCCATGCACATCTCGCATTCCTTCCTGCCTGGCGCGCTGCTCGGCGCCTCCGTCGGCAGGCAGGACTGCCTGGGCACCACCATGGCCATCAGGCGCCATACGCTGGAGCAGGCGGGCGGCCTGGCGGCTTTGGTTCCGCACCTGGCAGACGACAACCTGCTCGGCCGTCTGGTGCGTCAGCTCGGCCTGGCCGTGCGTATCGCGCCGACGATGCCGGTGGTCACCGTGCAGGAAAGCTCGTTGCGCGCCATCTGGCTGCACGAGCTTCGCTGGGCACGCACCATACGCACGGTGGCGCCGGTAGCGCACGGCTTGTCGGTGGTCCAGTTCCCGCTCGTCTGGGCCCTGCTCGCGGTGGTCGTCTCGGCTGGCGGCCGCCTGGAGGTGGGCGTGTTTCTGACAGTGTGGGCGTTGCGCGCCGCGGTGGCCGACATCATCGACCTTAGCCTGCGGCGCAGGCGGGCGCGCCGGGCAGTGCGCAGCCGGGCCGCGCTGCTGCCGTTACGCGACGTGCTGTCCGTGCTGGAGATCGCGGCCAGCTTCCTGGGCGATGCGGTAATCTGGCGGGGGCATACGCTGCAGGCGAACCGGCGGGCACAGGCGCGGGTGGTGGTGCCGGCTGGGTAAGGCAAGGAAGGCCTTAATTTTCGAAAAAAGAAGCAAAAAACTTTTGCTCCCTGTCGGCGACCTGTCCAGCCGGCGCCCGCCAGGTAGTAAAAGTTTTTTGGTCCTTTTTTTCAAAAAAGGACTACTTCCTTCCTTTTAATCTTTTCCGGTCACCCCCGGCCGGAGGCGTCGATCACCCGTAGAACACTGCATGCCGTCTCGGTCGGGCTAGGCTTGGCCGGGCTGCTGCTGGCCACATTGCTGATCGGTTGGTTCGGCTTCGGCCGTGTGCTCGGCGCCGTGCTGTCGGTGGGCGTGCCCGGTTTCGCCCTGGTCTGCGCCTGGCAGATAGTGCTGTTCGCAGGCCTTGGGCTGGGCTGGTTCGTGCTGCTGCCGGCCAGCCGCGCGTGGCGGCCTTGGGTGGCGATCTGGGGCCGCATGGTGCGGGATGCCGCGGGCGAGCTGCTGCCGTTCTCGCTGGTCGGCGGGTTCGTGCTGGGCGCGCGCGCCGTCACCTTGCACGGAATCTCCTGGCCGCAGGCGACCGCCTCCACCGTGGTGGATCTGACGGCGGAGTTCATCGCCCAGATCGGGCTGGTGCTGGTCGGGGTGGTGCTGCTCGCGGCGCGCCAGCCGCAGGCGGCGCTGCTGTGGCCTGTGGCCACGGGCGTTGCCGTGGCGGCTTTGAGCGGGTTCGGTTTCGTCTGGCTGCAGCGCCGCGGCGCCAGGCCGTTGCTACGGCTGAGCCGGCGTGTGCTGGGCAACGCGTTCCCCGGCCTGGACGGCCAGCTCTCCGCCGTACAGCTTGGCGTGGCCGACATCTACGCCCAGCCCTGGCGTGTGGCGCTGGCCTTGGCGCTGCATCTGGCCGCCTGGCTCGGCACAGGGGTCGCGAGCTTCGTCGCGTTCCGGCTGCTGGGCGCCGACATCAGTTTTGCCGAGGCGCTGGGCATAGAGGCGTTGCTGCACGCGGTGCTCGCCGCCGCGATCCTGGTGCCCGGTTATGTCGGCGTGCAGGAGGCGGCCTACGCGGGTGTAGCGCCTCTGTTCGGGCAGCCGGCGGAGCTGGCGATCGCGGTCTCCTTGCTGCGGCGGGCGCGGGATGTGGCTTTGGGGGTGCCGATCCTGCTGGCATGGCAGCTTGTGGAGGCGCGGCATGCGCGACGGGAGGGCCTGCTTTTCCGGTCTGGCGCCGACAGGAGTTAAGACCGGTTGGGGAAGCCGTCCGTATGCTCCAAGACTGCAGGAATGGTGCGCCAGAATCCGTTTGCTCAGAAAGCAACATCGAGACCTGGTGGAACGTTGCCCGTCATGAAGCAAGCAAGGTAGATCTTACCAAGTGCATGCAGGGCTTCAGGTGATCCAACTGCAACCTGCCCATCACACAATGCACGACGGAATGCTGCCGGGTCAGGAGCGGAAAGAACAGGTTCTGCCAGAGGGCCGGAGAAAGCAGCCGATGCGCTGAGAAAGACGCCCGCATAGTACAGGCGCGTGAGTGCACGGACGTTGGTGAGCCGGTCTAAAACCGACGCGTCCGGTTCCCTGCGGATGCAAGCCCGCACCAGGACACGCTCTAGTTCCGGAGAGCGCGCAAAGCTGTCGAGTGTGATCGCTACATCTACAAGAGGATCATTGCGGTATGCCGATTCCCAGTCGATGAGCCACAGGCGACTACCGTCGAACAGTATGTTTCCGGGAACGGGATCGTTGTGGCTCGAGACGGAGTCTGCCGTGTCCCAGACATAGCCTGTACAGATGCGATCAAAATGCTCCGTGCAAGGATCAAGGACGCCGGGCGCAAAAAGACCTGTTTGACATACCCAGCGCCATAAACGCCCCACCATTTCCGGATATTCGATGAAGCTGGAAAACGGCAGCGTTGCCTGCACATCCGCCACGAGTGCACCCACTGCACCTGCAAGCGCGGGTAGGCCGCCGGGGAACGTATTGAGGGGCCGCTCCTCGACGAAATCAGTAACTACGACGCGCGCTGCCGTATCGATATGGTAGACTCTGGGTGCAATCCCTGCGTCGGCGGCAATGCGCATCGACTCGTATAGATGCGGATTGCGCAGAGGGCTTGCGGGACCTTCCACTCTAACGAGGCAACGCCGCCTTCCAATCTCGAACCTGAAGAGTAAGGCGCCAGACATTCCGCCCTTTACAGGCACGATCAGGTCCGCCCTTGCGGAGCCGAAGGCCGCTTTCAGCGCTGAGCATACCGCGTCACGCTGCTGTGAGGGTAGAGCGGCTAAGGAATCGAATGCCATGCCAGGACCTTACATACCGCCCACCTACCGGCAGCCATTCAGGTGGGAATTGGACCGTGCATACGGCTGATGCAAATGCGAGATGACGGAAGTTTTCTTGTTCCCTGTTGGAAAAAAGACTGCTGGCTTTCGAAAATTCTCCCGCGGCATTGTATGGAGACAACCCGCTGCTAACGGGATTCAGACGCGACCGCAACGGGCTTTTGCGTCTGACTACCGCAACAACAGCGCGTCCGCTCCAGAATAAAACAAGGCGAATGAACAGCGCCACGGACGAAAGTTTTTTGCTTTTTTTTCAAAAAAGAAGGCCTTGCTTGCTTTCTCCCCTACACATTCAACCCATGATCCCGAGCCCAAGCCGCCATAGGCTCGCGCAGGCTGGAATGCGAAGCCGCCGTTCGCTTCAGCGTATGCATGAACTCGCGGAACGCGCCCAGGTCCAAAGCCGTCAGCGCCTCCTTCACCGGCAGCAGGCTGCTGGCCGACATCGACAGGCAGTCCACGCCTAGGGCCAGCAGCACCGCGGCGTCCAGAGGGCGGGAAGCCGCCTCGCCGCACAGCGAGAGCGGCGTGCCGGCTGCCAAAGCGGCGTCGCTGATTTGGCGAAGCAGGCGCAGGATGGGGGCGGAGAGGAAGTCGTAGCGCTCGGCCAAAGCGGGCGTGCCGCGGTCGGCGGCGAAGACGAACTGCACCAGGTCGTTGCTGCCGATGGAGACGAAATTGGCTTCACCCATCAGCTCCGGCAACTGCCAGAGCAAAGCCGGTATCTCCAGCATCGTGCCGATGGACAGCTTGGCCGGCGCCGGCCGCACGCGCGCGGCTTCGGCGTAGAGCAGCCCGCGCGCCTGGCGGAACTCGGCGATGCTGGCGACCATCGGGAACATCACGCTGAGCGGGCGGCCCGCGGCGGCCAGCAGCATTGCGCGCAACTGGCGGCGCAGGATCGCCGGGCGGTCGAGCGCCACGCGCAGGCTGCGCCAGCCCATCGCCGGGTTCTCTTCCTCGCTTTTGGGGCTGTCCGGCAGCAGCTTGTCGCTGCCCAGGTCCAGCGTGCGGAAATGCACCGGGCGGTCGCCGGCCACGTCCAGCACGCGGGCGTAAATGGCGGTCTGCTCGGCGATGTCGGGGATGCAGCCGCGCGCCATCATGGCGATTTCGGTACGGAACAGGCCGATGCCGTCCGCTCCCGTTGCACGCAGCTGGTCCAGCTCCAGCGCCAGCCCGGCGTTCATCATCAGCTTGAATTTGTGGCCGTCCCTGGTGGCCGAGGGCGCATCGCGCAGCTGCGCCCAGGCGGCACTGCGTATCGCGCGCGCGCTCAGAGCCACGTCGTAGGCGGCGCGCACGCCCGGGTCCGGACGCAGGATCAGCGTGCCTTCGTCGGCGTCCAGCACCGCCTCGTCGCCGGGTTCGGCCGCATCCATGGCGCCGCGCGCGCCGCCTGCGGCCGGCAGGCCCAGCGCGCGCGCCACGATGGCGGCGTGGCCGCCCGCGCTGCCCTCCTCGATCACCACGCCGGCGATGCCGCGGGCGTGCCAGTCCAGCAATTGCGCAGGTCCCAGCCGACGTACCAGCAGAATGGCGCCCACCACGTCCGACTTGTCCCCGCCCGAGCCGTCCAGCGTGGCGAGCAGCCGGCCCGCCAAGTCTTCCAGGTCCGCCAGGCGTTCGCGCAGGTACGGGTCGGTGATGCGGCGCATACGGTCGCGGAAATCGTTAGCCACGCGGTGCACGGCGGCCTCCGCCGTCAGCCCGCCTTGCACGGCTTCGGTTACCCGGCGCAGCCAGCCGTCGTCGGCGGCGACCGCGCGCGTGGCGTCCAGTATGTCGCGCGGCGCCTGGCCGGCGCCGTCGCGCACCAGGGAGGGAAGCTGGGCCTCGATCAGCGTGTCCAGGCCCTGGCGCATCTCGCCCAGCGCGTGCTGCAGGTGGGCCAGCTCGGCGCCAGGATCGTCGGCGAGCAGGCGGTTCGGCGCGATCATGGTGCCGTGCAGCCTGACATGGCCGAAGACGATACCCGGCGAGAGCATCGACGCATCGAACTGCCGTGGCAGGCTGCCGGCAAAACCCTCGCGCGTGTCAGTTCCGCCGGCGGCGAGCAGGTCCGTCAACAGCATGGCCACCGTCTCCAGCACCTCGGTCTCGTAGTCGGTGTAGTGGCGCGGGGTGCGGTTCTGCACCACCAGCACGCCCAGTGTGCGGCCGCCGCGTCGCACGGGGATTGCCAGCATGGAGGCGTAGGGCTCCTCGCCGGTCTCCGGGCGGTAGGCGAAGGCGGGGTGGTTCTGCGCGTCCGCCAGGTTCAGCAGCGTGCCGGTGGCGGCCACCAGGCCCACGATGCCTTCCCCCACGCGCAGCCTGGTGCGGCCGATGGCGGCCGGGTTGAGGCCGTGAGTGGCGCGCAACTCAAGAATTTCGCCCGGGCGTAGCGCGTAGGCGGAGCAGACTTCGGCTATCAGCTCGCCGGCTACTATGGCGACGATGGCGTCCAGTTGCACGCTGCCGGCCTGCATGAGGGTGCGCAGGCGGCGCATAAGACGGCGGCCTGGAGTCATGGGCGCTAGCAAGGAAGCAAGGCCTTCTTTTTCGACAAAAAGAAGCAAAAAGCTTTTGCTGGCGCTGTCGCGGAGCGTTGCAGCGCGCGCCTCAACGATACGCACGCGATCGGGATAAAAGTTTTTTGGTTCTTTTTTTCAAAAAAGAACCGCTTTCTTGCTTCCCTACCCCCGCGCATCAATCGCCGCGACCGCCTGCCCCACCAGCTCCTCGATCACCTCGGACACCGACTGCTCGGCGGTCACCATGCCTACCGACTGGCCCGCCATCACGGATCCGCTCTCCACGTCGCCGTCGATCACCGCGCGGCGCAGCGCGCCTGCCCAGAAATGCTCGATCTCGAGCTGGGCTTCTTCCTTCGTCACTTCGCCGGCCTGGAAGCGCCGCAAGGCCGTGGCCTGCGCCTCGGCGAAGCGGCGCGTGCCGTCATTGACCAGGCCGCGCACCGGGATTACCGGGAAGCGTGCGTCGAGTTGCACGCTGGGCAGTGCGTCGCGCGCGTTGGCGCGCAGGAAGGCGCGCTTGAAGTTGGCGTGGGCGATGCTGTCGGTAGCCGCCGCAAAGCGGGTGCCGAGCTGCGCGCCGGAGGCACCCATCTCCAGGTAGGACAGGATCGCCTCGCCGCGGCCGATGCCGCCGGCCACGAAGACGGGCACCTCGCGTATGTGCGGCAGGATCTCCTGCGCCAGCACGGTGAGCGAGACGGGTCCGATATGGCCGCCGGCCTCGCTGCCTTCGATCACCAGCGCATCCGCCCCGGTTTTCACAAACCGTTTGGCGAGTACCAAGGCGGGGGCGAAGCAGACTAGGCGGGCACCGCCGTCCTTCACCGCGCGCACGGCGGGCCCCGACGGGATGCCGCCGGCGAGCACGATGTGGGTGACGCCGGCGCGCAGGCAGACGGCGATAAGCTCGTCCAGCTGCGGGTGCATGGTGATCAGGTTCACGCCGAACGGCAGCAAGGTGGCGGCCTGGGTGGCGGCGATCTCGGCTTCCAGCAGGGCCGGACCCATGGAGCCGCAGGCGAGCACGCCGAAGCCGCCGGCGTTGCTGATCGCGGCCACCAGCGTGTGCTCGCTGACCCAGCTCATCGCGCCGCCCATGATGGCGGTTCGCGTGCCGAGGAATGCGCGGCCGCGCGACCAAAGGCGGTCCAGCCTTGCGTGTGCGGCGGCCAGGCTGGGTCCCAGACTGGCCGAGCTGTCGAGGATTGCTGTGTCAGGCATCGAGGCCATAGGCGGTATGAAGCGCACGCACCGCAAGCTCCGTGTATTCTTCAGCGATCAATACGCTCACCTTGATCTCGCTCGTGGAGATCACCTGGATGTTTATGCCGCGGTCCGCCAGGGTGCGGAACATCGTGTTGGCGATGCCGGTATGGCTGCGCATGCCCACGCCCACCACTGAAATCTTGGCCACGTTCGAGTCCGTCAGCAGCGCGGCGTAGCCTATGCCGGCGCGCTCGCGTTCCAGGCAGGCGATCACGCGCGGCAAATCCGTGCGCCCTATGGTGAACGTCATGTCCGTGCTGCCCTCGGCGGAGACGTTCTGCACGATCATGTCGACGTTCACATGCGCGTCCGACAACGGGCCGAACACGCTGGTGGCCACCCCCGGCCGGTCCGGCACGTGGCGCAGCGTGACCTTCGCCTCGTCGCGCGAATACGCAATGCCGGTGACGATTTCCTTTTCCACGATCTCCTCCTCATCGACCAGGAGGGTGCCCTGGTTCTCTTGGCCGTCATCCACGAAGCTGGAGAGCACCTGGACCCGCACCCGCTCCTTCATCGCCAGTTCCACGCTGCGCGTCTGCAGCACCTTGGCGCCGACCGAGGCGAGCTCGAGCATCTCCTCGTAGGCGATACGGTCGAGCTTGCGGGCGCGCGGCACCATGCGGGGATCGGTGGTGTACACACCGTCCACGTCCGTATATATGTCGCACCGGTCCGCGCGCAGGGCTGCGGCCAGCGCCACGGCGGAGGTGTCCGACCCGCCGCGGCCCAGCGTGGCGATGCGGTTGTCCGGGGCGATGCCCTGGAAGCCGGCAACCACGGCGACCTGGCCCGCCTCCATCCTGCGTATCAGGTCGGCGGCGTCGATGCCGAGGATGCGGGCGGCGCCGTGCGCATCGTCCGTGCGCAAGGGTATCTGCCAGCCGGCCCAGGACCGTGCCTCGATTCCCTCGGCCTGGAGCGCTATCGCCAGCAGGCCGGTGGTCACCTGCTCGCCGGTGGCCACCACCGCGTCGTACTCGCGTGCATCGTGCAAGGGAGAGAGCGCCTGGCACCAGGCGACGAGCTGGTTGGTGGCGCCGGCCATGGCGGAGACGACGACGGCCACCTGGTCGCCCTGCTCCACCTGGCGGCGGACGCGTTGCGCCACGTTGCGTATGCGGTCCAGGTCAGCGACGGAGGTGCCGCCGAACTTCATCACGATGCGGGCCATTGTCTGGGTGGTCTAGTGGGGGTGGGGTGGTTAGACAATGCGCTCGCGGTGGGGCCAGGGGTGCAAGGCAAGCAAAGGCAAGGCCTTCTTTTTTGAAAAAAAGAAG
>CAXTJZ010000104.1:0-12502 GCA_964244695.1 uncultured Acetobacteraceae bacterium
GCCGGGCGGTGCAGACCCGGGGTTGGCACGGGGCTAGGGTCTGGTCGTTCATGGCCGGCGGTCGCCGGCGCGGGCAAGAAAAGAAGGCCTTCCTTCCTTGCTCCCCACGCGGGCGATTGCACACGACGCGGCAAGCGGGCAGCTTTACCCCTCACAGGTGCGTGGGGGAACCCTAGCCCTATCCATCTGCCTGTCCAAGGACCCCAATGAGCATCACCCTCGGCAACCCGCTCTTCGCCAGAAAACCGATCGAGGCAAAGGGCGCCGACGGGAACCACGGTTTCAAGCGCACGCTGGGGCCGCTCAGCCTGGTGGCGCTTGGGATCGGCGCCATCATCGGCGCCGGCATCTTCTCGCTGACCGGCATTGCCGCGGCGGACAACGCGGGGCCGGCGGTGGTGCTCAGCTTCCTGCTGGCGGCTTTGGGCTGCGGGCTGGCCGGGCTTTGCTATAGCGAGCTCTCCGGCATGATCCCGGCGGCCGGGTCCGCCTATTCCTACGCCTACGCCTCGCTGGGCGAGCTGGTGGCCTGGGTCATCGGCTGGGCGCTGACGCTGGAATACGCGGTGGGTGCGTCCACTGTGTCTGTCTCCTGGTCCGGCTACATGGTGGGCTTCCTGGGCAAGCTCGGCCTGCAGTTGCCGCACGCGCTCACCTCCTCGCCGTTCGATACGGACGCCTCGGGCCACCCGGCGCCCGGCATCGTCAACCTGCCGGCCGTGTTCGTCGTCGTCTGCGTCTCGATGATCCTGATACGCGGCATCAGCGAGTCCGCGAAGACGAACGCCGTGATCGTCGCCGTCAAGCTTGCCGTCGTCGCCGCGTTCATCGGCTTCGGCGCCTACTACGTGCATCCGGCAAACTGGCACCCGTTCATCCCGCCGAACACCGGCGAGTTCGGCCATTTCGGCGTCTCGGGCATTTTCCGCGGGGCGGCCACCGTGTTCTTCGCCTATATCGGCTTCGACGCCGTCAGCACTGCGGCACAGGAGGCCAAGAACCCCGAGCGCGACATGCCGATCGGCATACTCGGCTCGCTGGCCATCTGCACCGTGCTCTACGTGCTCGTCTGCCTCGTGCTGACAGGACTGATCAGCTACACCAAGCTGAACGTCTCGGCCCCCGTCTCCGTGGCCATCGGCGTGACACCGCTGACCTTCCTGAAAGTCGCCGTCGATGTTGGCGCCATCGCTGGTCTGACCAGCGTGATCCTGGTGATGCTGCTGGGGCAGAGCCGGGTGTTCTACTCCATGGCGAGCGACGGCCTGCTGCCGCAGGTGTTCTCGACGATGCATCCGCGCTTCCGCACACCGTATTTCTCCAACCTGCTGTTCATGCTGTTTGCGTGCGTAGCGGGCGGCTTCACCCCCATCAGCGTGCTCGGGCACCTGACCAGCTTCGGCACACTGCTGGCGTTCAACATCGTCTGTGTCGGCGTGCTGGTGCTCCGCCGCACGGACCCGGACCGGCCACGCGCGTTCCGCACGCCTTATTCGCCCTACATCCCCGTTGCCGGCATCATCGTGTGCAGCGCGCTGATGCTGTCGCTGGAGCCGCAGGTGTGGGCGCTGGCCGTGGCCTGGCTGCTGATCGGCCTTGGCGTGTTCTTCGGCTACAGCCGGTTCCACTCCCGCCTGCGCGGCCACGCTTGAGGGGTGCGCCGTTTCCGGCCGGCCGCCCCCGCCGGCTGCGCGTCAATAGCTGGACGCGCCGGCTGGTGGCCGAGCACACGCTGGGCGTGGACGACCTGATCTGGCCGATCTTCGTCATCGAGGGCACCGGCCTGACAGTGCCGGTGGCCGCCATGCCAGGCGTGGACCGCGTTAGCCTGGACCGCCTGGAAAGCCACGTGGCTGAGGCGGCGAGACTGGGCATACCGGCCGTCGCCCTGTTCCCCGCCACCCCGGCCGACCGCAAGGACGCCGAAGGCACCGAGGCGCTGAGCCCGGACAACCTGATGTGCAGCGCCGCCCGCCTGCTCAAGCGCGCCTTCCCCGAGCTGGGCCTGGTGGGCGACGTGGCGCTGGACCCCTACACCGACCACGGCCATGACGGCGTGATACGCGACGGCTACGTGGCCAACGACGACACGCTCGCCGTGCTCACCCGCCAGGCCGTGAATCAGGCGCAGGCCGGCATCGACGTGATAGCCCCGTCGGACATGATGGACGGCCGCGTGGGCGCCATACGCGCGGCCCTGGACGAAGCCGGCCTGATACACACCAGCATCATGAGCTACGCCGCCAAATACGCCAGCGCCTTTTACGGCCCGTTCCGCGACGCGTTGGGCTCGGCCAAGTCGCTGCACGGCGACAAGAAAACCTACCAGATGGACGCCGCCAACTCCGACGAGGCGATGCGCGAGGTGGAGACCGACCTGGCCGAAGGCGCGGACATGGTGATGGTGAAACCAGGCATGCCGTATCTGGACATCGTGCGCCGCGTGGCCGAGCGGTTCGAGGTGCCGACCTTCGCCTACCAGGTGAGCGGCGAGTATTCGATGATGTGCGCCGCCGTGGAGCGCGGCTGGCTGGACCGCGAGCGCGCGATGCTGGAGAGCCTGCTCGGGTTCAAGCGCGCTGGCGCGGACGGGGTGCTGACGTATTTCGCCGTCGAGGCAGCGCGGGTTCTGCGGGGGTAAGCAAGGCCTTCTTTTTTGGAAAAAAGAAGCAAAAAACTTTTACTCCCCCGCATTTGCAACGAGTTGTGATTGTTTTGATGAGAGCGCCTGTTGCGATGCCTCATAGAAAGAAAATAACCATCAAGGGGCCAAGGGCACCAAGAAGCGGTCTTAAGTCCTGAGAGCAATCGGATTTGGATCGTAAGCAACACTTCATGATCCGCGAATTTGTGTCTTTGGTGGTTCGTTCTTTTGGTAACGACATCACGAGGCAGGCCTGCACTGTAGGAAAGCCGTTCGCGTTCAGCTCAGGAGTGCCACGACATGCTGATTCCCTGCTTGCGCTACGCGAACGCTCCCGCCGCCATCGACTTCCTGTGCGACGCGTTCGGTTTCGAGCGGCAGATGGTGCTGGCTGACGAAACCGATCCCTCGGTCATCCACTACGCGCAGTTGAAACTCGGCGACGCGCTGGTGATGCTGGGAACGGCCACGCCCGGAGGTGTCGCCGAACGCTACAAGTGGAGAACGCCCGCGCAGGCTGGCGGAGTCACCACTTGCATTTATGCGGTGGTTGAGGACGCGGATGCACATCGCGCGGTGGCGAAGGCGGCCGGCGCGGAAATCGTGACCGATACGCACGACAATGACGGCTATCCGGGGCGTTCCTACAGCGCGCGCGACCCAGAGGGTAATGTATGGGATTTCGGCACGTATGACCCGCGCGTTCCCTGACCGCTACTGACCGAAGGATTTGCATGTTTGTCCGCCTGATCCGTGTTTTTGCAGTGCTGACAGCCGCCGCTACGGCGGCGCACGCGGCAGCGCCGGACAAGATCGTCCTGATCGCCGGCGACGACAGCCTGCCGGTGTTCGACAATGCGATACAAAACGTGCAAGCCGACCTGGTGGCGAGTGGCGCCGGCGCGCAGGACATCGTGCGGCTGAGTGCCGCTTCCACCGGACCAGCTGCGGCCACGCTGGACCACGTGCTGGCGGCCGTGGCCAGCATGCATCCCGCGCCCGGGCAAGGATGCCTGGTGTTCGCCACCTCGCATGGCGGCAAGCATGCCGGGCTATACTTGGCAAACGGCGACACGTTCCTCACACCGCGGGCGCTCGATTCAGCGTTGAGGCAAGGCTGCGGCGCGGCGCCCACCGTGGTGGTGATCTCCGCCTGCTACTCGGGCAGCTTCACCCAGCCGCCGATGGCGCGGCCGAACCGGGTGGTGCTGTCCGCCGCGCGGCCGGACCGCAGCTCCTTCGGCTGCGGCGCCGGGCGAACCTACACGGTGTACGATGCGTGCCTGCTGAAAGCGTGGCGTCCTGGTGCGGCGTGGCAGACGGTGTTCGCCGTGGTGAAAGGCTGCGTGCGCAACGAGGAATTAATCGAGCGGGCGCGCGCGTCCGAGCCGCAGGGGTGGTTTGGGTCGAAGGTGGGCGGGTTGGCGTTGCCGGTGGGCAAGTAAGCAAGGCCTTCTTTTTTGGAAAAAAGAAGCAAAAAACTTTTACTACTTCGACGCTGAGCTGCCTCGTGTTGTCCGGAGAAGTGCGGCTGGTGCAATGCGGGGAAGCAAAAGTTTTTTGCTTCTTTTTTTCAAAAAAGAAGGCCTTCCTTTGCTTCCTTCGGCCTGACACAAGCCCAAAATGCAGGCCGCGCCCCCACTCCTGGACGAAAAGGCCCGCGCAGGCAGCTACGCCCTGCACATACGCCAGACGCTGGCCATCTCCGCGCCAATCGCCGCTGCGTTGCTGTCCGAAATCGGCATGGGCCTGATCACCACGATAATGCTCGGCAGCCTGGGCGACCGGGCGCTCGCGGCAGGCGCGTTCGCAACCAACGTATTCATCACCGGCCTACTGGTTTTGCAGGGCGTGCTGACCGGCGTGGGCGTGCTGGCGGCAAACCGGCTCGGTGCGGGGCGGCCGCAGGACGTGGCGGGGCTGTACTGGTCCGGTGTTCTGCTGGCCGTGCTGATGGCGGCGCCCCTGTTCGCGGTGATGAGCGCGCCGGCGGGGCTGTGGCGCGCGGCAGGCCAGAGCCGGGTGCTTGCGGCCGACCTGGCGGACTACCTGCACATCCTGCGCTGGGCGGTGCCGGCCGGCGTGGTGGGCGTGGGCATGATGCGCCAGTTCCTGCCGGCGATCGGGCTGCAGCGGGTGCTGCTTTGGGTGCTGCCGGCGGGCGTGATCCTGCATGCCGGGTTGACGCGGCTGCTGATACGCGGCGGCCTCGGGCTGCCTGCCTACGGCGTGGCCGGTTCGGCGGCGGCCATCGTCATCACGCTGAGCGCGGCGGCGGCGGCCATGCTCGCCGTGCTGCATGGTGTGCGGTTCCGCGGGTTCGTCCAGCCGTCCTGGCCGCGCCTGCGGGTGCTGCGGGCTTTGCTGCGCATAGGGTTGCCGGTGGCCGCCACCGTGGCGATGGAGGCGGGGCTGTTCCTGGCCACCGGCATGATGGCCGCCGCGCTGGGCCAGGTGGTGCTGGCCGCGCACATGATCGCGCTCAGCGTAGCCAGCGTTACGTTCATGGTGCCGTTGGCCGTAAGCCAGGCGGCCAACGTGCGGGTAGCTACCGCCCAGGGCGCCGGCAACCCGGCTGCGGCGCGACGGGCAGGCTTTGCCGCCATCTTGCTGGGCGCCGGTTTCATGGCAGCCAGCGCGCTGACGCTGAGCCTGGTGCCGCGCCTGATCGTCAGCCTCTACATCGCGCCGACCGCGGCCACCGCAGGTGCCGTGGCACTGGCCGCCAGCCTGTTGCGCGTGGCGGGCGTGTTCCAGCTGTTCGACGGCACGCAGGTGGCGGCCGGCGGCGCGTTGCGTGGTTTGCAGGACGTGCGCGTGCCTATGGTGCTGGCCACCGTCGGGTATTGGGGGATCGGGTTCTGGGCCGGCTGGGTGCTGGCGTTCCGGTTCCACATGGGGGCGATCGGGCTGTGGTGGGGGTTGTGCGCCGGGCTGGCCGTGGTGGCGGTTTGCCTAACGGCGCGGTTTGCGCAGTTAAGCAAGCAAGACCTTCTTTTTTGAAAAAAGAAGCGGAAAACTTTTGCTTCCGCGACGTTCGGTTGGGGTGGTTTGCCCGGATCAATGCGGCTGGTGCAAAAGCGAGTTTGTTACTTTACCTCGACCGCCACCTCGTTGCGGCGCAGGAACGGGATGGTGAAAGGCGGATCGTACGAGAAATATTGCGGCGGGCCGGATCCGGCCCGCCCGGCGGCCTTCAGCGCAGCTTGCAGCTTCACATTTTCTGCCGCCCGGCTCGTGTCGGTTGGCGTGCCGGAATACCTGATCACGGCCAGCGTCTCGGCCGGTATCGTGGCCAGCCGCACGCCGTGCTCGGTTGGCTGCGGCGGGCCGTTCTTCACCACGGCCTGCGGCAGGAAGAAGCGCATGACCGGCGTGGTCCCGTTGGTCTCCACCGGCATGGTCATCGGGATGGTCGCCGGCGTGGCCTGTTCCACGGGCACCGTCATGGAAACCAGGTGCTTGCCGGTGTTTGCACCTGTTATGTAGCGGAACAGGCGGCCGAACGCCTGGCCCTGGTCTCCGGCCACCACGTCGGTCTCCACCACGGTGCGTGGCGCGTAGTCCCGTATCTCCACGGCTGGCGCGATCGTCTGCACCACGCGGTAGGCCGGCTGGTCATAGACGCCGCGCAGGCCGAACACCGACAGTCCCGAATCGGTGAAGGTGGAAAGAAAATACAGCAGTTTGGACATGTGGCACCCCGGCGCGGGACTAGGGATCGTTGTCCATGAAAAACGGGCAGGACGGAAGCAGTCGTTTCAGATGTTGGAAGAGTGTCACCCTGCCGTGATGATCAGAACAAGCGTGGCTGGCGCCAAGACCTGAGACTGGAAGTGCTTTGCTTCTTTCGCTCAGAAGGGCTTGCCTACTTTGCAACCTGCCGGAACAGCAGGGCCGGCAATCCCCCGCCCATGACGCCCCGCATGGGCGAGCCGTCATCGTTGCCGATCCAGACGCCCACCACCCGGTTGCCCACGGCGCCGATAAACCAGGCGTCCCGGTTGTCCTGCGTGGTGCCCGTCTTGCCGGCCACGACGCGGCCGGGGATGGCGGCGGCGCGTCCGGTGCCGCAACACACCACGGCGCCCATCATGCGCACCATCATCGCCGCCAGGTCAGGATCCACCACGGCGCGTGGCGCTGGCGGCGGCACGGCCTGGCGGTCGTGGTCGATGGTGGCGGATTCGAGGCTGTAGGGAGTGACGCGCCTGCCGCCGTTGAAGAAGGTGGCGTAGGCGGCGGTCATCTCCAGCAGGCCTACCTCGCCTGTGCCGAGCGCCAGGGCCGGCACGTCAGGCAGGCGGTCCGCAACGCCCAGGCGGTGGGCGACATCCGCCACTTCCTGCGGGCCGCCGGCAAACTGTTCCAGCCGCACGGCGGCGGTGTTCAGGCTCAGAGCCAGTGCCTGTTCCAGCGTCACTTCGCCGCGCCAGCCTGGTTCAAAATCCTGCGGCTCCCAGTCACCGATGCGCAACGGGCCGTCCAGCACCGTGTCGTCCGGCCGGCGTCCGTGTTCCAGGGCCGCCAGCCAGACGAACGGCTTGAAGGCGGAACCAGGCTGGCGCCTGGCCAGCGTGGCACGGTCATACGCGCCGGGGCCGTAGGCACGCCCGCCGACCAGCGCGCGCACGGCGCCGCTGTCGGCGTCCAGCACCACGACGGCGCCCTGGCTGGCGTTGGCACGCCGGCCCGGCCCGTCCAGCAGGGCGGCCAGGCGAGTTTCCGCTATCGATTGCAGCCGGCTGTCGAGCGTGGCGCGCAGGGTGGCATCTGCCCCCGGCGGCACCAGCTTCTGGCTCTGCGCGGCGGCCCAGTCGGCGAACCAGCCGCCGCCCTGCGCGCGGGCGAAACGCATCTGCGCGCCGGCCGCCGTCGCCTGGTCCGCGGTGAGCACGCCGTTGGCCACCATGGCGGCCAGCACCTCCCGCCCGCGGGCGGCCGCCGCCTTGGCATCGGTGCGCGGATTGAAGCGGGACGGCGCGCGCGGCAGCCCGGCGATGACGGCCGCCTGCCAGAGTTGCAGCCGCCGCGCGGACACGCCGAAATAGATGTGCGCCGCGGCATCCACGCCCCAGGCGCCGGAGCCGAGATAGACGCGGTTGAGCCAGATCTCGAGTATCTCGGTCTTGGTGAAGTGGCGCTCCAGCCAGAGCGTCAGAATCACTTCCTGCACCTTGCGGCGGAACGTGCGCGCATTGGTCAGGAACAGGGTCTTTGCCACCTGCTGGGTGATTGTGGAGCCGCCCTGCACCACGTGGCCGGCGCGCAGATCGACTACCAGCGCGCGCGCCATGCCCCACCAGTCCAGCCCGCCATGCGTCCAGAAGCGGCGATCCTCCACCGACACGGCGGCTTCCGGCAGGAAGCGGGGCAGGTCCGGCAGGCGCAGCGCGTCGCCCACCACGTCCCCGTAGGTGGCTATGGTGGCGCCGTTGCGGTCCTGCAGCACCAAACTGGGGCGACGGACGGCATCCAGCGCATCCTGCGGCTGCGGCAGGTCGCGGGCAAACCAGAGAATGGTGGCGGCGCCCAGCAGGGTCACCCAGACGCTGGCGATCAGCGCCCAGCGTAGCAGGCGCCAGGGGATGCGGCGCCTGGCGCGGTGGGGCGCCGGCGGCTGGATCGCCTGGGTGGTTAGGGCTGGGACGCGGTACATGGGTCAGAAGGAAGAAAGGCCTTCTTTTTTGAAAAAAAGAAGCAAAAAACTTTTGCTCCTGGGGCTGTGTCAGCGTTCGGGTGGTCTTGGAACCTTCGGCTGCTGATGCAGGCGTAAGGAAGTAAAAGTTCTCTTCAAAAAAGGACTGCTTGCTTTCTTCTGCAGGTTTCGGCGGTCCGGACGCAAAAACGTTTTGTCACCGGGCGTGGCCCGAGGCAGGTTGCTGCGCGCGGCCCGCCTGGCGAAATGGTAGACGCAGCAGACTTAAAATCTGCGGCCTTCGGGTGTACCGGTTCGAGTCCGGTGGCGGGCACCATATGAAACAGTGACTTAGGCGACACCTCTTCGGAGTAAGGTGATTTCAACGAGACAAGGGCGCGGATCCGCGCGGGCTCGCAGTAGTTTTCTGTCTCTTCGTTCTACTCGGTAAAATCCTGCTATGCCGATGACCCAGGTCCTACCCAAGCCAGTTACCTTCGAAGAGGCGAGCACCTACACCTCTAGGCTGTATTGGTAGTGCATCGGCCTATCATTTTAGCAAGACCGCTCACTTAGAAGGTACGGCGTTAGAGTTTGGAGAACTCCCACGTTCGCAGCCGTTGCTTGAGACAGCATCCGTGAAAGAAGACGTCTCATGCACCCGATCACAATACTTATAGCCGCCACGTTTGTTCTTCTTTTGATATTTTTAGGCTGGAACCTGATCTCTGTCCGTCGTCACCGTTTCAATCGCGACAGGACTGGCTTGGGCGGATCACACGACCCGCTATCAGGCAAAACAGAGGGTTTGCGCAACCCTGACGAGATACGGGCCTCTCTCGACTCTGCACTACAAACCGCACCGCCAGTCCTGAAAAAGATTATTCCGGCGCTACAAGCATCGAGGCGCCCGCACTCCAGCGCGCAAACTTAACTGTGCGGGCTTCAGAGTAACTGATCATGGTGTGTGCGCCGGCGATATGCGGTCTCCAAGCTTGGCCAAGTACGATCAGCCTGGATATAACACCAGGTTTGCGTAAGCTGCCTTCAGAGGCGGCGCATGCCTACTCCCAACTCACAACTCGTTCATGCCCGTGAGTGCGTCGGCAGCGTCGAAGACTCGATCCACCGCATGGAAAAGACCATCACGCGACGGCTGATGGCCGGTTGGGAGATAGCAGCGGAGGAGGGTCATCTTCGAGTGCGCCACAGCAAGCTAGAAAAGTTTCGAGGTAAGTTGGAGGATTTGAAGGCGCGGTGTTCGCTGGATTAACTGGCGCCGCCGAATACGCGTTAAAGCAACTCACAACGGCTGCACCAGACAAACAGCCCATTACGACCGCCAGCGCTGGAAATAGCCCGTTGACCGCGGACACCACCACTACCGCCGCCATCCACGCACCTAGCTGCTTCCCCGACGCAGTGCCATTGCCCCGTAGCCGCCGCCCGACCGGGCACTAGGGGAGTGCAGGCAAGACCCCATGCCTTTATCTGCCGACGTGCTGGATACAGCGCCGGCTCTGCCGAGGCCGCGTTGGTGTTTGGGTGCTTACAGGCGCCGGAGTCGCAACGTTCGCCGCATTGACGGCGGACAAGCCCTAACTGACCCACCATACGCGCCAGGTAGCGGGCATCAGGCAATTCACCCAAACGTCAGAACGCCTTTGGCAAAATCTCCTTGTTCTGTTTTTGTTCTAATGCTTATCTCCGACATGCCGATCATCCAGCCCCTCCCAGAGCCTGTCACTTTCGAGGAGGTAGCCGCTGTGCTGGACGAGGCAGTGCTCCAGGCGCGTGGCGGCCCGCCTTACGTCATCGGTGCGCCAGGATGGCACTTGGCCGCCGCGCTGAACATTGCGGGTTTCCACGTGGTCCGAGCGCCTGCCGACCCGCGACAGCTCACTTTATAACGCCGTCAGGCCAGAATCAGGTTTTCGGCATGAGGCTGCGGGTTTGTCTGACCGCCGCCGAGCAGGAGGAATCCCCTTTCGCATTCAGGTCGACCGCTTTCTGTAGAGACATCTTGGCTTGCGACACACGGTCATCGCCCGCGGTGGCGGGAGCCGCACCGCCGGTGGAGGCCACCTGGGCCGCCGTCGGCTTGCCCACGGACTGATTCCTCACGTCCTGGTCCGACGTGGCCACTTGTCCGCTGGCAACGGCATCCTTGGATCCCACCGCCGTTCCCGACGCGCCGCCGACCGTGCCAGGAGAACCGCCCGCCGCCTTGCTGGCGCCGCCTGGCTGGGCATGGTCGGATGCTTGGGCAGCGCCTGTGTCGCCGGTTTGCGCGGACTGCGTACTACCGGGGCCCGCCGCCACCCCGGAAAGCGGCGCACCCAGGCCGGGCATGGTGCCCAGCTGCCGCGAAAGCTGTGCGATATCGTCCGAGCAGGGGCCGGCAATTGCCGCCGCCGGGCAGGCGATTGCCGATGCCGCGAGAACAGCCCTGCAGAGTTTCAGAGAGAACATGACGCGCCTCCGTTGTATTATGGTTGCACATAACAACGGCTTCAGGGTCGGGCGGTTCAGGTCTGCTTGCTCATACAAAAGGCGTAGGGTCCGCACGGCTACAGCCAGCAGGAAAGAAGCGTCTCTAACAAACGCATCAAACCGGTCCTGCAAACAGAAGGCCGCTCCGTGCGGGCCGGATCTGAACGCACGCGGGCAACGTCGCGATCGAGCTGGCAATCAGGCTCCCGGTCAGGAAACGACGCCTGCGGGTGTCGTCGTGTACGGTAAGCCCGCTCGTTCCGCTCCTCCCGACACCCGGAAGACGGCTACTCCGCCGCCGCCCGCCGTTCCACAGCCGCCGGCGCTACCGCCGCATCCGCCTGGAACGCCTGCAATCCCGTCTGCCAGCGCCCGAGGATCAGCGCATGAATGTCATGCGTGCCCTCGTAAGTGTTCACCGCCTCCAGGTTCATGACGTGCCGTATCACGTGATACTCGTCGGAAATCCCGTTGCCGCCATGCATGTCGCGGGACACGCGGGCGATCGCCAGGGCCTTGCCGCAGTTGTTGCGCTTCATCAGGGAGACCATTTCGGGCACCGATTTGTGCTCGTCCATCAGGCGGCCGAGACGGAGCGAGCCCTGGAGGCCCAAGGCGATCTCCGTCTGCATGTCCGCCAGCTTCAGTTGCACGAGCTGGTTGGCGGCGAGCGGGCGGCCGAACTGCTTGCGGTCCAGCGTGTATTGCCGCGCCGCTTGCCAGCAGAACTCGGCCGCGCCCATCGCACCCCAGGAAATGCCGTAACGCGCCTTGTTCAGGCAGCTGAACGGGCCCTTCAGGCCGCGCACGCCGGGCAGGATGTTGGCTTCCGGCACGAACACGTCGTCCATCATGATGCTGCCGGTGACGGACGCACGGAGCGAGAACTTGCCCTCGATCTTCGGCGTCTCGAAGCCGTCCATCCCGCGCTCCAGGATGAAGCCGCGTATCACGCCGTCATCGGTCTTGGCCCACACCACCGCCACGTCGGCGATCGGGGCGTTGGTGATCCACATCTTGGCGCCGGAGACCCGGTAGCCGCCAGGCGCCGCGCGGGCGCGGGTGATCATGCTGCCGGGGTCACTGCCGTGGTCCGGCTCGGTCAGGCCGAAGCAGCCGACCAGTTCGCCGCTTGCGAGGCCGGGCAGGAAGCGCTCGCGCTGCGCCTCGGTGCCGAAGGCGTGGATCGGGTGCATCACCAGGCTGGACTGCACGGACATCGCCGAGCGGTAGGCACTGTCGACGCGCTCCACCTCGCGCGCGATCAGGCCGTAGCTCACATGGTTCACGCCGGCGCAGCCATAACCCTCGATAGTAGGGCCGAGCAGGCCGAGTGCGCCCATCTCGCGGAAGATGCCGCGGTCGAACGTCTCGTGCCGGTTGGCCTGGACGATGCCGGGCAGCAGCTTGCCCTGGCAGTAGTCGTGTGCCGCGTCGCGCACGGCGATCTCTTCGGCGCTGAGTTGGCCTTCCAGGTCTAGTGCGTCCAGCCAGGTCATCTCGTGCGCTCCTACAAAGGAAAGAAAGAAAGGCCTTCTTTTTTGAAAAAAAGAAGCAAAAAACTTTTGTCCCTGACGCTGCTCAACCGCCTCGGTGCGTCAGGATAGAACCGGCTGGCGCAAATGCGAGGTAGTAAAAGGTTTTTGCTTCTTTTTTTCAAAAAAGAAGGCCTTACTTACTCCTCCGCTTCCGCCCGCAACCGCCGGAAGCTCCGCACGCTGAACGGC
>CAXTJZ010000105.1:0-12469 GCA_964244695.1 uncultured Acetobacteraceae bacterium
TCAGCACGATGCCGGCGCGCAAGGAGGCGAGTTCGGCCTCCAGCCACTCGATGGCCGGCAGGTCCAGATGGTTGGTCGGCTCGTCCAGCAGAAGCAGGTCCGGGCTGGGGGCGAGCGCACGCACCAGCGCCGCACGCCGGCTCTCCCCACCTGACAGGCGTCCCGGCGCCTCCTCGCCCGTCAGCCCCACCTGCTCCAGCAGGGCGTGCGCGCGATAAGGGTCGTCACCGGGGCCCATGCCGGCTTCCACGTAGGCCAACACGGTGGCCGCGTCGCCGAAATCCGGCTCCTGGTGCAGGTAGCGGACTGTGGCACCGGGCTGCAGGAAGCGCACGCCCTCGCTGGCGGTGAGAAGGACGGCGGAGATCTTCAGCAGGGTGGATTTGCCGGCGCCGTTGCGGCCGACCAGGCAGATGCGCTCGCCGGCGGCTACGGCGAGTTCGGCGCCGTCCAGCAAGGGCAGGTTACCACCTAGGGTTAGGTGGATGTTCTGTAGCGAGAGGAGAGGGGGGGCCATGAGCGAGGTTGTGTGGAAGGCGGCGGCACAAGGCAAGCGTAAGAAAGCATCCCGTTTTTAAAAAAAAGACCAAAAAACTTCTGCTTCCTGTCGGCGGCTGTTCAGGCGGCCGCCGACAGGGAGCAGAAGTTTTTTGCTTATTTTTTTCAAAAAAGAAGGCCTTCCTTTCTTTTTCCGTCATTTGACTACCGCCACCCGCCGCGCCAGATGGCTCCCACCAGAGGAGCCATCGATGAAGCTGCACGACGTACGCGTCCACCCCGAAGCCGACCGCCTTGCACGCGAGGACCAGCTCGCATGGAAGATAGCCGCGGTGGCGAGCGACGCGGTGCCCGTGCTGCCTGAAGTGGCCGAAATGATCATCAACCGGGTGATCGACAACGCCTCGGTCGCCATCGCCTCGATCAACCGCCACCCCATCGTCACCGCGCGCGACCAGGCGCTGGCCCACAGGCGGCCGGACGGCGCCACCCTGTTCGGCTGTGCGCCCGATGTGCGCGTGCATGCCGAATGGGCCGCCTGGGCCAACGGCACCGCGGTGCGCGAGCTGGACTACCACGACACCTTCCTGGCCGCGGAGTACAGCCACCCGGGCGACAACATCCCGCCGATCCTGGCCGTGGCTCAGCAGACCGGCCGTGATGGTGCGGCCCTGACACGGGCGCTGGCCACCGGCTACGAGATCCAGGTGGACCTCGTGCGCTCGATCTGCCTGCACGAACACAAGATAGACCACGTGGCCCATCTCGGCCCGTCGGCCGCGGCCGGCATAGGCACGCTGCTCGGCCTGCCCACGGACATCATCTACCAGGCCGTGCAGCAGGCGCTGCACGTGACCACCGCCACGCGCCAGAGCCGCAAGGGCGAGATCAGCAGTTGGAAGGCGTTTGCGCCGAGCCATGCTGGGAAGCTGGCGATCGAGGCGGTGGATCGTGCGATGCGCGGCGAGGGTGCGCCGAGCCCGATTTACGAGGGCGAGGACAGCGTGATCGCGTGGATGCTGGACGGCAAGAATGCGAAGTACCAGGTGCCGCTGCCTGAGCCGGGCGAGCCGAAGCGGGCGATACTGGATACTTACACGAAGGAGCACTCGGCGGAGTACCAGAGCCAGGCGCTGATCGATCTGGCGTTCCGGATGGGCAAGCAGGTCGGCAACTGGGACGACGTGGCGGACGTGTTGATCGAGACGAGCCATCACACGCATTACGTGATCGGCACGGGTGCGAACGATCCGCAGAAATTCGATCCGGAAGCCAGCCGGGAGACGCTGGACCACTCGATCATGTACATCGTGGCCGTAGCCTTGCAGGATGGCGAATGGCATCACGTGCGCAGCTACGCGCCGGAGCGCGCGCGTCGCCCGGATACGGTGGCGCTGTGGCGCAAGATACGCACCGTCGAGGACAAGCGTTGGACGGAGCGGTATCACGCGACGGACCCGTCGGTGAAGGCGTTCGGCGGCCGTGTGCTGATCACGCTTAAGAACGGGCAGGTGATTTCCGACGAAATGGCGGTGGCCAACGCGCACACACTGGGCGCCACGCCGTGGGGCCGCGCGGATTACATACGCAAATTCCGTATGTTGACGGAAGGGTTGCTGGAGCAGTCTGAGACCGAGCGCTTTCTGGAGATCGTGCAGCGTCTGCCGTCGTTGCGTGCCGATGAGCTGGCGGGGCTGACGATCGCTGTGCCTGCGGGTCAGTTGCAGGCGGGGGTTGCCGGGATATTCTAGGCAGCAAGCGGTTCTTTTTTGAAAGAAGAACGAAAAACTTTATCTGTGCTGTCGCGAACCTTTCCGGACAGGTTCGCGACAGCGGAGCAAAAGTCTTTTGCTTCTTTTCTTCAGAAAAGAAGGCCTTGCTTACTTCCTTTGGAGTCAAGTCATGAGTGAAACGCTAGCACCGAAGCCGAAGAAGAGCGTAGCCCTGTCAGGCGTGGTCGCCGGCAACACCGCGCTGTGCACGGTCGGCCGAACGGGCAACGACCTGCATTACCGCGGCTACGACATACTCGACGTAGCCGAGGCCTGCGAGTTCGAGGAGATCGCGCATCTTCTCGTACACGGTCGCTTGCCAACCGAAGCCGAACTGCGCGCCTACAAGGTTCGCCTGCGCGCGCTGCGCGGCTTGCCGGCCGCCTTGCGCCATGTGCTGGAGCAGATACCTGCCGCGGCGCATCCGATGGATGTCATGCGCACGGCGGTCAGCCAGCTTGGGTGCGTGCTGCCGGAGAAGGAGGACCACAACGTAGCAGGTGCGCGGGAGATCGCAGACCGGCTGATGGCCAGCCTGGGTTCGGTGTTGCTGTATTGGTGGCATTTCTCGCAGAACGGCAAGCGGATCGAGGTGGAGACGGACGACGAGAGCATCGCCGCGCATTTCCTGCATCTGTTGCATGGGCGTGCACCCTCCGCGCTGCATGTGCGCGCGATGCAGACGAGTCTGGTGCTTTACGCGGAACATGAGTTCAACGCATCGACGTTTGCGGCGCGTGTGATCGCGGGGACGGGGTCGGACATGTATTCGGCGATCACCGGCGGTATCGGCGCGCTGCGCGGGCCCAAGCATGGCGGTGCCAACGAGGCGGCGCTGGACATACAGCAGCGTTATACGTCGCCGGACGCGGCGGAGGCGGACATACGCGCGCGCGTCGCCAACAAGGAAGTGGTGATCGGCTTCGGCCATCCGGTCTATACGGTGAGCGATCCGCGCAACGTGGTGATCAAGTCGGTGGCCAAGCGGCTCAGCGAGGATGCTGGTAGCACCGGGCTGTTCGCGGTGGCCGAACGGCTGGAAAGCGTGATGTGGGACTTGAAGAAGATGTTTCCCAACCTCGACTGGTTCAGTGCGGTCAGCTACCGCATGATGGGCGTGCCTACCGCGATGTTCACGCCGCTTTTTGTCATCTCGCGCACCAGCGGCTGGGCGGCGCACGTGATCGAGCAGCGCCAGGACGGCAAGATCATCCGGCCCACCGCGAACTATGTGGGGCCTGAGGATCTCAAATTCGTGCCGCTCGCCGAGCGCAAGGCGGCGGCATGACATACCTGGTCGGCGCCGAGCTGCCGGATGCTCCGGCTGGCGCGCGTTTCCGCAACTTGCTGTCGCGGCCTGGCATCCTGCAACTGCCCGGCGCTCATAATGGCCAGGCGGCGCTGCAGGCGCGCGCGGCGGGCTTCTCCGGCGTGTACCTGTCCGGCGCCGCCATGTCGGCCTCGATGGGCCTGCCGGATTTAGGCGTGATCACCGTGGAGGACGTGTGCTTCTTCGTCCGCCAGGTGGCGCGCGCGTCCGGGCTGCCGGTTCTTGTGGACGGCGACACCGGCTACGGCGAAGCGCTGAACGTGATGCACATGGTGCGCAGCTTCGAGGATGCGGGTGCTGCCGCCGTGCATCTGGAGGACCAGCTTCTGCCGAAGAAATGCGGTCATCTGAACGACAAGCGTCTGGCGGACCCGCGCGACATGGCGGCGAAGGTGGCTGCCGCCGTGCGCGCGCGCCGGCACCTGTTCGTGATGGCGCGCACGGACGCTGCCGCCAGCGAGGGCTTGGACGGCGCCATCGCGCGCGCGAAGATGTACGTCGAGGCAGGTGCGGACGCGATCTTCCCCGAGGCGCTGCATACGGCTGAGATGTTCCGCGCCTTTGCCGCGGCAATGCCGGGTGTGCCGTTGCTCGCCAACATGACGGAGTTCGGCCGCACGCCGTTCTCTACCGCGGCCGAGTTCGAGGCAATGGGATACCGCATGGTGATCTGGCCGGTGAGCTCGCTGCGCGTGGCGAACAAGGCGCAGGAGGAACTATACGCGGCAATTGCGCGCGATGGCGGCACGCATGGCGTGATCGACAGGATGCAGACGCGCTCTGAGCTCTACACCACGATTGATTATGCGGCATACGAGGCGTTGGATGCGAGCATTGCCAAGACGGTGGTGCCGGAGGGAATGCCGCAACGCTAGCTATTGTCAACTTGCGGCGTCTGCAACTTCCCGGCCAGAACAGATGTGTCCCACCAAACCAGCGCAGCAGCCGCCAAAGCGGCTGCCGGCATGACGATGACGCCAGTCGTGTTCTCCAGCGACAAGTTGTAGCCGCCGGCCAGCCACAAAAACGCGTAAGCTGGCTTGGCGCCTGGCGAGCCGCGCAGGAACATCGCCGCCATGGCGATGGAGAATCCCACGAGGTCATAGACGAATCCGTAAGGCGTCACCAGGACGGCAAGTGACACGGTTACCGCCATTCGGCGGACAGGATCATGACCGCGCCCGCGCCAGATGACGTAGATAAGCCCCAGGCTGCAGATGCTGCTAATCATCTGCAACGCCCATGACAGCGCCAGGGACGCATGGAGACGGCGAGCCATCATCAGCACGGTGAACCCGCCACCTGTGATCTGATCGAGGGGTGCGTTCATGATCAACGACGATTGCGGCTGGGCGACTGTGAAGAACCAGACCCATGGCTGCCAACCTTCGATCACCACCGATGCGGCGATGACGGCAGATGCCGCGAACGCCGCGTATGACAGCGCCTGTTTGCGGCCGCGCTGCAGAAGCACGAAAGGCAAGACGAGCGTCATCTGCGGCTTGATACAAAGCAGACCGGCCAGCGAACCGCCCAGGCGTGGGCGCGTATCGATGCAGAGCAGTGCGGCAACCAGCAATCCTCCGGTCAAGGCGCCGTTCTGTCCGCCGACCATGTCGTGTATCTCGGCAGTGCTGGCCAGCCCGGCCAGGATTGCCGGCCACGTCAGTTTCGCCTTGCGCAGGCTGAGGCAGGCTGTCGACAGGGTGAAGGCGCGCCAGAGCCAGAAGGCTGCCGGTAACGGCACGGCCGCGAACAGCATCGCCAGCAATCCCATGGTGGGCGGATACAGCCAGGCCTTGTCAGGATGCAGCCGGGCGGAGAGTATGTCGAGTTGGAACGTCGACTTGAACCAGTCAGAGAGCGGTATCTGCACGCCTAGAATTGCGGCGCGTTGCACTTGCAGGATCCTCCCGACATACCACAAGCGGGCGAAGTCGGATTGAGGAAGCTCCTCCGTTGCGGTCAGTACATGCGAATGGCTGGCGGCGTGCATGTTCGCCATTACGTAGGCCGAACTGGCTACATAGAGGATGTAAAGCAGGAAAACGGCCACAAGGAGCAGCCCCGTAAACCGCCGTCCTTGGTCCATCCGTGCCACCATCCAGTCGTAATCGTCTGAGAGCGCTGTCTTATCTCGCACTACACGTTTTCAAAACAGTCCGAATTGTCTTTCGACGCAAGCAAGATGACGGCCCGGTTGCATCGAGCAGAACTTTGGCAGGAAATGCCAGCTGCTGGCGGTCTGACAACAGAAACATGGCGAGGCCGCTGGACAGGCCTCTCGGAATTCCGCTTCTGTTTCCAACCCGCTTGACAGACTTGGCTTTCTACCGCGCGTAGTTCACCTTCAGCACAACCATCCAGGGATACCGCGTATCCAGCACACGCCCGTCCGCCCCCGTCAGCAGCCCCGTGTCGGATACCGGCACATGCTTCATCGTAACGGCGTCGTCGACGTTGCCGCCCACCACACTCAGCGAAGCGGACGCCACCAGCACCACGATGTCGCAATGGGCGGGAAACGGCGCGGCGGTCGGCAGGTCCGCGAAGCGCAGCCCGGCGGCGCGGCCGCGGCCCATGCAGATGATGTCGCCGAGCTCAGGGGCATAGGTCTGCGGCGCGTAGGCACGCAGCACGCTCGTAGTGCCGGAAACCGCCGCATTTATGTACGTGGAGTGGTTCGGGGAATACGGGAAGTCGCCGCCCGCGCCGGCAATGCGCATGACATAGGAGATGAAGGCGGCGGACCAAGCGAACTCCGAGTCGCGCCTGGCCTCGAACGTCGTGCCGTCCGCGTCGTGCATGCCGGTCCAGGCGGCCTCGCGTTCCTCGGGCGCCTGGCCTATCCACCAGTACTCGCCCACACGCTCCCACAGCCCTGGCTCGCGCTCCGGCTTCTGGTCTGGCGGCGGGATGGGGCGCGTCTCGGGCGGGTCGTCGTCCACCGGCTGGCCGAATAGGCGCCACTCGCGCAACGCGATCGCCACCGCATCGGCGCGGCTGAACGGCTCCCAGGCGTTTGCGGCGAAAGGCGGCACGTGGCCGTCTATCACCTGTGGTCCGTGGCTTTTCGGAAGCTGGACTACCGGGGTGGTGGCGCCGGTCTTTGGCTTCTGCGGCGTGGCGCAGGAGGTGGCGGCGAGACAGGCGAGCAATACTGCGGATGCTTGCAAGGCCGGAGCATGCGTCTTCAGAGAAGGAAGCAAGGCCTTCTTTTTCGAGAAAAAGAAGCAAAAAGCTTTTGTCTGCGCTGTCGCGTCGTGTTGACGCGCACGCTTCCCCGAAGCGCACTCGACGGAGACAAAAGTTTTTTGGTTCTTTTTTTCAAAAAAGAACCGCTTTCTTCCTATACTGAACCGGTCTGCCAGTTTTGCGCCCTGTCGGCGAGTCCTGAAACTAGCATCTCGTCTTTGGAGGTTTCGGGTCATAGCCGGCCAGTCCTGGCACGCCGTAGCCGGGGACTACCAGGTTCTCCAGGTCCTCCGCTTCCGGGTCGCGGCCGAACCATCGTTTCGACAGGCGCGCCACCGTGCCGTCCATCTTCAAGCACCGTAGGGCGTCCTCCATCTCGTCGCGCAATTCCGTGTCGGATCGCCGTACGGCCGCACTTTGGTGCGTGCGCGTCTCCGGCAACGGCAGGGCCGTGATGTAGTTCGCATTCTGCGCCGCGGCATAGCCCTGCACCGTGCTGCCGGACAGGCTGGCGTCGGCCTGGTTGTCGATCACGGCCTGCGCGGCGCCCGCGCTGCTGGAGACAGGCAGCACGGTGAAACCGTAGCGCTGCGCGTTACGGTTGGCCCATTCGGCGTAGGCGCTGCCGCTGCGCACCGCCAGGCGGCGGCCACGCAGGTCGGACAAGGCGGCCAGGTGGTCGCCGCGCCTGACGCCGAACTGGTATTCGGACCAGGCGTAGCCCTCCAGCAGCAGCATGTCGCCGGCGCGCTCCGGCGTGGCGGAGATCGGGCCCGGCAACACGTCGTAGGCCGCGTGCTCCAACCCGTCATACAGCGCGCGCTGGGACGCGGTGGTGAAGTCGATCGGGCGCTGCATGCGGGCTGCAACCTGGCGGAACAGCTCTATGGTGAAGCCGGTCAGCGTGCCGTGGGGGTCTTTCATCACGTAAGGCGGTGCGTCGTCCAGCACGCCGGCCCGCAGCGGCGGCTCGGCGGCGGCGGCCAGGTTCACGGTGGCCAGCCCCAGAAGCAGGGCAAATCGGAACAGGCGCATGGGCAGCCTCGCGGAAAGGGCGGTCATTGGTTGCGCAACAACCCGGCCGGCCGCACGCGCAGTGCCGCCGCGGTGCCGGCATAGCCGAAAACCAGCATAAGCGCCACGCAGCCGCCTACCGTCAGCGCGAGCGTGCCCGGCAGGAAAAGCCAGGGCGCCTGCAGCAGGAAACGCGTCACCGCCCAGCTCGCCAGGGTGCCCAGCAGGCAGGCGATCACGCCGGCGGCCGCCCCTATGGCGCCGAACTCCACCATCCAGGCCGCGCGTATCTGGCCGCTGGTGGCGCCGAGCGTGCGAAGCACCACCGCGTCCGCGATGCGGCGCCGCTGCCCGGCTGCCACCGCGCCGGCCAGCACGAGCGCGCCGGAGGCCAGCGTCACGCCGCCGGCGGCCGCCATGGCCGCGGCAAGCTTGCCGACCAGGTCGGCTATGCTGGCCAGCACGTCGGCCACGCGTATGCCCGTCACGTTCGGCAGTGCATCTGTCACCCGGCGCAGCAGGCCGGCATCTTCGGCGGGCGGGTCACGCAGGGTCGCGATGTGCATCTGCGGCGCGTGTTCCAGCAGACCGGGCGAGGCGACGAGGGTGAAGTTTATGGTCAGCGCCCGCCAGTCGATCGCGCGCAGGCTGGCGACGCGGAAGTCGATGTCTCGCCCAAGCACGTTAGCGCGCAGCGTGTCGCCTATCTTCATCCCCCAGCCGCGGGCGATGTTCTCGTCCAGCGAGACCAGCGGCGGACCGCTGTAACCGGCGGGCCACCAGGCGCCTTCCGTCACGCGCGAGCCGTCGGGCACGCTTGCCGAATAGGTGAGCCCGCGGTCGCCGCGCAGCGCCCACTGGCTGCCTGGCGCCACGTGCACGCGGTCCACGGGCACGCCGTGCAGCGCCACGATGCGGGCGCGCAGGCTTGGCACCACGTGCAGCCCGGTGGTGTCCGGCGTGGCGGCGACGATGCCGCGGAAGCGGTCGAGCTGGTCGTTCTGGATGTCGATGAAGAAGAAGCTCGGCGCGGCCTTGGGCATGGCGCCTTCGAACTGGCCGCGTATGTTGCCCTCGATCAGCGCCACCGTAGCCAGCGTGGTCAGGCCGAGGCCGAGCGCGGTCAGCAGCAGCGGCGTGGCCGAGCCGGGGCGGTGCAGATTGGCCAGGCCGAGGCGCAGCCAGGCGGGCCGGGCGGTGGGCAGCAGGCCGGCGCTTCGCATCACCGCCCAGGCGCCGCCGCGAAAGACGGCAAGCGTCAGCAGCGCCCCGCCACAGAACCAGAGCGCGAAAATGTGGTCGGCGGCGGTGGCCACGATCAGCACGGCCAGCACGGCGCCAAGCGCCAGGTTGACGGCGAGCACACGCTGGCTTGCGCCGCCGGAGGGCAGCACGGCGTCGCGGAATAGTGCCGCGCCGGAGATCTGCGCCGCGCGCCCCAGCGGCCAGAGCGCGAAGCTGGCCGCGGTCAGCAGGCCGTAGAGGGCGGCCAGCAGAAGCGGCCAGGGATAGAGTCCTGCTTCGGCCGGCAGGGGCAGCAGGTTGCCGAACAGCGCCAGGCCGGCGACCGGCAGCGCCGCGCCAGCCGCCACGCCGATGACGATACCCGCTGCGCACAGCAGCCCGACCTGCAGCCCGAACACGCCGGCCACCAGCCGGGCGGACGCGCCGAGGCAGCGCAGCGTGGCGATTGTGCGTGCCCGGCCTTCCAGCCAGGCGCGCACGCCTGTGGCCACGCCTATGCCGCCCACCAGAAGGGCACTCAGCCCTACCAGGACGAGGAAAAGGCTGGTCTGCCTTACCGCCTGCTCGAGCCCCGCCGCCGCCTGGCTCGCATCGCGCACGCGCCAGCCGGTGTCGGGGAACGCCTGCCGGATCGCCGTGACGAACGCCGCGTCGTCGGTGCCTGGCGGCGTCACCACGCGCCAGTCATGCGTCACCAGGGAGCCGGGCTGGATCAACCCCGTGGCGGGCAGGCCGGCCGCGGCGATCATCACCCGCGGGCCGAGCACGCTGAAGCCGCCTGCACGGTCCGGCTCGCTGACCAGGGCGGCGCGCAGGACAAAGGCGGCGTTGCCCAGCCGCAGCGTGTCGCCGGGGTGCAGGCGCAGGCGCTGCAGCACCAGCGGGTCCGCCACCACGCCGCCGGCCAGGGCGCCGCCGTGCAGCGCCTGGGCAAGGGGTATCGGCGGGTCCAGCACCGGCGCGCCCAGCAGCGGGTAGGCCTGGTCCACTGCCTTCAGCTCGACCAGCACGCGGTCACCCGATTGCGCCACGGCCAGGGTGCGCAGCAGCACCACGGCGGAGATGCGGCCGCCGCGGGCCTCCAGCCAGTGCCGCAGCGTGTCGGGCAGGGGTTCGGCGCCGCTCTCGATGGAGATGTCGCCGCCGAGCAGGCGCGCGCCGTCGGTGGCCAGCCCGCGATCTACCGCGGCGCGCAGGCTGCCCACCGCGGCGATGGCGGCAACTCCCAGCGCCAGGCAGGCCAGCACGACGCGCATGCCGCGCAGCCCGCCGCGCAGATCCCGCAGCGCCAGGCGCCAGGCAAGCCTCACCCGGCCACCGTCTCGGTAATGCGGCCGTCCTGCATGTGCACGCGGCGGCCGCAGCGCGCGGCCAGGGCCGGATCATGGGTGATGAGCAGAAGCGTGGTGCCGAGCCGCGCCTGCATGGCGAACAGCAGGTCCATCACCGCGCGGCCGGTTGCCACGTCCAGGTTGCCGGTCGGCTCGTCGGCCAGGAGCAGGCGCGGCTCAGGGGCGAAGGCGCGCGCCAGGGCCACGCGCTGTTGTTCGCCGCCGGAGAGTTGGCCGGGCAGGTGGGTCAGCCGGTGGCCCAGGCCCACCGCCTGCAGGCTGGCGCGCGCGCGCCCTGCCGCATCGGGGGTGCCGGACAGTTCCAGCGGCAGGGAGACGTTCTCCAGCGCGGTCATCGTCGGGATCAGGTGGAAGGACTGGAACACGATTCCGACGCTCTGCCGCCGCAGGCGGGCGAGCGCGTCCTCGCCCAGCGCCGTCAGGTCCTGGCCGTCCACCTGCACCGAGCCGCCGGTGGCGCGCTCCAGCCCTGCCAGCACCATCAGAAGGCTGGTCTTGCCGGAGCCGGACGGCCCGACCAGACCCACTGATTCCCCAGCGGCGATGTCCAGGTCGATACCGGCCAGGATGTTGACCGGACCGGAAGCCGCCCCCACCGTCAGGCGCAGGCCACGTGCTTGCACCAGAGGCGCGTGAGAGGGAGTGATCGTGTCCATTGTTCAGCGATATGGCCTTGCGCGCGCCGCCGCGAAGGCCGCTTGCCTGCTTTTCGTGTCAGCAAGCGTGACAGCAGCCGCGCCGGCTGCGCCCGTGCGGCTGCTGGTGTTTGGCGACTCGCTGGTGGCCGGCTACGGCCTGCCGGCGCAGGACGGCTTCCAGGCGCAGCTCGGCGCCGCCCTGCGTGCAGACGGCTACGACGTGCAGATACTCGATGGCGGCGTCTCCGGCGACACCTCGGCCGGCGGGCGCGCCCGCATCGACTGGGCGCTGGGCGACCATCCTGACGCGGCCATCGTGGAGCTGGGCGCCAATGACGGGCTGCGCGGCAGCGACCCGGCGCAGATGGAGGCGAACCTGACCGCCATACTGGACACGCTGGACGCGCATCACGTGCGCACGCTGCTGACAGGCATGGAGGCGCCGCCCAATCTGGGTGCGGCGTATGGGGCGCAGTTCCGCGCCGTGTTTGCGCGGCTGGGACGGCGGCCCGGGCTGCTGTTCGACCGGTTTTTTTTGGACGGGGTGGCGGGCGATGCGTCGCTGACGCAGGGCGACCATCTGCATCCGAATGCCGCGGGGGTGCGCCGGGAGGTGGCGCGTATCAAGCCGTTGGTGGAGCGTTTGATTAGCGCTAAGTAAGGAAGGCCTTCTTTTTTTGAAAAAAAGAAGAAAAAAACTTTTGACTCCGCTGTCGCGCACCTGTCCGACCAGTCGCCGACAGGGAGGCAAAGTTTTTTGGTCCTTTTTTTCAAAAAAGGACTGCTTGCTTTCCTGCCGACCCGAAATCTTTCAGTAAGCCGGAGCCGTCACACTAGCGCCGATGCAGATGAGCGGATCAGTGCGCGTGGCGGATATCAAGGGCTGGAAGCACGCCGAAGCGTTGACGGCGGCCCCGGCGCCCTCGCGCTGGCCGAAGACGCGTGTCGCGGCGGTGGAGGCCCTCTGGGGTGAAGGGTATGCCGCACCCGGCGGCGAGCCGGAGACGCTTCGGCTGGTCAAGCCGCTGGCGTTGACCTCCAGCGTGACCGTGCTGCTGCTGGGCGGCGGGTTCGGCGGGCCGGCGCAGACCATCTGCAGCAATTTCGGCGCCTGGGTCGCGAGCTTCGAGGCCGACGAGGAGCAGCGCGCCATCGCGTCGGCCCGTTGTGCGGCGCCGGACCAGGGCAAGCCGCGCGTGACCGTGGGCGCGTGGGACAGGGCGGCGCCGGCGTTCCGGCCGCGCAGCGCCAATCACGCGTTCCTGCTCGAGGCGTTGCGCGGCAGCAAGCCGGCTGCGGTGTTGCAGAGCCTGGCCGGCGCGCTGTCGGCGAACAGCCAGATCGTGCTGACCGAGCTGGTGGCCGAGACGCCGCCCAGCGTGCAGGACAGGGAGTTCGCCGCCTGGTGCCGGCTGGACAACCGGC
>CAXTJZ010000106.1:0-12409 GCA_964244695.1 uncultured Acetobacteraceae bacterium
AAAAGTTTTTTGCTTCTTTTTTTCAAAAAAGAAGGCCTTGCTTCCTTACGCCGCCCTAGCAGCCGTGGCCGGCTGCAGCGAGTGCGCGATAGCCGCCGCCACGTGCTGCACGGAGATGTCCCACGACGTCACGTGGAATCCCAGGTTCAAGTCCGGCCAGGGCTGGTTCGCGCGGCCGAGCACGCAATCGTATCGCAGCTTCATCAGGGCGGCGAGGTTGCGGAAGCTCCAGTCCACGAACGCGTCCATCAGCAGTTCCACCACCAGGCAGCCGGGGCGGCAGAAGCCGAGGTTGGTCAGCGCCGAGCCGTGCGGGGCGACGATGGCTTCCGCCTGGCGGAACAGGCGTATCTGGTCCGCCAGGCTGAGCTGGTCCAGGCGGACGGGCACGAAGCCCATGGGTGCGAGTGCGGCGATCACCTCGGCCTCGTTGCGCAGCGGGCGGATGCCGGTGCCGCGGCTATCTATATAGAAGCGGCGCGGCAGGCGGGTTTGGGCGGGGGGAACGTTGCCGGAGAGGCGGCGGAAGAAATCCGAGACGCAGGGGTGGTAGGCGGCGTCACCGCACACGGAGAGCGGCAGGACCAGGGTTTCCACGCGAAGCGTTTCGCCCTGCGGCACTTCGCGCACGGTGAGGCTGGGCAGCAGGTCGAACAGATCCAGCGCGTCCGCATGGGTGGTGCTTGCCGCGGGCACCAGCAGACCGGCGGCGGCGGCGAGAAAATTGTCCGGGACCGCGGCAAGGCGGGCCAGGCTGTCCAGCATGGCGTGGCGGTAGTCGCCCTCCGCGCCGGCGAGCACGGAGACGTGGATGCCGGGCAGGGTACGCACCGTGGCCGGTCTGATGGCGATGCCGCGGGCGAGCGCGCGGTAGGCGTGCCATTGCGGCGCGGTGTTGGCGAGCGACTCGGCTATGACGGTGTCGCCCACGGCCAGGATGCCGGCCGAGGAATGCACGGTCACGTCGTGCAATACGAAAAGCGGCGGGGCGAAGCTGTCGTAATGCGGGGCGGCCCACATGCCCTGGACTGGCAATTCCCGCACTGGCCAGAGCGAGAAGAAGTGGGCGCCGGTGGGAAGCGGGGGCACTTGTATGCGGGCCGGGCCGAGCGAATGGACGTGTTGCACGGGATGCGCGCCAGGCGCGTATGCAGGCGCTGCCAAGGTTGCGATGGACCGCTGGTGCAGAATGGTCTCAGCTGCCATATTTATCAGACCTCCCGCCAAACGTTCACTTGTGCCGCGCCATGCATCCTTTGCGCGAGTTTAACACCGAACTGCCCGTTCCTTTCAAGTCGTCCGCTCTCCGAAATAACGACGGTCCCTGGTATGATCCAGCCGGCGGTGCGCAGGCTGGCGATCGCAGCCGGCAGCAAGTCCTGCGCGTAGGGAGGGTCGAGGAACACCAGCCGCTGTCCTTCGCCCCTGGGCGGCCGGGTGACGTCGGCCGGAATGATGCGGCAGCGGGCCTCCGCCCGGCATCTGGCGACGTTCTCGGCGATGGCCGTGGTGGCCTGGCGGTCACACTCCATGAAAAAGACGCGGCCCGCGCCGCGGGAGAGCGCTTCCAGCCCCAGCGCACCGGTGCCGGCGAAGCCGTCCAGCACAGAGGCGCCCTCCACGAGGTCCCGCCCGCCCCAGGGGGCGTGCATCAGCATGTCGAAGATGGTCTGGCGCATGCGCTGCGCGGTGGGGCGGGTGGCCTGGCCCGGCGGTGCGGCCAGCGTGCGGCCGCGCCAGGCGCCGGCTAATATCCGCAAAGGTCGAATACCTGCCGGAAGCGCCGCCGACAGGGAGCAGAAGTCCGTTCGTCCTTTTTTTCAAAAAAGGATTGCTTGCCTTGCGTGTCTTCTTGCATGTTCACTCAACGTTCTATAACGAACGCACCAAGAACGCTTAGTTAACGTGACGTTTGCAAGCCAGGGTTGCGGCTCCATTCACAGTTGTGACAGAGTGCCCGAACGCGCCGCAAGCGAAACGAGCGGCAGAATGCGCGTAACGGTTGAGGGAGCTGGCGAGTGGCAGACAAGAACAAGGCCTTGGACGCGGCGATGTCGCAGATCGAGCGCGCGTTCGGCAAGGGCTCCATCATGCGCATGGGCGCCCGCACCCAGGACGAGCAGATCGAGGTGATCCCGTCCGGCTCGCTGGGGCTGGACATAGCATTGGGGATAGGCGGCCTGCCGCGCGGCCGGATTGTGGAGGTGTACGGGCCGGAGAGTTCGGGCAAGACCACGCTGGCGCTGCATGCCATTGCCGAGGCGCAGAGGTTGGGCGGCACCTGCGCGTTCATCGATGCCGAGCACGCGCTGGACCCGATCTACGCCCGCAAGCTGGGCGTGGACGTGGACAACCTGCTGATCAGCCAGCCAGACGCCGGCGAGCAGGCGCTGGAGATCTGCGACACGCTGGTGCGCTCGGGCGCCATCGACGTGCTGGTGGTGGACTCGGTGGCCGCCCTGGTTCCGCGCGCCGAGCTGGAAGGCGAGATGGGCGACACGCATGTGGGCCTGCACGCCCGCCTGATGAGCCAGGCGCTACGCAAGATCACCGGCAGCGTCAGCAAGAGCAACACGATGCTGATCTTCCTCAACCAGATACGCTTGAAGATCGGCGTGATGTTCGGCAACCCGGAGACCACCACCGGCGGCAACGCGCTGAAGTTCTACGCCTCGATACGCATGGAAATACGCCGCACCGGTTCGATCAAGGACCGCGAGAACGTGGTGGGCAACTCCACGCGCGTGAAGGTGGCCAAGAACAAGCTGGCGCCGCCGTTCCGCGAGGTGGAGTTCGACATCATGTTCGGGGAAGGCATCAGCAAGGTCGGCGAACTGGTGGATCTGGGCGTGAAGGCCGGGATCGTGGAGAAATCCGGCAGCTGGTTCAGCTTCGACAGCACGCGGATCGGCCAGGGGCGCGAGAACGCGAAGCAGTTCCTGCGTGACCACAAGGATGCTGCCGCTGCGATCGAGAAGCGGATACGCGAGCAGGCTGGCGCGGTGGCTGACAAGATGCTGGTGCCGCCGGACGAGGGGGAGGAGGCGGAGGCGGCGGAGTAAGGCAAGGAAGGCCTTCTTTTTTGAAAAAAAGAAGCAAAAAACTTTTGCTCCCTCCGCCTGCATCGGGGCCGGGCCAGGTTCTGCCGGCGCAGTTACTTGCAGAACCGGCACAGCCTTCGTGTTGCCGGGGTAGCAAGAGCGCGTCTTGAGCGTCATGGCGCCGCCGCAATCCGCCCTTACCGCCGCCGACGAGGAACTGGTGCAAGCCGCCCGGGCTACCATCGCGCGGCACTACCGGCCGTTCTGGCACATGGTGGCCGCCGCGCTGCGCAGCCGGGACGGGCGTATCTGGACCGGCTTGCACCTGGGGGCGACAGTCGGCCGCATGCAGGTCTGCGCGGAAGCCATCGCTGTCGGCCGGCTGATACTAGAAGGCGACGGCACAATCGAATGCGCGGTGGCCGTGCGCCATCCCAAAGAGCACGAAAGCCTGCAGGAGATCACCGTGGTGCCGCCCTGTGGCGCCTGCCGGGAGATGCTGACCGATTTCGACCCGGGCGCCGAGGTGATCGTGCCGGGCAGCATCGGCCTGGTGCGTGTGCCACTGACGTTTCTACTCCCGCTGCCCTACCAGCGGTAAACGCCGCGCGAGCACAGCGAACGAAGCGGAAACACGCGCGTTCGTCTCATCATGAAGGAAACATCGAAAACCAGCGAAGTCGACGCGCAGGCCCTGCCGTCGTCCAAGCACCCCGAGCACACGGCCCACAACCCGAAAGCGGGTGCTAGCGAGGCTGATCCACAATCGTTACCCTCCAACACGGAGAAGGACCCGGATGATTGGACGACGGGCGGCGAGACGATGACGGGCGCGCAGGCGTCCTATCTCAAGACGCTTTGCGAGGAAGCTGGCGAGGCGTTTGACGACACGTTGACGAAGGCGGAGGCATCCAAGCAAATCGATGCGTTGCAGGGCAAGACGGGGCGGGGGCGTAATCATTAAATAAGGCAAGAAAGGCCTTCTTGAAAAAGAAGCAGAAACCTCAACTCCTGCCGCTAGCATTGTCGGTCGCCTCATTTGCCAGGCTTACCAGTGCAAAATCAAACGAAGCCGTCATGCAGGCAGACGAGCAAAAGTTTTTTGCTTCTTGTTTTCAAAAAAGAAGGCCTTCCTTTCTTCTTTTTTATAGTCTTGGTCAGCCTGAATGCAAAAGCGGCAGACACCACCCTCTCTGCCATTCAAACGCGCAAGACACTAAACTGCGTGGTGATCACTGAAGAAGTCGACTGGAACAGGGAAGACCTGCACGGCGATTTGACCCCGCTTGCGGAAGAAGTCTGCCGGGCCGTTGCAGTGGCCACACTCGGGCGAGGTGACCGGCTGCAGGTGTTGCGTGAGCCGGCGGAACCGGAAGCGCTCACGGCCTTGCACAACGGTCTGGCGGACCTCGTGGTGGGCGTCACGCCGGCCATAAGTACCGCGTTGCGCCTTGATGTGGCCTACGGGCCGCCTGTGTTCCTGGACACGCAACAGATCCTGGTACATCGCGACGCCGGGATACATGACATTGCAGGCTTGGCGGGCAATACCGTCTGCTTCATTGCGGGCACGGACACTGCCGGCGTGCTGCTGGCCGCCACGCGGGCGCGCGGCATCGCGATCCGTCCGTTTCCTTTTCAAGAAGAAGGCGAAATGAGCGCCGCGTTTACCGGTGGGCGCTGCCAGGCGATAAGCGCGTATGCGAGCAGGCTGGCGGCGATGCGCCTGCAGTTCCGGGGCGATTACGTTCTGTTGCCGGACCGGCTGGCGTTGTCGCCTGTGGTGGTTGCCACCCGGGCCGGCGACGTGGCTTGGAGTGCTGTGGTTGCCGCGACGGTGGATGTGCTAATTCAGGCGCAGATGCTGGGCGTGACGCAAGCCGGCATAGTGCAGGCAATGCAGAGCGACGACCCTGTGCTGGCGCGGCTGACCGGACGGGACTGGTCGTCTGGATTGGCGCTTGGCCTGGCGCATGACTGGTCCGCCAAGGTTATTGCGGCTGTCGGCAATTACGGCGAGATATATGACCGCACGTTGGGCACGGGTTCGAACAGGCAGCTTCCGGCCGGGCTAAATACGGATTGCCTGCACGGTGGCGCGTTGTGTCCGGCGCAGGTGAAATAAAGCTGGTTCTGCAAACACAGATGTTCGCAGAACCAGAACCCGCCTTGATGCAGGCGTGGGAAGCAAAAGTTTTTTGGTCCTTTTTTTCAAAAAAAGGACTGCTTGCTTACCTCACCAGTTATCAACCAGGTTAGCTGCATTAACCGTCCCGATCCCGGTAGCAAAATCCCAGCCTGTGCCTGTCCCGTAAGCCTTGCTGTAGGCCGTCGTGCTGGTGGAGAGCACGCCGTTGGTGCCGCTCGGCCGGTAGCAGTTGTGGGTGCCGGTGCAGTTCACGTCCATGTCGCCTTGCGTCACGTCATAGAACAGGCAGGAGCTGCTGGTGCCCTTGCCGCTGGTGGAGTTGCAGGTGGTGCTGCCGCTGGCGCCGTACTCGGTCTTTGCCAGTGCGTAGAGGGTGGGGTTCGGGTTGCCCTGCTTGGCGCCCTGTTTCTGGTTCACCAAAGCCTGGATGGAAGCCATGATCGGCGAGGCGAACGAAGTGCCGCCGGCGCCTGACCAGCCGCTCGGCGCGCCGGTGCAGGCCGCACCGCCGTCGTTGGTGTCGCTGTCGCAGAACACGTAGTAGTGGCCCCACACGCCGTTTGCGGCGAACAGGGAGATGTCCGGCATGTCGCGCACGCCATCCGCCGGGTTGCCGACCAGGCTCTGCCAGGACGGCTTCGCGTAACCTTTGCAGCTGCCGCTGACCACTTCGGAGGTGGACGGCGTGCCGGTGGCGCAACCGCTGGGCCCGCCGCTGCCGCTCGCCGTGGTCAGGTAATATTCCCTGCCCGTGGTGCTGTTGCAGAAGCCGCTGGTGCCGTAGGTGGTGCTGTAGCCGGAGGCGGTGGCCAGGAGCACGCTGGCGCAGGAATCGTTCCAGGGGATTTCCGGAACGTAGGACAGCGCCGATTCGTAGGTGGAGCTGTTCGTGCTGCTCCAATACGTGCTGGTGGTGCCGGCATAGGCGTCGCCGAAATCGGTGCCGCCGACGGCCACGTTGTAAGGCGTGGAAGCGAAGCCGCTGACGGCGATGCCGTGGGTGGATTTGGTCGCGTCGGCGTCGCAGCTTGCCGCCCCCTCATCACCGGCGGAGACGAACACCGAGGTGCCCTGCGTCACGGCCTGCTGGTAGGTGGTGTTGTAGGCGGCGTTGGCGGTGGCGCCGTTTGCCGCCTCGCATTCACCGTAGCTGATGCTGACGATGGTGGGCGGGGACGAGCCGTTGAGCAGGTTCTGCAGCGCGATCAGGCCGCCGAACGTCACGTTGGTGTCCGAGCAGGAGGCGAGCTCGATATGGGCGCTGGGCGCGCCGGCGCTGGCCCATTCGGCATCCAGTGTCGCTTCGCTCTCGCTGCCGGCCACAGTGCCTGGGTTGCTGCAGGAGCTGCTGCCCGTCGGGTGCACCTGGGTGAAGCTGCCGGCGGTGTAGCTGGACAGGCCGAGCACGGAGCGGAACGTGGTCCAGTCCGCGGTGCTGTAGACGTTGGTGTCCTCGATGACGACGATCGTCTGGCCCTGGCCGGAGATGCCAGCGGTGAACAGAGGGTTGAAGTTGTAGATCTTGGCCAGGTCGCCCGGAACCACGGCGTAATACTCGCTGCCGCCGCTGCTGAACGTGTAGGCTGGCCGCGGCTTGAAGTTGGTGTGCGGCTTGAAGTCGTGCAGCGAGACGATGCCGCGCACCACGCTGGCCAGGGCCGCCGGCACGCGCGGGTTGGTCATGTTGGCAATGTGATGCACGCCGGCCACGTCGAAATTGTGTATCTGCGTCTGGAAGGCGGTGCGGACCTGCGCTGCGGTGCCGCTGAAATCGATCATCATGCGGCCGGCCTGCACGCCGTTCACGGTGAAGCCCTGGCTCTGCAGCCAGGCGACCACGACGTCCACATCCGCGCTGGCGGGGCCAAAACGTTCGCCGAACTGGCGCGCCGTCAGCCAGTGGTGATAGTGCGGGGAGGCTGGGTCCTGTTGCGCCGCGATGAAGCGGGTGAGCTCGCGTTCCGTGCTGTCCGGGCGGGCCAGCAGCATCTGCATGTGGTCCAGCATCAGGTTGTCATCGACGGGGCCGCGGTTGTTGGCCTGCACGGCCTCTGGGCGAACGTTTCCCGGCAGCAACGCTGTCTGCGTGCTATCGACAGCGCTGGACACCAGGCGCGGCGCCTCAGCCAAGCCCGGCGTGACGAAACCGGTTGCCGCGACGCCTGTCAGCAAGGCGAATTTTGCCATCATACCAGACCGTTTCTGCATCCGAGCCTCCGGAGTAATGTTGCGCCCACAATCCGGCATCAGTGATACTTCGATGTCAACACAAATACTGCATCTGGATGCAGTCAAACACGACGTAACACCACTATCGTTAATGTTTGTCTGTACAGAGCAATTTTTCTCAAAAAGAAGCGAAGACTTCTCGGAATTGCACCACCGGAGCCATTACGGCCAGCGATCCCCCATTCGAGCGGGAGCGCTATCGGCGAGAGGTTCGGCAGGGCACGTTCAAGCGGGCATCTCGGTCCCGCACGCGCCCAGGGCCGGAAGACGGCAGGCCTCGACAGGCTTAGACGCGAACATGCCAAGCTTGCGGCTCCAGGCCCGCACCGGCACTTCTGTCCCTACCGCCGCATCGCGCAGCAGAGCCAGAAATGCGTGACACCCGTGTTCCTGCTGCGTCATGCCTGCCTCCCGGGCGCATCCTGTCCGAGATAGCTTGCCGGATCATGAAGGCTTTGATCATGACGGTTTGGCGAAATTGGAAAACGCGCGCGCCACCTCGGTGTAGATGTGGCACTTGAAGGCGACAGCGAGGCCGGGCAGTTCCGCAAGCTCCACCCAGCGCCAGGCGGAGAACTCGGGATGGCTGTGGGCATCGAGGCGGATGTCGGCATCGGCACCATCGAAGCGCAACGCGAACCATTTCTGCCGCTGGCCACGGTAGCGGCCGCGGAAGGCGCGCTGCGCCACCTCCTCGGGCAGCTCATAGGTCAGCCAGTCCGGGTGTTCGGCCAAAATGGTGGCACGCGCGGTGCCGATCTCCTCGCTCAGCTCACGCAGCACGGCGGTGGCAGGGTCCTCGCCTTCGTCGATGCCGCCCTGCGGCATCTGCCAGACGGCGTTGGCGTCCGCAGCCAGGTCCGTACGGCGGCCGACGAACACCTGGCCGGCAGGGTTGAACAGGGCGGCGCCCACGTTCAGGCGGTAGGGCAGATCGGTCATTTCGGCGCTCCGGCCAGGGTGGGCGTGCGTGGCGGCGGCATGGCCGTGAGCGGCGCCAGAACCAGGCCGCGCGCGGCAAGCCCGTGCGCCCAGACGGCGACGCGGTCCAGCAGCACAGGGGTCGGCGGGCCGGCCAGACCGATGGCGGCGCCGCGCCTCGCAGCCACCTGCTCCAACGCGGCCAGGTTGCGGTCGATCGCCTGCGCGTCGGCGGGCGCTTCGGGACCGGCTTCGTGGTCGATCACCACATCGGCCGCGTAAGCCGCGCCAGGCGAGGCAGTCCCTGGACGGGGATCGAGATAGAGAAGCCCGCGCGCGGTCACTGCGGACAGCATGTCTTCATAAGCCTGGCGGCTCTCGGCGAAACGCTCGCCGCCCATGCCGTCAGAGCCGCCGGTGGCGCCCACGCAGCCCGGCACGCCGGACAGCGCCCATTCCAGGTTCAGCCGCAGCTGCGCAGGGTCCGCGCCGGTCAGCAGAGAGCGGTCGCCCTCCTCCGCGGTGGGAAAGCCGTTCGGCTCCATCGGTATGCTGATGAGGCACTCGCGGCCCTGCACACGCGCCTCGCTCGCCAGCCGGTCCCCATCGGCAAGCGGCACGTAGGCGGAGAAGGCGAAATCGACCGCGGCGGGCAGCGTCCTGTTCGCCTGCGCGGTCAGCGCGCGATCCAGCCCGGCGCCGTCTATGACGAGCGCCACGCGCGGATGGCGCTCGGCTGGGTCGAAGGCGGCGGCATACATCGTCCTGGGTGCGCGGCCGTTCGCGCCGATGCGCGGCAGGGTGCGGCCGGGCCAGTCCGGCGCAGGCTCCTGCAGGCTCGGATCAGGCTCCGGGATGACGGACAGGATCATCCGTAACGCGGGCGCGGGGTTCGGTGTGCTTGGCAGCGCGCGGGCTGGCGGCTCTTCCTGCATTATGGGAGCGGCTAAGGGCCTATAGGCACTCCCACGCAGCGGGGGTGGGCCGATGAGTTGCAGGGCGACGGCGGTGCCTGCGAGCAAGCCCAGAATGCAGGCCCAGAGGATAAGGAGGGGGCGGAAGGTGGACACGTGAGGAAGGAAGAAAGCACTTCTTTTTTGGAAAAAAGAAGCAAAAAACTTTTGCTCCCTGTCGGCGGCTGTTTCAGCACCCGCCGACAGGAAACAAAAGTTTTTTGGTCCTTTTTCTCAAAAAAGGACTGCTTGCCTAGCCTTTCGACGCCTGCTTCTGCGCCATGTCGCGCACCACGCCGATGCCTTGCTGCAGCTGATAGTCCGTGGAGGGATTGGCGAGATCGAACTTTGGCCAAATGGTCGGCGGCTTGGCGGCGATCTGCTTGGCGGCGGCCGGGATGTCATCGCGCGGGGCCGGCGGCTTGGTCGGCTCCGAACCGCCCTCGTTCTTCAGCGCGTGGTTCAGGTCCGCCTCGCGGTCGGGCAGGAAATGCACCTCGTCCTCGCGCGTCTCCTGCACGAGCACGTCGGGCGCTATGCCCAGGCCCTGGATGGAGCGGCCGGACGGCGTGTAGTAGCGCGCCGTGGTCAGGCGTATCGCGCCGTCGTTGTTGCCCATCGGTATCAGCGTCTGCACGCTGCCTTTGCCGAAGCTTCTTGTGCCCACGATGATGGCGCGGCGGTGGTCCTGCAGCGCGCCGGCGACGATCTCGCTGGCGCTGGCTGAGCCGCCGTTGATCAGCACGACCATCGGCAGGCCATCGATGAGATCCGTGCCCTTGGCGTCCCAGCGCTGGCTGTCTTCCGGGTGGCGCGCGCGCGTGCTGACGATCTCGCCGTCGGGGATGAAGTCCTCGCAGATGTCCACCGCCTGGTCGAGCAGGCCGCCCGGGTTGTTGCGCATGTCGAACACGATGCCGCGCAGATGGCCGTGCGCCTGGTCCTTCAGCTTGGCGATGGCCTCGCGCGTCTTGGTGTCGCTCTCCTCGTTGAAGCCGGCCAGGCGTATGTAGCCGACGTCGCCGTAGAGCGCGGACTTGACCACCTGTACGTGTATCTGCTCGCGCGTCATCGTCACGTCGAACGGCTTGTCGATGTGCTCGCGCTTGACGTTGATGGTGATGGTGCTGCCGGGCGTGCCGCGCATCATGTCCACCGCGTCGTTCAGCGGCAGGCCTTCGACGGACTTGCCGTTCAGCGAGAGAATGTAGTCGCCGGGCTTCATGCCGGCCTTGGCGGCTGGCGTGTCGTCGATCGGGCTGATCACCTTCACCAGGCCCTGGTCGGACGTGACCTCCAGACCCAGGCCGCCAAAGGCGCCGCGGGTGGTGATCTGCATGTCCTTGTACTGCTTGGCGTCCATGTAGCTGCTGTGCGGATCGAGCGAGCTGACCATGCCGTTCAGCGCGTTGTCGACCAGCTCGCGGTCCTTCACCGGCGCCACGTAGTCGGCACGGACTTTTTCGAACACTTCGCCGAACAGAGTCAGCAGGTGGTAGGTGTCCTGCGGGCCGGCGGTGTCGTCGTCGGCGTGGGCGGTGCCGACAAGATGCGGGGCGTAGGTGTGGAAAGCGGGTCCGGACGCGAGTCCTATCGTGAAGGCGGCGCCTAGCAATAGGCCGGTGCGGAGTTTCATGCCTTGATCCTTAGGGCGGGCTGCGTTTTGGTAGATTGCGCTTGGTTGGTTGTAAGGAAGCAAGGAAGGCCTTCTTTTTTGAAAAAAAGAAGCAAAAAACTTTTGACTCCGCTGTCGCGCGCTCGTCTGGCTTGCACCTGGCAGGGAGTAGAAGTTCTTTGGTCCTCTTTCAAAGAGGGACTGCTTCCTTGCTTAGCTTCGTCCCAGTAGAGCCTAGAGTTTCGCCCGAAGGAAGGGCGCCGGGTCGATCGGGCGGCCTTGCGACCTTAATTCGACGTAAAGCGCCGGTTTGCCTGCCGTCGGCATGCGGCCGAGCGGCTCGCCGGCGCGGGTGGGGTGACCGGGGCGGGCGGCGAGCGTAGCCAGGCCGGCGAGCACGACGTCATAGCCGCCGCTGCATTCCAGGATGATGAGCTGGCCGTAGCTGCGGAACGGAGCGGCGAACGCCACGCGGCCGCTGCAGGGGCTGCTTACGTAGGCGCCTGGCGCGGCGGCGTAGGTGATACCGGTGGCAGGCCCGTCCTCCGCCTCGGCCCCGAAGGCGCGCGTGATCGGGCCGGCGACCGGAGTGGCGAGACGGCCCGCCGATTGCGCCAGCGCGGGACCGGACGGCCTGGCCAGCGCGGCCTGGCGTGCGCGGGCTGCCTGGGCCTCGCCATCCTTGTGCTGGCGCGTTGCGGCGACGGCTTCCTCCGCCGCGCGGTTCACTTCACGCGCCTGCGCGGCCTGCATTGCGGCAATCGCCTCCCGCAATGTCCTGGCTTGCGCGGCAGCTTCGGCCACCTGCTCCGCGGCGGCGCGGCCCGCCGCCTCTGCCTGGCCTACCTGGTCGCGCGCCGCTGCCACCACGCGGTCCAGCGCCGCGGCGCGAAGCGCCTGCTCGGCCTGGGCGTGGGCCAGGCTCTCCGCTTCGGCAGAAGCGGCGGCGCGGGCGGTTACCGTGTCGGCTTGCTGGGTATGCAGCAGAACCGCCTGGCGATTCAGCGCGATGGCAAGGCCGCGCATGATCAGTAGGCCTTGCAGCGCCTGCGCCGGAGGCACGGGCGACGCCAACACGGCCAGTTCCGGCGTGCGCGACGACCGGAGCATGACCGGGAGAAGCGCCGAGAAAGACTGCTGTGTGGCAGCGAGGGCAGTCTCGGCGGCTTTGCGACGCGCTTCCACATTTGACAGGCGCGCGGATGCCGCCAGAACGCGCGCCTCGATCTGTTGCAAGGCGGCGGCTTGCTGCGCCCTGGCGTCCGCCAGGCGGGCAGCTTGTGCCTGCGCGCTGGCCAGGTCGCGTTCGGCGGTGGCCTGGGTTAGGCGGGCTTCAGTTTTGGGGGAGGCCTGGGCGGAGAATGCGAAGAGAAGGAAGAAAGCAGTTCTTTTTTGAAAAAAAGAACCAAAAAACTTCTGCTCCCCCGCTGCATCGGCGGGCGCGCTGGTTCTGCCAACGCTCCCACCTGCAGAAGTGGCGCGGGCGCTCGTGCAACCGGGG
>CAXTJZ010000107.1:0-12395 GCA_964244695.1 uncultured Acetobacteraceae bacterium
CGCCCTGCTGCGCTCCATCCTGCGCCAGGACCCCGACGTGATCATGGTGGGCGAGGTGCGTGACCTGGAGACCGCACAGATCGCCGTGCAGGCCGCGCTGACCGGACACCTCGTGCTGTCCACGCTGCACACCAACTCGTCCGCCGCCAGCATCACCCGCCTGCGCGACATGGGGCTGGAGGACTACCTGCTGACCGCCGTCCTGCGCGGCGTGCTGGCGCAGCGCCTGGTCCGCCGGCTGTGCGATTCGTGCAAGCGCGAGGCTGAGGCGCCGGCCGAGCTGATCACCCGATTCGACCTGGAGCGGCGTACGGGCGGCGCGCCGGTGCACCTCTGGCACCCGGTCGGGTGCGCGCAATGCCGCAGCACGGGGTATCGCGGGCGCCAGGCGATCGCCGAGTTCCTGCAGCCCAACGCGGAGATCGAGCATTTGATCTTCTCCAAAGCGGATCAGAGCGAGATCGAGCGCGCGGCGGTAGGGGCGGGTATGGTGACTATGTTCAATGCCGGGTTGGAGGCGGCCTTGGCAGGGACTACGACTATCGAGGAAGTGGTGCGTAGTATCCGGGCTGAGGCGTGATGACAGGAAGCAAGGCCTTCTTTTTTGGAAAAAAGAAGCAAAAAACTTTTGACTCCGCTGTCGCGGACTTGCCGGAGCCGCTCGTGCGGCGACGTGGTTTTCTGACAGTTTTTGCGGGGGCAATGGCGCTTGCTGCTGCGCGCCGCGCGCAGGCGGCACCTGCTACATTCACCGCGGACCGCTTCTCCGTCATTGTCCAAGGTACAGGTCCGGACGTCATCTTCGTTCCAGGCCTGACCTGCTCGCGCGACGTCTGGAACCCGGCCGTTGCAGCGTTGGGTGGCAAATATCGTGTCCATCTTGTCCAGGTCGCAGGTTTTGCCGGCGAGCCCGCACGTGCCAACGCGCAAGGCCCCGTCTGCGCCGGCGTCGCCGAGGAACTGGCCGCCTACATCACCCAGCAGAACCTGCAGAAACCGGCGCTCGTCGGCCATTCCATGGGCGGCACGATCGGCCTCATGCTGGCGGAACGCCACCCGGCAGCACTTGGCCGTTTGATGGTGGTGGACATGTTCCCCGCTTTGGCAGCCGTCGTGACGCGGCCAGGCGCGACGCACCAGGAGATAGAAGCGGCAGCCGACGCGATCGGCGCCGGCATGGAACACGCCGATGCCGCCGATTACCGGCGCAACGTCGAGCCGGTGATCGCAAGCGAGATACTCACCGAGGCCGCGCGCCCCGAAATCGTCCGCGAGTCCGTCGAGAGCGATCATCGCGTCGCCGGCCACGCCATGCGCGAACTGGTGGCGACCGACCTGACACCGGAATTGCCCAAGATTACCGTGCCGACGACAGTGCTCTACGCCTGGAACAAGGCCGACCCGTACAGCGCCGAACAGGCAGACACGCTGTTTCGCGGCATCTACGCTTCGCTCAGAGGCGTGAAGCTCATTCGGATCGATGGGGCGGCGCATTTCATTTTTATCGATCAGCCGGCCAAGTTCGACGCGGTGCTCGAGGTGTTTCTCGCTTGATGGAAGGAAGCAAGGCCTTCTTTTTTGAAAAAAAGAAGCAAAAAACTTTTGACTCCGCTGTCGCGGACTCGTTGAAAACTCGCCGGCAGGGCGTAAAAGTTTTTTGGTTCTTTTTTTCAAAAAACAACTGCTTCCTTTCTTACTTGTCCACGTAAATGCCAAGCTTCCGCTACACCGCCATCACCCCCGCCGGCGAGACCGCCACGGGCCTGATGGAAGCGCCCACCGAACAGGCCGTCATCGAGATCCTGCGCCGCCAGGGCAGCCTGCCGATGCGCGCCGAACCGGCCGACCGTGCGCGCGGCTTCCTGCCCTCCCTGCTTGGTGCGGAGTTCGGCGGCGGCAAACGGCTCTCCGGCCAGGACCTCTCGGAGATCACCCGCGAGCTGGCCGTGATGCTCGGCGCCGGACAGGACCTGGACCGCGCTTTGCGCTTCCTGGTCGATACCGCCCCCCGGAAGCACGTGCGCGACATACTCACCCAGATACGCGACGCGGTGCGTGACGGCAGCCCGTTTGCCACCGCGCTGACCCAGCATCCGGCCAGCTTCCCGAACCTCTATATCGGCCTCATCCGGGCGGGCGAGGCCGGCGGCAATCTGGCCAACACGCTGGAGCGTATGGCGGATCTTCTGGAGAAGCAGCGCGCGCTGCGCGCCAGCGTCATCTCGTCGCTGATCTACCCGGTCATCCTGCTCGTCGCCGGGATTGGCTCGATCGTGCTGCTGCTGACGCAGGTGCTTCCGCAGTTCGTGCCGATGTTCGAGCAGGCCGGCGCCGCGCTGCCGCGTCCCACCCAGATCGTCATCGCCATCGGCGCCTTTGTGTCAGGCTACGGGCTGTATGTTGCAGCCGGATTGGCCATCCTGTTTTTCGCTGCGCGTCAGGCGCTCGCGCGGCCTGCGCCCCGTCTTTGGTGGGATCGTGCGATCCTCCGGCTTCCCGTGTTCGGCACCCTCTCGCGCGAGCTGCTTGCCGCACGTTTTTCCAGGACGCTTGGGACGCTCCTGCAGAACGGCGTGCCGCTCGTGGCGGCACTCGGCATCGTGTCCGACGTGATTGGCAACACAGCGGCCACCGGCGCCGTGCGCGCCGCCACGGAGAGCGCCAAGGGTGGCTCGGGGCTTGCCAAGCCTTTGCAGCAATCAGGCATTTTCCCGATACGCACGGTCTATCTGTTACGCCTGGGCGAGGAGACGGCGCAACTCGGCGGCATGTCCCTGCGCGCCGCGGAGATACACGAGGAGCAATCGCGCATCGGCATACAGCGGCTGACGGCGTTGCTCGTGCCGGTGCTGATCCTGACGATGGGCGTGGCTGTGGCGGGTATCGTGAGTTCGCTGTTGCTGGCTATGCTCAGCCTGAACGATCTGGCCCAGTGATGCCAAGTGGCGTTTCGTTCGATGTAGAAAGCAAGCAGTCCTTTTTTGAAAAAAAGGACCAAAAAACTTTTGCTGGCGCTGTCGCGGACCGTTGAAGCGAGCGTTTCAACAACACGCAGATGAACGGGACAGAAGTTTTTTGGTTCTTTTTTTCAAAAAAGAACTGCTTTCTTGCCTGTTGCCAGTGCCTGGCTACTTGCCAGAGGGCTTAGCCGGTGGCTTCGCCGCCTCGCCCGTCTTGAGGAACGTAGTGCTGGCCGGAGTAAGCTTCTTGTTTGCCTTCGGCTTCTTGGCTTCGCGATTGCCGTGCTGCTTGTCGCCTTTGCCCATGATGGATCGGATCCTGCTGGGCGGCACCGAGTTGCCGCGCGCCTAGCAAACGCCGATCCTGGCTACGGCACAAGCGAAGCAAAGCCTTTTTCGGGAAAACAAGCCGACATCGCCTTCAATCCGTCAGGCGTCCTGGTTATCGCGAGCCCCGGCACTGACGCAGGGCGAAGGAAGCAAAGGTTTTTTGGTTGCTTCCTTAGCTTAATGATGATGCAAGGAGGGCGGCATCCGCCGCCCTCCCGCGTGACCTTTTACGGATTGCTGGGCGTCTGCGGTGTTCCCGCCAGCGGCGTGCTGCCCAGCGCGCCCACGTAGCGCGCGACCTTGGGTGTGCCGACGCCGGCCGAGAGCCCGAAGGTGCTGTTGAGGTTGGTATCGAGGAGTCCGTTGAAGCCCGGGATGCTGGTGTGGAAGTAGGTGCCTTTGCCTGCAGCCTGCTTGGCGGCAAGTTCGTAGATGTAGTTGTTCAGGTTGCCCAGCCGGCCCTTGCGCTCGATGAGCAGGGCGGTGGCACCGGCAAGCTCGGGCGAGGCGACGCTGGTGCCGATCAGGCCGAAGAAGCCGCCGCCCTTCGTGCCGGCTCCGATCGAGACGACGACGTAGCTGCGCTGCGAGTTGCCGTCCCCATCCTTCTTGATGCCGCCGCCGTCGCAGGTGCCGGATGCGTCGAGAACGGAGATGCCGCCGGGGCAGCCGCCGACCTGCATGCCGATGTCGGGCGTGGCGCGGTGCACGGTGGATCCGGTGGTGATGAGCGTCTGGTATTTCGGCTGAGCGAAGATCTGGCTATAGCCGCCACCGGCGCCCCAGAAGCCGCCGCTGGCGTTCACGTTCAGCCCGTACGGATCGTTGGGCACCTCCGGATCCGACCAGGCGTTTTCGCCGACATAGGGCGACTCGAGTGTGCCCTGGTTGTAACCGGTGATGACGTTGGTGCCGCCGACGGCCGTCACGTTGGTGTCGGCGGCCGGCGTGGAGACGCCCTTCTGGAAGGTCCCGTTCATGAAACCGGGATAGTAGCTGGTGCTGGGACATTCCTTGCCGGCGTTGTCGCCGGAACTGGCCAGGAAGGTGATGCCTTGCGAATTTCCCTGCAGGAACAGCTCGTGCTGGGATTGCAGGATATCGAGTTGGCTGACGCCGTTGTTATGGCTGGCGGTGTATTCCAGTTCGCACTCTCCAAAGGACGAGCTGACCAGGTCGACCGCATTGTCTTCGTCCACGGCGATGTAGCCGGCGGCCACGTTGCCGTCTGACAGGTCGGGGATGTCGTACAGCACCACGTGCGCGCCCGGCGCGCCGGTGAGTTCTTCCTGGGTATCCAGCGAGGCCTCGTCGAGCGCCGGGCTGGCGGTGGTCGCACCGCCGTTGATGTAGCGGCGTGCGTAGAGCGTGGGATCCGGCTTGCCTGAGATGGTGCTCCAGTTCTCGTGGTCGAACACTGCTGCGATGTCGGCGTCGTAGATGTCGCTCGACATCAGTACGCCGAGGGTCACGCCGGTACCGTCATAGGGTTCCGTGGTGCCGTCTTTCGCGGTGACCGTGGCCAGTATGGACGGGTAACCATACGCCTCCTTCAGGTCATCGAACCAGTATGCCCCGATGTCGCTGTAGCGGTTGTTCGGGTTCAGCCGCGGGGTGGCGATGCGGGAATGCACGTGCGCCACATGCGGCGAGAAGCTGAACACCTGCGCGCCGGTGGCTGCGATCTCGTCGGGCAGCTTCACCGATGTTTCCTGCATGACGTGCGTGACGCCGTCGGGCGTGCGGCCAAGCAGCAAATGCGTGCCGAGATTGGTCTCCACCTGCGCGGCCGTGCCTGTCACGTGCAGGCTGCGCGTCTGCACCGTTACGGTGAAGCCGCGCGCGCGCAGCGAAGCGGCGACGGCGGCGACACCGGAGGTTTCGGGGCCGAAACGCATGCCGAACTGCGCCGGCGTGAGCCATTGATGAAATGTCGGCGACGCCGGATCGTGCTGGGCGGCAACGAACGCCTCGAGCTTGTCGGCGTTGCGCAGCGGCATCATCACGTCGAAGGCGACAGGCCGTGTGGCTTCCGCGCGCACCGTGGCAGGCGCCGCAGCCTGCGCGTTGGAGAGGGATGCGGCGCAGGCGAGCAGCGTGCCGCAGCAGAGGGCGGCTCTACGGCCAAAACGTTTAATGGAGGCAGGCAATATTGTTCTCCGCGGCTGACGAGTGACGAGCAGGAAGGCCGGGGTAGCGCTTACCCCGTTTACGCGTTCAGACAGCCTTTCGGCTGGGTGCTGATTTGTTTGCGGAAGAGCCACTCGGTCTCCGCGCAGTTCGGCACGCTTCTCACGGCGACATTATCGTGACCGTAGAACGACGCTAACACGGCCTGCTCGCGCGACAAGCTAGAATCTAGCTACGTAATTATTACAGGTTTCTCTTCTTTTAATGCGGTTGTGTCGCGCTAAAGTTTTCGCGCCAGGTTTGCGCAGACTGGAAGGTTTGCGGCGTGGAGGCAGGTGAAGCAGTCCTCTCGCAACGGATCGGCAGGATTGCGCGCCTGCTCTGGCGACATACGGCCTGCGTCTCCAGGCGCGCTTGCATGGTCCTGATCTCTCGCGCTCAATGCGGCAGGAGAACCGCAAGCGGAGAGACGATGCCATGTTAGCGAAAACCGGACTCGCGCTGCTGACCGCCACGGCTTGCGTTGCGTTTGCCGCTCACGCCGCCGCAGGCCCGCCGCGTCCGGCTGACGCGGGAAAGCTGGCCGAGACGAAGCTGTCCGTCACGCTGGTGATGCGGCTGGCCGACCAGGAGGGTGCGGAGGCGCTGCTCACCCATGTCAGCACGCCCGGCGATGCGCTGTTCCGCCATTTCCTGACGCCGGCGCAGTTCGCGAGCCGTTTCGGGCCGCACGCGCGCGACATCGCCGGCGTGCAGGCGGCGCTCGCGGGCTTCGGCCTGGCTGCGGAACGGTCCGGGACGAGCACGCTGCGGGTGACCGGAACGCCGGATGCCCTGGAGCGCGCCTTCCAGGTGGAGCTGCACGCGTTTACGGTCGCGGCCCAGGGCGGCGCCCCAGCCTATGGCTTCCGCGCGCCGCTGCAGCGCCCCACGCTGCCGGAGCGCATCGCCCCGGTCACGCCGGCGGTGTTCGGCCTGGACAGCCGGCCGGCGCTGCGTCCGCATCTGCGCCATTTGCCGGAAACCCTGCACCCTTCGGCCGTGCAGCTCGCGCACCTGCCCGCCATCAAGCCGCCGGACATGCCGGGGGTTTGGACCGTCACGGACTTTGCCGACTATTACAACGCCACGCCGCTGTACAAGGCGGGGATAGACGGCGCCGGGCATACGATCGGGATCGCCACGCTCGCCAGCTTCACGCCCAGCGACGCCTATACCTATTGGAGCGCCCTCGGCCTGCCGGTCAGCCCGACGCGGATTACCGAGATACGGGTGGATGGCGGCTCCGGTGCACCAAGCGACGACGCAGGTTCGGACGAGACGACGCTGGACGTGGAACAATCGGGCGGCATCGCGCCTGGCGCGAACGTGCTGGTTTATGAGGCGCCGAACACCAACCAGGGTTTCATCGATCTGTTCGCCAAGGCGATCGACGACAATTTGGCGGACGCGATCTCCACGAGCTGGGGCGATTGGGAGGTCTATGCGGATTTCGCCAACGCGCCGGTGACCGACCCGACCGGCGGCACCGAGACGGGCAGCCTGTTCGCCCTGCACCACCTCTTCCTGCAGGCAGGGCTGCAAGGCCAGTCGATGATGGCGGCCGCGGGCGATGCCGGCGCCTACGACGTCAATGACGGGCAGACGCCACCCGATTACAGCTTGGCGCTGAGCGTCGACTCGCCTGGCAACGACCCGGCCATGACGTCGGCCGGCGGCACCACCCTTGCCGGCACCTTGTCGTTTGCCGTCAAGCACAAGCCCGACGTGGTGGTAACGATCCCGACCGAGCGCGTGTGGGGCTGGGACTATTTGCTACCGCTGTGCCAGGCGCTGAAGCTCGATCCTGTCACCTGCGGCATCCTGCCGGTGGGCGGCGGGGGCGGCGTCAGCATCCATTTCCCGGTGCCGTCCTATCAGAAAGGCGTCAATGGCGTGCAGGTCAGCCAGCCGGACCAGCAGTTCGTCGACGAGGACGCCGTGCCGCCCAAGGTGCTCTACACGCTGCCGGCAGGGTTCGCCGGGCGCAACGTGCCGGACGTGTCGCTGAATGCCGATCCGGAGACAGGCTACGTGATCGGCTACACGTCAAGCGCGCCTGGCAGCACCTACGGCTTCGAGCAGGCCGGCGGCACCAGCTTCTCCGCGCCGCAGCTCAATGGCGTGACGCAGCTTCTGGTGCAGAGCGCCGGCGGCCGTGTGGGTTTTCTCAATCCGCTGCTGTATGCGCAGAGCAAGCTGCTGGCCGGCTACGAGGGCGCGCATGCCCCGTTACGTTTTATCAAGGCAGGCGGCAACGAGTTCTACAAGGGGAACTTTGGATACAGTCCCGCCGCCGGCGTGGGGACGATAAACGTGGCGAACCTGGCGGCGGTAGCCAAGGCAAAGTGAGCAAGGCTTGTTTCTGAAAAGAGCAGAAAGTTTCGTTTCACCTGCATCGTGCACCGGGCGCGCGACAGCGGAGTGAAAGTCTTTTGCTTCTTTTCTTCAGAAAAGAAGGGCGATATGGTAGTTGACAAACCCACTTTTGGAGGCTAATTTCGGTTCATAGACGGAGCCGAACCGATGCCGAGCGTTCTCAATGCCCCTTTCTTCCAGGATGAAGCAGCAGCTTTCGTAAAGCTGGAATGCCTCATCTGGCCGAACGGAGCCGTCTGCCCGCATTGCGGCAGCACGGATCGCATGAAGATCATGGGCGGCGCGGCAACCCGTCCCGGCCTCTACAAGTGCTACGCCTGCCGCAAGCAAAGCCGCGCCACGGTCGGCACGGTTTTCGAGGGCAGCCACGTCAACCTGAACGTTTGGCTACAGGCTGCTTACCTGATGTGCAGCAGCAAGAAAGGCATTAGCTCTAACCAGCTATCCCGCACGCTTGGCGTAACGGTGAAAACTGCATGGTTTATGTCTCACCGGCTGCGCGCCGCTATGACGAGCGATGGCAAGCTTGACCCGATGGGCGGCAAGGGCCGGGTTGTGGAGATTGATGAGACGTTCATCGGCCAGAAGGAAGGCACAGTTAAGCGTCGCGGCTATGCCCACAAGCACGCGGTTGTCACGCTGGTAGAGCGCGGCAAGGGCAGCCGTAGCTTTCACGTGGACGGCACCAGCGCCGCGCACCTCCTGCCGCTTCTGAAAGCTCAGATTGCCCCTGAGACGACCGTGATGACCGATGAGGCGGGCCAGTATGCTCACCTGAACAAGCACTTTGCCGAGCATAGCTTCGTGCGTCACGGTGCGAGCGAGTATGTGCGCGGCGAAGTGCACACGAACACGGTTGAAGGCTTCTACAGTGTGTTCAAGCGCGGCATGAAGGGTGTGTATCAGCACTGCCGGGAAAAGCACCTGCACCGATATGTGGCCGAGTTTGACTTCCGCTACAACAACCGGGTGAAGCTGGGTGTGGATGACACGCAGCGCACGAACGCCGCCTTGCAGGGCATCGTGGGCAAGCGCTTGACGTATAAGGGGCCTAACGCGTAAAACGCGAACGTGACAATTTTGCCACTTGTACAGACTCAATCAATTTACTATATCAGTCAGACTTCCGTGATCTGAAGCCACTGCCTAGGCAGTGGACCCGTCCAAGACGGTGACGCGCGAGCGTCTAGGATCACGGAACGCCCTTCACTTCTGTAATTTTCGTTCCCATATTGTAAATTTGCCTGACCGGTGCGTGCCGAGTAAGGCGGAATGATAAGGCACACGGGCACGGATATATTCCGCCAGTTCGATCTTAGACACAGATGCGCCAAGTCTTGAGCCGTGGCCGTTCAGCTGGAAAGCTACCGAACCGAGAAGCACATCTACAAGTTGTAAACACTGGCTCTCTTTTGAATCCCGAAAGTGGATGCGTCGAAATGGCCAGTCACGTTTGTCGCCAATCTTTTTCAAATGACAGTTAAGAATATACCGAAGTTTTTCAGGCGTGCTCTCTGTGTCTCGGTAATCTAAATACACATTCAATAAGCGCTTATTGTGCATCAAAGCGCACTTCCGAACTATCTGAAATACTTCTTTATTAAAACCTATTTCGCGCGAGCCTTCATTAAACTTTTTGTCTAGTATTCGGCTCGTATCAACAAATAAGCTATGAAACTCGGTTCTATGCGGTGGCCTACTGAACTTGAAGAACACGTCCACAACGCGTTTGTAGGCAGGCAGCTTTGCAGCAGAGACTTTGGACCATTTCATCTCACCATTCGGCAATTCAGGCAGGCGAGCGGCGTTTATTGCCGAGTTAAGTTCTGCAATCTGCTGAGTGGGGACCATCAGCGCACCCAGCGCAAGGTAACGGTGTTGTGTCTGGCTACTCTCGTCCACATATACGTCGGTTAGTTCGCTCAAAGAGGGCGAACCGTGTCTTATGACAAAGGGGCTTGATGATGGTGAAGGCACAGTCAGACAACGATAAGCAGGTTTCTCGCTTCAAGGAAACCGCCCGCCAGTTAGGCTGTGACGAGGACGAGGCGGCGTTTGATGAGAAGCTGGGGAAGATCGCGCGGCATAAGCCGGAGGAAGAGACGCCAAAGGTCAAAACAGGTGACTGAGACAAGAGTTGAGATGGCCGAGCGGCACGTCCGGGAAGGGGCCGAACGGATTGCTCGGCAACGGAAGCTAATCGAGACGATCACTTCGAAAGCGCATGAGGATTTACTCCTTAATGCAGAGAGCCTGTTGGCCGAAATGGAAAACCTCCAGGACATGTCGGAAGAACATCTTGCGCGATTCAAGTCCGAAGCTGCTGCGGCCTTGTTGCGGACGCCGGAAGCCTAGTAGTTGATTCGCGCTGGGTTTGGCAACTACCATATCCCCAAAAGAAGGCCTTGCTTCCTTACCGCCCGCGCCAACGCGACTTCACCAAAACGTCAGCTACGCATCCGATCTTTTCTAGCCTCGTAATACATCGGGTAAGGCACCCACTTTGCGAGGATCTGTTTTTATGCACGATCGTTTTTCCGCCGCGGCTCCAGCCTTCACCGCCGCCCTGCTTGCTGCCACAGCCTTGTCCACGCCGGTACGAGCCGATGCGGCCGTCTGGGTGCCGACCGCCACGCAAGGCGTCCCGGTCAGCGCGTTGACCGGCGCCACCGATCTGGGGGCTGTGTCCGCGTCACAACCGCTCACGCTGCGCGTCGGGCTGCAGATGCAGAACAAGGCCGCGTTGCTAAGTCTTGTGCAGGCGCAAGCCCAGCCGTCCAGCGCTTCATATGGGAAATTTCTCACCCCGGCGCAGTTCGCCGCCGCCTACGGTGCGCCGGTCGCCAGCATAGATGCAGTCGCCGCGTATTTAAAAAAGGCCGGCTTTACCGGCGTAACGGTCGAGCCGAACCACTTGCTGATCAGCGCGAACGGCACTGCCGCGCAGGCCGCATCCGCCTTCAACACCACGCTTGAGCAGGTGGCGGTCGGTGGCAAGACGCAGTTCGTCAATCTTACGGCCGCCGAGGTTCCCGCAGCTTTGGGCGGTGATGTCAGCGCCGTGCTTGGCCTGAACACCGTGGGCAAGATGATGCCGACGATTGCGTTCCCGCTGCCGCAATACCTGGTCAGCTACAACCCTACGCAATTCCTGACGATTTACGGTGCTACGAAATTGGCGCCGCCGCGGCGCACGGCGATCGCCATCATGGCCGAAGGCGACCTCACCGGCGTGATCTCGGATCTCCGCATCGAGGAGCAGGCTTTCGGCTTGCCGCAGGTTCCGGTGACGGTGGTGCCGGTCGGCGTTGCGAGCACCGACACGTCAGGCGCAGACGAGTGGGATCTGGACTCACAGTATTCCTCCGGCGTCGCTCAAAACCTGAAGATGCTGTACCTCTACGACACGACGTCGCTGTCGAATTCCGACCTCGCTTTGGAGTTTTCGCGCTGGGCCACGGACGACAAGGCGAAAGCCGCCAGCGCGTCTCTGGGGGAATGCGAGATATTCCCGTACGTCGACGGGTCGATGACCGTGGACGACATGATCTTCCTTGAAGCGGCCTCGCAAGGGCAAAGCTTCTTTGCGTCCGCCGGCGACACCGGGTCATTCTGCCCCGTGGGTCCGGCTGGCGTGAACGGCGTGCCGCTCGGCGCGCCGCTGGTGAACTATCCTGCGGCCAGCCCTTACGTGGTGGGGGTGGGCGGCACCACGCTGCTGACCAACGCCAACGGCACCTACGACAAGGAAATAACCTGGTACGCCGGCGGTGGCGGCGTATCCCAGTTCGAAGAGAGCCCGCTGTGGCAGCAGGCGGCGGTCGCCGCGCTGGCCACGACAGGCACACGAGGCGTGCCGGACGTGGCGATGGACGCCGACCCGAACTCGGGCGCGCTCGTCTATGTGAACGGAGCAGCGGAAGGCGTGGGCGGCACCAGCCTGTCCTCGCCGCTATCACTTGGCATCTGGGCGCGCGCGGTAAGCTACAATCCCAGCCTCGGCCTGGCTGGGCCGCGCCTCTACGGGTTGTATGACGGGACAGGCGGCACGGGCGGCGTCCTCGGCAGCTATCCCAAGGGCGGCTTTCACGACATTACCGTCGGCAGCAACGGGATTTACCCGGCCACGCCCGGCTACGACCTGACCACCGGGCTGGGCACGTTCATCATCCAGCAGTTCGTGAACGACGTGAAATAGCGGCCGTCTGCTTCGACACCGGAAGGTTTCGGAGAAAGAAGCAAGGCCTTCTTTTTCGAGAAAAAGAAGCAAAAAGCTTTTGACTCCGCTGTCGCCGAACGTTGAGGCGCACGTTTCAACAACGCGCCCACGAACGAGATAAAAGTTTTTTGGTTCTTTTTTTCAAAAAAGAACTGCTTGCTTCCTTGCCTTCACGGAGAAGCCGGCAACTCGTAGTCAAACTCATAATGGTGCACGCCGCCAGGCTGGCTGATCGTCAACGCGCCGCGCAGGCCTTTCAGCCCGTCCTCGCCCGAATCCGGCACCACCGTGATCACCGCAACGGCCGATCCGCCCGTCATCGTTCCGCTATGCTGCAA
>CAXTJZ010000108.1:0-12218 GCA_964244695.1 uncultured Acetobacteraceae bacterium
ACAGGGAGCAAAAGTTTTTTGCTTCTTTTTTTCAAAAAAGAAGGCCTTTCTTCCTTTCCATAACCGGGAAAACCAGATGACTGAGATGATCGCGGTGCGCGAGCAGCACCGCTTCGATGAGGCCCGGCTGGCGGCCTACCTGAAAGACGCGCTGCCGGAAATCACGCTGCCGCTCTCCCTGCTACAGTTCCAGGGCGGCCAGTCCAACCCCACTTTCCTGATGACGGACGCGTCCGGCCGCCGTTACGTGCTGCGCAAGAAGCCGCCCGGCGCCATCCTGCCCTCCGCCCACGCGGTGGAGCGGGAATACGCCGCCATGCGCGCGCTGGGGCCCACGGATGCCCCGGTCCCGAACGCCCGCCTGCTGTGCGAGGACGCTTCAGTGATCGGCACGGCGTTCTACGTGATGGACTACATAGACGCCCGCGTGCTGACGGATCTGCGCCTGGAGACCATTCCGCATGCCGAGCGGGCCGGCTACTGGCTTGCCGCGGCGGACGGGCTGGCCGCCCTGCACCGCGTGGACTGGCGGGCGGCGGGGCTTGGCGGGTTCGGCAAGCCGGAAGCCTACATCTCCCGCCAGATCGGCCGCTGGACGAAGCAGTACCTGGCTTCCGACCCCGAGCCGAACGCGGACATGGAGGCGCTGATCGCCTGGTTGCCGGCGCACCTGCCGCCCGACGAGACGGCGGTGATCGCGCACGGGGATTACCGGCTGGGCAATCTGATGTTCGCCCATGACGGGCCGCGCCTGCTGGCGATCCTGGACTGGGAGCTGGCCACTATCGGCCACCCTATGGCGGACCTGGCTTATTTCTGCTCGTTCTACCACCTGCCGCAGAGCGGCGGCCCGTTTAAGGGGCTGGGCGGCGCTGACATGGCTGCGCTGGGGATCCCTTCGGAAGCCGAGCTGGTCACGCGCTACTGCGACGGCGTGGGGCGCGCATTCCCTGCGCAGGATTGGCCGTTCTACCTGGCGTTCTCGCTGTTCCGCTCGGCGTCGATCGGCTGGGGTGTTTACGACCGCTCGAGGCGCGGTAACGCTGCCGATGCGCGGGCGCACCTGTATGGCGACATGTTCCGCGCTTGCGCGGCGATCAGCTGGGGAATTGCGGAAGGCAGCAAACAAGCAGTCCTTTTTTGAAAAAAAGGACCAAAAAACTTTTGCTCCCTGTCGGCGGCTGCTGAAACAGCCGCCGACAGGGAGCAAAAATCTTTGGCTTCTTTTCTTCAGAAAAGAAGGCCTTGCTTGCTTACCTGCGGCCAACGCGGCGAAGCGCGTCTGCGGTATAGTCGTCAGGGGTAAGCGAATTGCCCATGTAAGTGGGCGCCGAGCCTTCCTCGCTGTGCAGCCCCTGCACCAGGTAGCGATGCGCCTGCAGATCCAGGAACTCGTAGCCATCCGCACCGGTGAGTGGGGCGTCCGCCGCCGTTTCCACGAAAGCAAGCGCCGTGCGCCATAGCTGGCCACGCGAGTCGTAACGGTCGGCAATGGCGGCCTGCCAGCTATCCTCGTCGATATAGAAGGTGCGACGAGCGTAGATGTGGCGGAAGCCGGGCTTCAGGGTCGCTTCCACGACCCACACACGATGCAGCTCAAAGCGCAGCAGGTCGGGGTTCACCGCCTGGGGCTTGATGATGTCGGAGTACTTCACGCCAGGAAGCTGAATCTTGTAGGTGTTGTAAGGAATATAGACTTCCTTCTTTCCTACCAGCTTCCAATTGTAGCGGTCGATCGCACCGTTATACATGTCGTAGTCGTCAACGGTCTCCAACCCGTCGGTGTTCTGCACCGGTGTGTCGTAGTTGATCTCGGGCGCGCGGCGCACGCGGCGCTCGCCGGGGTTGTAGGTCCAGGCTTCACGCGGCTGCTCGGCCGGGTCCTGGTGACTGATCACGAGGGTGAGCTGGCCGGCGATACGCGGCGGCGCCAGCACTTCCTGCCAGAACATGCTGTCCCACTTGGCGGGGTTGTTCATGTTGGGCGTGTTGTACGGGAAGATGATCTGCTCGTGCCAGCGGGTCAGCGAGTAGTCGCCGGATGGGGTGGTTATGGCATTGGACACCGTGCGCTGAAGCTGGTGGCCACGCCAGCGCAGGATGTGGTTCCAGATCGCTTCGTTGCCGTTATGCGGGATGGGGAACGGGATGGAGAGCTTGGCATCTTCCACGTCCAGCCCGTTGGCCGAGAGGTGCGCCCGCCCCGCATTGGCAATCGCGTTGTCATAGATGAACTGCGGCGCGGCGCCGGTGCGGTGCGTCGGATAGACGTCCACGTGGTAACCAGGCAGCGTACGTATCATCGCGATCGTGCCCTCGGCCAGCTTGCTGGCGTAGCGGTCGACGTTTTGCGCGTTGATCACCAGGATCGGCTTCTCGGAGGCGAACGGGTCCTTGCGGACGCCGCCAGGCACATAGCCGGAGCTCGCCGTGGTCAGGCCGCCTGTCCAGGCCGGGATGGTGCCATCCGCGTTGCCGGCCTTGGTAGCGCCCAGCGGCGTCAGCGAGTGGCCCAGATCGGCGGCGGTCTGCGCCTTGGCGGGGGCTGCCACCCCACCGGCCACAAACATCGTGGCCGCAAGCATCGTCGCGGCAAGCAGAGTCTGCTTCATTTTTGTTCCATCCCTTAACGGCGGCGATTTCACGCGCGTTGGCGTATTTAAGCAACAGCACCCTAGGGTGTCCACCCTTCATGCCGCCGACCTGAAAAAACGCGTGGACACGAAAAGTTGATTAGCGTTAAGCTCGCGCTCACAAAGTTGTGAGGTGATTCATGAAACGCGTGTTGCTCGCTGCAACAATTTTAGCCGCCACCCGGATCGTTCTGCTTCCGTCAGCACCGGCCTGGGGGCAGAGTTCCGAACAGTCGGCCGTCACTTCTGGTGACGCGTCTGCCCCGGCCGCGCACCGGCACCACAAGCGCCACCACCACGCAGCCGTAGCTGCGGCAGCCGTGCCAGACGATGTGGCACCGGCCGCGGTGGCTGCCGCGCAGGCACCTGCCCTTGCGCCCTCACACACGCTGTCCCCCATGGCGGCGATGGCGGTGATGAAGCTGCCTGATGCCGGCACGCAGGCCGCCGGCGCCGGAGAGGGCCTGACGCCGCTGGGCGCCATACGCGCCGGCAACGACGACGGCAGCATCCCCGCCTGGACAGGCGGACTTGTCGGCCGGCCGAGCTCGGCGCCGATCCGTTTCCGCCCCGATCCGTTCGCCGACGAGCGTCCGCTGTTCAAGATCACCGCGCAGAACGTGGACCGCTACGCGGACAAGCTGGCGGCCGGTACGGTGGCGATGATCAAGACGATCCGCGGCTACCACGTGGACGTCTATCCGACGCACCGCACCGCGGCGGCCCCGCAATTCATCTATGACAACGCCATCGCCAACGAGAACCGCGCGCATCTCGTGCATAATGGCGAAGGGGTGGAGGGCGCCTCGCTCTCCATTCCCTTCCCGATCCCGCATAACGGGCCGGAAGCCATGTGGAACGAGGCGCTGCGCTGGCGCGGCACGCAGATCGTGCGCAACGCCACCAACGTGATCTCCACGCCCACGGGCGACTACTCGCTACAGAAATGGCATGAGGACATCATGCTGCCCTACAACACGGCCGGCTTCAGCAATAGCCGCCAATGGGACAGCCTGTTTCGCCAGGAAGTGCTCTCCCCGCCGCGTGACGCCGGGGCGTTGACCCTGGTGATCAACCACGAGGACCCCTACGCCCAGGCACGCGAAGCCTGGAGCTACAACCCGGGCGAGCGCCGCGTGCGCCGCGCGCCGGAGATCGACTACGACACCCCGCTCACCGACACGGACGGGCTGGAGACGGTCGACGACTACGACCTCTTCAACGGGTCGCTCGACCGCTACACCTGGACGCTGGTCGGAAGGCGCGAAATCTACGTGCCCTACAACAGCAACCGCCTGCAGGACCCATCTGTTCGCTACACCGACCTTATCGGCCGGGAGTCGCTCAACCCCGACTACATACGCTTCGAACTGCACCGTGTGTGGGTAGTGGAAGCCAAGCTGAAGCCGGAGTTCCGCCACATCTACACGCGGCGCACGCTCTATCTGGACGAGGATAGCTGGCAGGCCCTGGTATCGGACCGTTATGACGGCCGCGGCAATTTGTGGCGCACCGCCATGGCGTTTCCCATCGAGGCGAGCGAGGTGCCGCTACTTGGTGCCGACGGCTACGAATACGTGGACCTCTACCAGCACCGCTATCTGGCCCAGGGCCTGCACAGCCAGGAAGCTCAGGCGCCCATGTTCAACGTTGCCTCGCTGACGACGCGAGACTTTACGGCGGATGCGCTTCGCCAGATGGGGCATCGGTAGGGAAGCCAGGCCTTCTTTTTTGGAAAAAGAAGCAAAAAACTTTTGTCTCCCCGCCTGCACGGAGGCGTCCTCTATTTCTGCCAGCACGTATGCTTGCAGAGTTAGACGCCACCTGCGTGCAGGCGGAGGGACAGAAGTTTTTTGGTTCTTTTTTCAAAAAGGACTGCTTACTTCCTTACGCCTCCGTTCCGTGCTCCGGCTCCAAAGCTGCCGCGATATCCTCCGGCCGCTTCTGCGGCACGATAAGATCCATCACCCCGATGATCGCCGGCAACACTACGATGGCGCCGGCCATGTTCATGAAGAACATGAACGTCAGCAGCATGCCCATGTCCGCCTGGAACTGCAGCGGCGAGAACGCCCAGGTGGCCACGCCTATGGAGAGCGACAGGCCGGTGAAGATCACCGCGCTGCCCGTCTCGCGCAGGGTCTGGATATAGGCGGCGTTCAGCGTGTAGCCGCGGCGCATGTAGTAGGACAGCCGGCTGAACTTGTAGATGCCGTAATCGACGCCGATGCCAACGCCGAGCGCGGTTACCGGCAGGGTGGAGAGCTTCAGCCCGATGTCCAGCACGCTCATCGCGGCGTTCGCCAGGATGGAGACGGCGGCCAGCGGCAGCACAATGCAGATCGCCGCGCGCACCGAGCGGAACACGCCCAGGCAGATGACGATGATCATGCCGTAGACCAGGCCGAGCATCGGCAGCTGCGCCTGTTCGACGACGATGTTGGTGGCCCCGATTACGCCCGCCGTGCCGGCCGCAAGTTCCAGCCGCAGCTTGGATTTGGATGGCGTCTTGGTGAACGCCTCGATCGTCTTGATGACCCGGTCGATCGTGCCCGCCTTGTGGTCGGTCAGAAAGATGATCAGGGGCATCGCCGAGCAATCGTTGTTTGACAGGCCCATGGACGGCTCGAAGGCGGAGCTGTCGCGGCCCAGCACCCGGCTGTCATGCGGCAGGTAGTCGAATTTCGGGTTGCCCTCGTTGTACAGCACGTTCACCTGGCGCATCAGGTGGCCCATGAACAGCGTGCTGCGCACACCCGGCACGCCCTGCAGGCGGTGATCCAGATTGTCGATACGCCGCATGGAGTCGTAATTGAGGCAGGAATCGGCGGGACCTTCGGCGAACACCTCGAGCACGTCCACGCCGACCGAGTAGTTGTTCTGGAAGAACGCGGCGTCACGGTTGTTGCGGCTGTCCGGACGCAGTTCCGGCACGCCCACATGCAAATCGCCCACGACCGGCTGCCCGAGCAGCAGCGCGCCGCCTGAGACCAATGCCGTCAGTACGCAGATGATGATTGCCGAACGCGGCGCTACCAGGCTGGCGAGCACCCGCCAGAACCCCTCGAAACGCGCGGCCCCGCGCTGGGCCGCCTCCACGCGCTTCATGGAGATGCTGGCAAAACTGGCGATCACCGGCAGCACCAGCAGGTTGGTGATGGCCAGGACGGCGATGCCGATGGCGGCCGTCAGCGCCAGCTCGCGTATCGCGGGCACCGGAATGGTGGTCACCGTCACGAACGTCAGCACGGCCAGGCAGAGTGCGACCACGCCGGGTTCGAGCAGGTTGTGGAAGCTGCCACGTGCGGCGTCCAGCGACGTCATCCCTTCGCCCACCAGCCGCACGTTGGACAGCGCGATCTGCACGCCGTGGCTGACGCCGATGGCCAGGATGAGGAACGGGATCAACACCGAGATCGGGTCGATGCCTATGTGCAGAATGGTTATGATACCGAGCTGCCACATCACCGCAATCAGCGAGCAGGACAACGCCGCCGCGGTCAGATAGATCGACCGTGAGACGATATAGAGCAGAACCGCCGCGACAGCGAGCGCGATGCCGAAGAACAGCACGATAACCTGCGCGCCATGTTCGATGTCGCCCACCGCCTGCGCAAAGCCCAGCACGTGCACCTGGGTGTCCGCATTGTTGTATTTGGCGCGTATGATGCTATCGAGCTCGTCGGCGAACTTGCCGTAATCGAGATGCGCGCCTGTCTGCGGGTCGACGTCGTTCAGCTTGGCGCTGACCACCGCGCTGCGGAAGTTGTTGGCCACCAGGCGGCCGACCAGGCCTGCCTTGTAAATGTTGGACTTGACGGTGGCGAAGCCGGCGGCATCCGGCTTGAAGGTGGCCGGGATGACAGGGCCGCCGTTGAAGCCGCCTTCCACCACCTCGGCGAAGCGCGTGTCAGGCGTGTAGAGGCTGCTGACATGCGTGCGGTCCACACCTGGCAGGAAGAACACGTCGTCAGTTAGGTGGTGCAGCGCGTCGAAATATTGTGGCGTGAAAATGTCGCCGTGCTTGGCCTCCAGCGAGATCAGCAGCACGTTGCCGCCGCCGAACTGCGCCTCCGCTTTCTTATAGGTGTCGATGTAGGGGTTATGCGACGGCAGCAGCTTGTCGAACGACGCGTCTGGCCGGACGTGTATGGCGAAGCTGCCGAGCACCACGGTGATGATGGCGAACGCGGCCAGCACCTTGCGGCGGTTGCCGAACAGGGTGCGCTCGATGAAGCCGATCATTGTGTAACCTCTGCGTGCAGGGCCGGCGTGCTGGTGGGATCGACCGTATGCACCCCGTCTTCGCCCACCACCACCCATTTGCCGCCTGATGTTTCCGCCACGGCGGACAGGGTGGCGCCGGTCACCGGCGGCAGCGTGCGCAGTTTTTCTGTCTGCGGGTCAAACAGCATCATCAACCCGTTGCTGCCGACCAGCGCCATGAAGCCGTTGGCCAGGATGGTGCCGCCGAAGATCGAGCGCTGCTCGCCGGTCTCGATCCGCTTCCACGCGACCGTCGCGCCGGGTGGGGATGCGAACAGGCTGCCACGCAGGCCGAAGCTGTACATGGTGCCGTCATGCGTGGTCAGGCAGCCGAACTGCGAGCCGTCATAGGGCACGGGAATGGGCGTCCAGGTGGTGCCGTGACGCAGGAACGCATGGCCAGCCTCGCCGGTGATCACCACGTCGGCGCCATGCGCCATTACGCAATTGAGGTGGTAATCCTCGTCCAAATTGGGCAGCTTGACCGGCGTCCAGGTGCTGGCGTTGACCGTCTCCAGCATCAGCGCATAAGAGCCGGTGGCGACCAGGTGGCCGGGTGCCAGGCTTGCCACGGAGAACAGCGCCTGGTCCGTGCCCGGCGCGGAGGATTGCGACGCCCAATGCAGCCCGGCATCGGTGGTGTGCAGGATTGTCGAGTCCTGGCCGACCAGCCAGCCTTCCGTCGGGCTGATGAACACGGATGAGGTAAGCAGCTCGTCTGTGCCGCTCGCCACGGAATGCCAACTTGCACCCTGGTCGTCGGAGAGCAGGATCGTGCCGCGATCGCCGGCCGCCACCAGCCTGTCGCCCGCGCGCGCCACGGACAGCAGCACGCCGTGCGTCTGGCGCCAGATTGCCTGGTCGGTGGGCGCGCGCGGAGCGTTCGCGCTGAGGGGAGCCTGCGCGGAAGCCACGTGAGAGGCACCGCAGAGCAGTATCGTTGCGAAGGCAAGCAGGCTGGACCGGCAGATGCCGGATGCCGGAAGTCGAACGGACGGATCGAACAAGGACACTCACCTCTCACGTCTTTTATTGAGATGGCGCCCTGCGCAAGACGCCGCCCGAAAAACCGAAGCAACCACCCACGACAGCCCTGAGGCCAGCGCGGGTGGTTGCCTGAATATCTTCGGTTAAAGCGCGTCGCAGCGCTGTTGTCCCACTTCAAATTACCGTGTTGTCCGGCCTTGCGACCGGACGCCAGGTTCAGAACTCGTAGGAAAGCGTCGCGCTGTAGAAGTCACGGTCCAGCAAGCCGTCGAACTTGCCGCCATCAAAGACCGGGAAGTGGTTGGTGTACTGCACGCCAAGGCTCCAGGCTTGCAGGTAGTTGAAGGTGGCGCCGATGCTGGCCGCCGCCGTGTTCTGCACGAAGGTGTTCACGCCGACCGGGCTGGTGCCAACGAAATCATGCTGCAGCGAGATCGTCGGCTTCATGTCGATCGCATAGGGCAGCAGGTTGGGGATGTCGATGATCGTGGCGATCGTGTAGGCGGCGGAGAACTGGCTGGGCAATCCCTTGTGGGAGATCAGCGTGTTGCCGTCCACGGTCGCCGTCTCGTTGAAGGCGGAATTCACGTCCGTGGTGTAGGCCGCATCAAAAATGCCGCGCTCCCGCGGGAAGTCCGCCACGTAGTCGCCGCCGATCTCGCCGATTACCGCGATCTGGTTGATGTACAGGCTGGGAATCGCCGGGAACAGCTTGGTGAGCGTGGTCTGCGCCTGGATCACAGGATAGCGCTTCCAGCCGTCGATTATCGAGTTGAAGCCCTCAGGATCTCCCACCAGGGCCACGACAGGATCGTGGTGAAGCGCGTTGTTGAGCGCCAGCTCGACAGCCGGCGACAGGGCGGCCGTCTGCTTGATTGCCGGAAGGCTGACCGCCAGCGCGAGGTCGGAAGCGCTGAGCTGGATCGGCTGGTTGATACGGCTGGAGATCTCGCCCTGTATTGCGATGCCGTCCGGGCCGGTGAAGTTCCAGCTCAGGCCGACAAGGTGGATGTCCTTCGGATAATCGGCGAAGAAGCTGGCCGTGGAGGTGTAGGTCTTGGACGCGTAGAATTTCTGCCCGGAGAGCAGCTTGCCGAGTTCCGGCGGCAGTTCGGCAAGCAGGCCGCCGAGGCCGGAGATGTTGTAAGCGCCCGTGCGGTTCGACCCGAATGGCGAGCGGCTGTCGTAGTTTTCGAAATAGAGCCCGATCTCGGTATCGTCGAGGCTGGTGAGTGTCTTGCGCAACGCGATACCGAATTCATCGAGGCCGGTCGGGTGGCGGTCGCTGCTGCGCGAAAGCGACGCGCCGAAGATGTCGCCGGCGGGCAGGCTCACACCGTAGATGCTCTTCTGATTGTCTGGAAAGTCGTTGCGCAGGTTGCCCCACGTGCCGCCGTCCAGGATGGTGTCGTTAGTGCCGAAGAACGACCCGTCCGGCTCGAGCTTGTCGCGTGTCCAGACCGGCTGCCAGTAGCCCTCGACCGTCAGGTCAGGGATGATCTCCGTCTTCAGATCCACCACCGGAATGGGCAGGAACGCGTTGCGCAGTTCGGAACCGGGCGTGCGCAGCGCGGTCACGTCAACCGGGGTGATCGTGTTGATGCCGCCGCCGATGAATGTGCTCTCGCCCCAGTTCAGCGCCTGCGCGCCGACGCGCACGTCGACAGGGTGACCCAGTATGTCAGGGCGCGCGAAGGCGTAGGCGTCCAGCAGGCGGAGGTCCGCACCCACGTCGCGTACGGTCGCGCGCGGCAGTTTCTGGAAGTCCGTGCTCTCGCTGTCGGTGATCGGGTCGTAGAAGCCGGTCGCGCGGATGAAGAAGCCGTAGTCCTCGCGCTTGATCTGCACTTCCGTGGTGATGCGTTGCGTAGCCGCCACAGGAGTATTGTTCTTGTAGTTCAACGTGCCGTTGTCGTTGTTGGCAAGGACGAACTTGCCGCCGTTGGCCACGCCCACGAAATTCTGGTCGATCGGGGAAGCGCGCACGTCCACGCTGGAAGACAGCGTCGTGTCGATACTGATCTGAAAGCCGCCGACAGTTCCGTCATACGCCTGCGCGCTGCCCGATGCTGCAACAGCGAACACCGCAGCGCCGGCCAGGAGCAAACCACGGCGCGTGCGAACTGCCGCGCCGCCGGACTTCAACATTGATGACTTGACCACGCCTCGTTCCCCTATCGATACCGCCGGCTCTGCGGCCGGTCTGGCGGTGCCTGACCGATCCGTTTCGGCGGCGCAGCCAGGCTTTGACTGATGCGCAACGTTAGGGTGGGCACACTAAACGCGTCAAGCGCGCGACAGTTGTGTGTTGCTGGATGGCAACATAGGAAAGCGGCCGTCGAAAAAGCGAAAGCAAGGCCTTCTTTTCTGCAAAAAAGAAGCAAAAAACTTTTGTCCCTGTCGCTGTTCAACCGCCCTGGCGTATCTTGATGTGGGCCGACCGTTGATACCGGCGACCAGGCAGCTGTGGCGTTACAGATACGGGTGCTCCCCGCCGGTCCGGCCGGCGCCTGTGCTGCCGCGCGATGGCGACCGGGAAACGTGGAGACGAAGCCGATCGCATGACCGAATCAACAGAGGCACGCGTCGTGATCCTGCACAGGGGCGACCGCTATGCCGTCCGCTTCCTCAAATGCAACGATACGCCGTTTGCCGTGGTGTGTTTCGAATACTGGCTGCCCAAACCAAGCCTGGATGCCGAATTCGCGGCGGAACGATTCTTCGCGCACAGGGGCATGAACGCCGTCGGTGTGCTGGCCGCCGAGAATGACTGGTTCCAGCACGACGAGATCGACGCGGCGCTCGCGCGGACGCGGGGGGCCGGGCCGGGTCATGAACTCGTCGGCTACGGCGGCAGCATGGGCGGCTATGCCAGCATTAACTTCGCAGACACCCTGCGCCTGCGCCGGGTGATCGCCGTATGCCCGCAACATTCGATAGATCCGGCGCGCGCCCCGTATGAAACACGCTGGCCGGCGGAGGCCGCCAGGATCGCCGCCTGTGGCGGCTTCCGGCATGACCGGATCGACCAGGTCACGCCGCCCGTCGAAGGCTGGATCATCTATGACCCCGCCGGCGTCGATAGGCTGCACGCGGCAGCCATAGGCAAGCGGCACCATCTGGAAGAAGTCCCAGTACGCCTGGCACGGCATCAGGAAATGCGCGTGCTGCAGCAGGCCGACCTGTTCACGCCCATGCTGCTGGACATGATAGAGGGCGTGTTCGACGGCGCGGCGTTCGCGCGGTCGCTGCGCACCGGGCGGCGGCGCAGCGCGGCTTTCTGGCTTGCCCTGTCGGCAGCCTTGCTCGCGCACCGGCGCCCTCAGGCGGCCTTGCGCGCCATAGGCCAAGCCCGGGCGCTGCCGCATCCGGAGCCGGCGGAGCTCGACATCCAGCAGGCAGAAGCCTTGGCGGCCTGCGGCGACATTGCGAAAGCGATCACCCTGGCCGCACCTTGGGCGGACGATCCTGCCTGGCGCTGGGCGGCGGCTCCTCTTCTCGCCAGATACAGCGCGCGTGGAGCAGCACCTGCCGAAGACGGGCTGCGCATCAAACCATGGCGTCGCCTGGTGCGTTCGCTCAGGATAGGGAGGGCCAGATCATGAGCGGGACCAAGCAGGATGCGGGTGAGAGCGAAGAGGAAATCGAGCGGGACGACGCCCTGGATGACACTTTTCCTGCGAGCGATCCCATCGCGGTCGGCGGCAGCACCGGGCCGGAAGACACCAAGCCTGCCTGACAGGAAGATCGCTCGGGCAAGGCGCGAATTCCGTGCCGTTGCCGCCTTTCTGGCGCTCGCCGTGGCTCCGGCGGGCGCCTCGGCCCAGCCCGCCCCGGACGGCGCCAGGCCTGGCAACACCATCGGCACCGGGCAGTCGCTGCCCAGATCGGACAACGCCGGCAACCTCAATCCGCAGACCACGCATTCCGTGTTGGCGCCGAACCTTCCCGCGCCGCCAGCAGGAGACGACCTGCAGACGCTTCTGCTGGATGCCAAGGCCTCCTTGCAGGCAGGACGGACGGGCCAGGCACAGGAGGCGCTGGAACGTGCCGAAACGCGGGCGCTGGACCGCTCCGTGGTGAAGGGCAACGAACGCGAGCCGGCCGGCAGCCCTGTGGTGACGCGGATCTCGCAGGCGCTGCAGGCTTTGGGGGCCGGCCAGACAGCCGAGGCGATACGTTTGATTGACGCGACCGTGCCGGCGGCTGCCCAGGCGGACATTCCTCGGTGATCAAAGGCCTGAAATGTTAAGCCTCCAGGAGGCCAGGGGCGCTGCTCCTGGACCCCGCTAAGGACGAGTGCTTAGAACCTGACCACAACCCTTCTAAACA
>CAXTJZ010000109.1:0-2432 GCA_964244695.1 uncultured Acetobacteraceae bacterium
GTCCGAAGGCGTGTCCTCGGCGCGGGCCTGCTTGTCCGGGACTGCGGAGACCAGGCGCTCGGCTACCGTGGCGGACAGCAGCGCGTGATCTATGCGCAGGCCGCGGTTCTTGGCCCAGCAGCCGGCCTGGTAGTCCCAGAAGGTGTAGCAGGCGCCCTCGGGCTTTACGGCGCGCACAGCGTCCGTGAGGCCGGACCAGATCATGGACCAATATCGGGAGCGGGTTTCGGGACGGACCAGCGCGTCGTCGCTCGGAAGGACGCCAGGGGCGAAGTCGATGTCCTCGGGGCAGACGTTATAGTCGCCCAGGAGAATAAGCGGCTCGTCCTGCGCGAGCAGGCTGCCGGCGTGGGCGGCCAGGCGGTCCATCCAGGCCAGCTTGTAGGCGTAGCCGGTCTCGCCGTTGGAGTTGCCGTTGGGCAGATAGAGGTTGCCGACACGCAGGCCGGCGTAGGCGACTTCGAGGTAGCGGGCCTGGGCGTCGTCGTCCGGCAGGCCGGGGAGGCGGGTGAGGCGGACGTCGAGGGGTTCGCGGGCGAGGGCGGCGACGCCGTTGAAGCCTTTCTGGCCGACGATTGCGCTGTGCCAGCCGCGCTCGGCGAAGACGGGGGGAAAGTTCTGGGCTTCGCACTTGATCTCCTGGAGAAGCAGGAGGTCCGGCGTATTGGCTTCCAGCCAGCGGCAGATGTTGGCTTCCCGGGCGCGTATGCCGTTGACGTTCCAGGTGGCGATCTTCACCGCGGGGGTCAGTCGATGGAGAAGCTGGTTCCGCAGCCGCAGGCGCTGGTGGCGTTCGGGTTGCGCACGGTGAAGTGGCTGCCCATCAGCTCGTCGGCATAGTGCAGTTCGGCGCCGCCCAGGAGGTCCAGGCTTGTGGGGTCGACGACGACACGGGCGGGGCCGCGCTCGATGACCAGGTCGTCTGGGGCGACGGTGTCGTCGAGATCAAACTTGTACTGGAAGCCGCTGCAACCGCCGGCGAGGACGGCGACGCGCAGGGCGGCAGGCCGGCCTTCCGCGGTGACGATTTCGGCTACGCGGGATAGGGCTCGGTCAGTGACGGAGAAGCTCATGGTTGGAGATATAGGCGGGCGGGGGGTGGAAAGGAAGGCGTTCTCGTTTTCGGCGAGGGTGGCGGGGGTTTCGGCCGGCGCAGTGGCCGGCCAAGGGGGCGCTTTGGGGTGTCTGCCTTTAAACACCAAGGGCACCAAGGACACGAAGGGCACGAAGAAGAGCCTGGGTTTGGAGCGTGAGGCACTATTCGTGGTGCGGTTTGTAATGAAATTCCATTGGCTCCGCCGCGGCGAAGGCCGACGCTGGTTCTGCCAGTGCGGGTGCTGGCAGACCCAGGCCGCGCCGTGGTGCAGGCGGGGAAGCAAAAGTTTTTTGCTTCTTTTTTTCAAAAAAGAAGTGCTTTCTTCCTCCCTGAATGCCCCTAGCCGAATACGCCGTCCGCGCCGAGACCTCTCGCGGCCGCCTGCACCATGAGCCGGAAGCCGCCTCGCGCAGCCCGTGGCAGCGCGACAGGGACCGGGTGATACACAGCTCCGCCTTCCGCAAGCTGCAATACAAGACGCAGGTTTTTGTCAATCACGTCGGCGATTTCTACCGTACGCGGCTGACGCACAGCCTGGAGGTGGCGCAGATCGCGCGTTCCATCGCGCGCGAGCTGCATCTGGACGAGGACCTGACCGAGGCGCTGGCGCTCGCGCATGATCTGGGGCACCCGCCATTCGGCCATGCGGGCGAGGACGCGCTGAACGCGAAGATGAAGCCGTTCGGCGGGTTCGACCACAACGCGCAGACGCTGCGTGTGGTGACACGGCTGGAGTCGCGTTACGCGGCGTTCGACGGGCTGAACCTGACCTGGGAGACGCTGGAGGGGCTGGTCAAGCATAACGGGCCGTTGAGCAAGCCGCCGGCGTATATTGCGTCGTATAACGCGCGGCAGGATCTGATGCTGGGGACGCATGCGTCGGCCGAGGCGCAGGTGGCGGCGATGAGCGACGACATTGCGTATCACAGCCATGATCTGGATGACGGGATGCGATTTGGGCTGTTCGGGCCTGGGGACATCGCGCATCTGCCCATCGTGGGCGAGGCGCTGGCGGAGGCGCGTCGGGCCAGTTTGGACGTGCCGCCGCAGCGGCTGCGGCACGAGACGATAAGGCGTATCATCCATGTGCTGGTGAGCGACCTGGTTGTGGAGACGCAGGCACGGTTGCGGGCGCTGGCGCCGGACAATGCGGACGGGATCAGGCGGGCGAAGAAGCCGGTGGTGGGGTTCTCGCCGCGTGTGGCGGAGGCGAACCATGCGATCAAGGAGTTCCTGCGGGCGCGCATGTACCGGCATTGGCGGGTGAACCGGATGACGGCGAAGGCGCGGCGGCTGACCGAGGAGCTGTTCGGATTGTTGCACGCGGACCCGGCCA
>CAXTJZ010000109.1:2442-12065 GCA_964244695.1 uncultured Acetobacteraceae bacterium
GATTACATTGCGGGGATGACGGACCGGTTTGCGCAGGAGGAGTTCAAGCGACTGACGGATGTTTCGATGCCGGGGTGATGAAGGAAGGACTTCTTTTTTGAAAAAAAGAAGCAAAAAACTTTTACTACTCCGCATTGGCATCAGGCGCGCTTCCGGAAGACTAGGGAGTGGTTGGACGGCGGGGTAGCAAAAGTTTTGTGCTTCTTTTTTTCAAAGAAGAAGGCCTTCCTTCCTCCCTGGCCCACGCCGCCCGCCCGCGCTACCATCCCGCCTATGCGCATCCCCACCATCCTGTTCCCCTTCCTCCTGGCCAGCACCGCCGCGCTGGCGGCCGACCCGGCGCCTGTCGCCTCGCGCGGCGGCATGGTGGTCACCGCGCAGCGACTGGCCTCCGAGGCGGGGGCGGCGGTGCTGCGGCAGGGGGGCAATGCGGTGGATGCGGCCGTGGCGGTGGGCTACACGCTGGCCGTCACCTATCCCGAGGCGGGCAATCTGGGCGGCGGCGGGTTCATGGTGATCCGGCTGGCCAACGGGCACAGCACGTTCATCGATTTCCGCGAGCATGCGCCGCTGGCGGCGACGGCGGACATGTTCCAGGACGCGCAGGGCCACGTGATCCCGGGCAAGAGCACGCAAGGCTGGGCGTCGGTGGGCGTGCCCGGCTCGCCGGCGGGGCTGGAATATGCGCGGGTGCATTACGGCACGCTGGGACGGGCCGCGCTGATGGCGCCGGCGATCCATCTGGCCAATTTCGGCTTCACGCTGACCCAGGGCGATGCGGGCATCTTTCAGGTGGCGACGCCGGCGCTGAAGGCGGACCCCACGGCCGCGGCGATCTTTCTACACAACGGGGCGCCGTTGCAGCCGGGCGACCGGCTGACGCAGCCGGACCTGGCAAAATCGCTGACCCTGATCAGCCTGCAGGGGCCTCAGAAGGCGTTCTACGACGGGCCGATCGGCAAGCTGATCGTGCAGGCCGATGATGCCGGCGGCGGGCTGCTGAAGGAGGCCGATTTCGCCGCCTACAAGGTGCGCGAGATGGCGCCGGTGCAGTGCACATATCGCGGCTACACGATCGATTCCGCGCCGCCGCCGAGTTCCGGCGGCGTGACGCTGTGCGAGATCCTGCAGATCGTGCAAGGCTACGACCTGAAGAGCATGGGATTCCATTCGGCCGCCGAGGTGCATGTGCTGGTGGAGGCGATGCGCCACGCGTTCATCGACCGTAACAACCGGCTGGGCGATCCGGATTTCATCGACAACCCGGTGGCCGAGCTGATCAGCCCTGCGCATGGAGCCGAAATACGCCAGATGATCGCGCCGGAGCGAGCGACGCCCACGAGCGCGTTGAAGGTGCCTGACGCGTCTAAGGCCGTGGTGAAGGAAGGCCGCCAGACGACGCAGTTCTCCGTGGTCGACGCGGCGGGAAATGCGGTGTCCGTGACGTACACGCTGAACAACTGGTTCGGGTCCGATCGCATGGCGCCGGGCACCGGCATCGTGCTGAACGACGAGATGGACGATTTTACGTCCAAGCCTGGCGTTGCGAACATGTTCGGGCTGGTGCAGGGCAAGGCCAATGCGGTGGCACCGGGCAAGACACCGCTGAGTTCGATGACGCCCACAATCGTCAGCCGCGACGGCAAGCTGGTGATGGTGGTGGGCTCGCCTGGGGGTTCGCGCATCATTACGATCGTGGCCGAGGCGATCATCAACGTGATCGACCACGGGATGACGGTGCAGGAGGCGATCGACGCGCCGCGCATCCACATGCAAGGCACGCCGGACGTGGTGGAGGTGGAGCGCTGGGCGCTTTCGCCTGACACGCGGGCGCTGCTGGAGAGCCGCGGCTACAAGTTCAAGGACCGCGGGTACTGGGGCGTGGCGGAGGCGGTATTGGCAGGCGGGCCGGCGATCTCGCCCGATGGCGGGTTCGGCGAGGACGGGTTCCTGCCGCTGAACGCGCGGCCGGAGCACGGCGCGAGCCTGTTCGGCGCGCATGACGTGCGCGGTGGCGCGGGTGCTGCGGTGGCGGCCGACCCGCAGGCTGCCGCCGCGCAATGAGCGAGGCGTTTCTCACGCTAGGCAAGGTTGCCACATTCCGCGAACTGCTGCCGCGCAGCCTCGGCCTGGTGCAGCCGCCACGTTTCGCTCTGGGTACGTTTCCCGCGCATGTTGCGTCATACTACTATGCGCAACTGCACCTGACGGCTGTGGGGTTATACGCCTGCAGCAACGTGGAGCTTAGCGACGCCTACGTGTTGCACCATGACGGCCAGCTCGTGGCGGCACCTGACTGCAAGCTGTTTCCCAAGCACCTGGAAGACATTCCAGCCGAGCGCGAGGCGGCCTTCAAGGGGCGACCGCGCAGGCGGGTGACCGGAACCGTGGCTTACGTCATCTCGCCGGGCTACCTGATCTACGGCCATTGGCTGGCCGAAATCCTGCCGCGGCTGGCGGTGCTGGAAGCATCCGGTGAGTCGCTGGAAAGGCTGGTGTTTCCGGTGCCGTCTGACACTCCGAAATTCGGCCTGGAGCTGCTGCATTTGTGCGGCGTGCCGAAGAGCCAGATACTGCTGTACGACGCGGAAGAGGTGCTGCAGCCGGACGAGTTGCTGGTGCCGACTCTGATACATAACGGCGTGCGCTACGCCCCGTTGCTGGCCGAGGCGGTGGCGCTTTTCAAGCGCGGCGTGGAAAAGGCCGGCTACAGCCTGGCTTCCAGCAGCGCGCCTTCGCGAATCTACCTTTTCCGTGCCGGCGGCAACAGGCGCCTGGTGAACCGTGATACGCTGCAGCCGATGGCGGAGGCGGCAGGCTTCACGTGCCTGCAGCCGGAGAAGATGAGCCTGCCGGAGCAGATGGCCATGTTCGCCTCGGCGCGCGAAATAGCTGGCGAATACGGCTCTGCGTTTCATACGGCGCTGTTCTCGCCGCCCGGCACGATCGTGTGCGGCCTGCGCGGGGACCAGATACATCCTGGGTTCTTGCAGACGGCAATGGGCGATGTGCTGGGGCAGCCTACCGGTTACGTGTTCGGGCAGTGCGGCACCGGGCGGCAGCCGCATGATTACACCGTGGACGAGAAGCACTTTGCCGATTGTCTGCGCACCGTATTCCACCCGAAGGCGAACATTTCCATCCGTGCGACCGCACGCGCGGTGGAGGAGAAGCCGCCGCAGTTGCCGCCGCCGACGCGGCTGAATCACGTGCCGCGGAAGCGGAGGTTCTGGGAGCTACTGGTTAAGCGGCGGGCGGTGCGGGCGGAACCTGTGGCGCCTGGATCTTTGTTTCAGGGTTTGTGGAGCGATAGCAAAGGAAAGTAAGAAAGCAGTTCTTTTTTGAAAAAAGAACCAAAAAACTTTTGCTTCCTCGCATTTGGAGCGGCCGGATTTGTCCGGAATATGCGAGGCTATGGACAGGGTGAGAGATGGGAGTTTTTTGCTTCTTTTTTTCAAAAAAGAAGGCCTTCCTTTCTTTTGAGGACACGCAAACTTGGCCGGCCATAGTCACGCAAAAAACGTCATGCACCACAAAGGCGCGCAGGATGCCCGGCGCGCCAGGCAGTTCGCCAAGCTGATACGCGAAATTACCGTGGCGGCGAAGCAGGGCCTGCCCGACCCGGCTGCGAACGCGCGGCTGCGAGCGGCTGTGGCGACTGCCTACAAGCAGAACATGAACAAGGATGCGGTGGACCGCGCGATCAAGAAGGCGTCCGGCGCTGCGGCTGGCGATGATTATACCGATGTGCGCTACGAGGGCTATGGGCCGGCAGGCGTGGCGGTGATCGTGGAGACGCTGACGGACAACCGAAACCGTACGGCGTCAGACGTGCGCTCGGCTTTCAACAAGCATGGCGGGGCGCTGGGGGAGACGAACTCGGTAAGCTTCATGTTCCAGCGCCTGGGCGTGGTGACGTATCGCGCTTCGGTTGGCAGTACGGATGACATGCTGGAGGCAGCGATAGAGGCGGGCGCGGATGACGTGGTGAGCACGCCGGACAGCCACGAAGTGACGTGCGGGATAGAGAGCCTGTTTGCCGTACGCGATGCGCTGGAGCGGCGGTTCGGGGCGCCGGACGAGGCGAAGTTCGACTGGCGGGCGGGCACCGTGGTGGCGCTGGACGAGGAGCGTGCGGCGGCGGTGCTGAAGCTGATCGATGCACTGGAAGAGAACGACGACGTGCAGAACGTCTACGCGAATTACGACATCCCCGAAGACGTGCTGGCGCGTCTGTCCGATTGAGCGCGGTACGGCTGCTGGGGATCGATCCCGGGTTGCGGTTCACCGGTTGGGGCATCGTCGAGAGCGACGGCAATCGGCTGCGCCACGTGGCCGATGGGGTGATTGCGACAGATTCCGACATGGCGGTGCCGGCGCGCCTGCGCGCGATACACGAGGGGTTGCAGGCGCTGATCCTGGCGCACCGGCCGCAAGAGGCTGCGGTGGAAGAGACGTATGTGAACCAGAACGGGGCGGCCACGCTGAAGCTGGGCTATGCGCGCGGCGTGGCGCTGCTGACGCCTGCGCTGGCCGGGCTGGTGGTGGCGGAGTACGGGGCGAAGATGGTGAAACGTGCCGTTGTGGGCACGGGAAATGCGGACAAGACGCAGGTGGCGGACATGGTTCGGCGGCTGTTGCCCGGGGCGGCTCTGCGGCGCGCGGATGCGTCCGATGCGTTGGCCGTGGCTATCTGTCATGCGCATAACCGGGCTACGCGGCTGGTTTATGCGGCGGCGGCGGCGAAGTAAGGAAGGCCTTCTTTTTTGAAAAAAAGAAGCAAAAAACTTTTGTCTGTGCTGTCGCGGAGTGGGGGAAAAGCGCACGCGCGGTTGGGACGGCGTCAGGAGCAAAAGTTTTTTGGTTCTTTTTTTCAAAAAAGAACTGCTTGCTTACTTGCCTGGTGCCGCACGTGATCGCGCTGCTGACAGGCCGGGTGGAGGCGCTGGATGCGTCGAGCTGCGTCATAGACGTCTCGGGCGTGGGATATCTGATCCAGGCCAGCACGCGGACTTTGGCGGCGTTGCCGCCTGCGCCGGCGCTGGCGCGCGTGCTGGTGGAGACGGTGGTGCGGGAGGATGCGATCCTGCTGTACGGGTTTGCGGATTCGGCTGAGCGGGACTGGTTTCGTTTGCTGACCACGGTGCAAGGGGTGGGGGCGAAGGTTGCCTTGGGTATATTGTCGGCGTTGTCGCCGCGGGATCTGGCCGGTGCGATCGCTGCGGGAGACAGGGGGGCGCTGACACGGGTGGCGGGCGTGGGGCCGAAGCTGGTGGTGCGGTTGTTGACGGAGTTGCGCGACAGGGCGGGGACGATGCCGGTGGGGGTGGTGCTGGCGCCGGCGGTGGTGGCGGCTGGTGGGTTGGCGGCAGATGCTTTGTCGGCGCTGGCGAATCTGGGCTATCGGCGGCAGGAAGCGGGGCCGGTGGTGGAGAGGGTGATGGCGGCGCTGGGTGAAGGGGCGGGGTTGGACGCGGTGATACGGGAGGCTTTGCGCGGGCTGTCCCGTGGGTGAGCCTTAAGGCGTCTCACCCCGCCGGCAGCACAGGTTGCGCCGTGGCCGCAGTGCCGAGCGACGCGCCCATGATGACGACCACGCCGAGCGCTTGCAGTAACGTCAGGCTCTCGCCCAGGAAGATCAGGCCGAGCAGTGCGCCGATTGCGGGTTCCACGCTGGTGAGCGAGCCGTAGACGCGCGTGGACAGGCCGGTGAGTGCCACCATTTCCAGCGAGAACGGCAGCGCGCTGGAGAAAATGGCCACGGCGAACATGCTGGGCAGCAAAGCGGTGTTGAAGTTTGCGAGCTGCATGTGGGCCAGGCCGAACGGCACAATGATGATGGCGGCGATGACGATGCCGAGCGCGGTGGTGGTGATGCCGTGCACGCCGCCGGCGCGCTGTCCGAATACGGTGTAGGCGGCCCAGCAGGCGCCGGCACCGAGGGCTGCTGATACGCCGGCGAAGTTCAGCGCATGACGGGCTCCGCCAAGCGGCAACAGGCAGAGCAGGCCCGCGACCGCGAGTATGGTCCAGGCGAGATCTTTCCAGCGGCGCGAGAGGGCGATGGCCAGCGTGAGGGGGCCGGTGAACTCGAGGGCTACTGCGATGCCGAGCGGGATGCGCTGGATGGCGGTATAGAACAGCAGGTTCATCACGCCGAGCGTGCCGCCGTAGGCGAACAGCATGGGGAGGTTTGCGCGCGTGATGGTGGCGCGCCAGGGGCGCAGGATGGGGACGAGGATGAGCGCGCTCAGGCCAAGACGTATGGCGGTGGTGCCTGGGGCGCCGAATATGGGAAAGAGGTGTTTTGCGGCGACGGCGCCGAACTGGATGGAGATCATGCCGGCCAGGAGCGCGAGGAGAGGCTTCACGGGAAGGAAGCAAGGCCTTCTTTTTTGGAAAAAAGAAGCAAAAAACTTTTGCTCCCTGTCGGCGGCTGCGGAGAGGTCCGCGACAGCACAGACAAAAGCTTTTTGCTTCTTTTTCTCGAAAAAGAAGGCCTTGCTGGCTTACGCAATGATCGCCGACCGCTCGATGGAAGCACGCACCCAAGCCTCCGCCGCATCATCATCGAACAACTCGGACAACTTTTTCATCATGGTGCCGCCAAGCTCTTCCGCATCTACGATGGTCACCGCGCGGCGGTAATAGCGCGTCACGTCGTGGCCGATACCGATGGCGATCAGCTCGACAGTGTCGCGGCTTTCGATCTCGTGGATCACCTGGCGCAGGTGACGTTCCAGGAAATTGCCGGGGTTTATCGAAAGCGTGCTGTCGTCCACGGGGGCGCCGTCGCTGATCACCATCAGGATGCGGCGGTGTTCCGGGCGGGCCATCAGGCGGCGATAGGCCCAGAGCAAGGCCTCGCCGTCGATGTTTTCCTTAAGAAGCCCTTCGCGCAACATGAGGCCAAGATTCTTGCGCGCGCGGCGCCACGGGCTGTCGGCGGATTTGTAGATGATGTGGCGAAGGTCGTTCAGGCGGCCGGGGTTGCGCGGTTTGCCGGCGTGCACCCAGGAGTCGCGGCTTTGGCCACCTTTCCAGGCGCGTGTGGTGAAGCCGAGAACTTCGGTTTTTACCGCGCAGCGTTCCAGCGTGCGGGCGAGTATGTCGCCGCACATGGCAGCCACCGTGATCGGGCGGCCGCGCATGCTGCCGGAATTGTCGATCAGCAGAGTGACGACGGTGTCGCGGAATTCCGTGTCGCGCTCATGCTTGTAGCTGAGCGACTGCATGGGGTTGACGATCACGCGGGCGAGGCGGCCGGCATCCAGCATGCCTTCCTCCAGGTCGAACTCCCAGGCGCGCGTCTGCTGCGCCATCAGGCGGCGCTGCAGACGGTTTGCGAGACGCGAGACGACGCCTTGCAAGTGCTGGAGCTGCTGGTCGAGTTGTTGGCGGAGGCGGGTGAGTTCGTCGGCGTCGCACAAGTCTTCCGCGGCGATTTCTTCGTCGAAGGCGCGGGTGTAGGCGCGGTATTGGCTTTCGGTGTCGTCGTCCGGGCGTTCGCGGCGCGGCTGCGGGCCGGCGGGGCGGTCCTCGCCCTCGGCGCCGGCGGTGTCCTCGTCCTCGCTGTCACCAGTCTGGTCGTCAGCCTGCTCACCGCTCATCTCTTCCGGTGATGCGGACAGCATGCTTTCGGATTCGGACTGCTTCTCGCCCTCGCTTTCGGTGGTGTTGTCCTGGGCGCCGCTCTGCTCGCCGGACTCCTCCTTCTGGTCCTCGGACTCCTCCTGTTCCGCCTCGGATTCGGCTTCGGCCAGGTCGAGGACGGCCAGCAGCTTGCGGGCCGCGCGGGCGTAGGCGTTCTGGTCATACTGCGCGTCCGCCAGTTCGGCCAAGGCAGTGTCGGCCTCGTCGCCCAGGCCTTCGCGCCAGAGGTTTAGCACGGCGGTAGCGGCCTGCGGGGAGGTCTGGCCGGACATGCGCTCGCGGGCCAGCAGAGCGAGTGCGGCGCTGGCGGGAAGCTGGTCGCGCCTGGTCATGCGGTCCAGGCCGTCGGCTTCCACGGTTTCGGTGAGGCGGGCACGCAGGTTTGCGGTCACGCCCTCCATGAAGCGGCCGCCAACGATCTCCACGCGGGCCTGTTCCAGCGCGTCGTAGATCGAGCGGGCGTCGCGTTCGGCGGGGCTGCGGGCGGCGTGCACGGCGTCGTCGTGATGGCGGAGCCTTAGCGCGGCGCTGTCGGCGGCACCACGGAGGCGGGTCATCTCGGCAAGCGGCAAAGCGCGCGTGGGGACGGGCAGGCGGGCGCGTTTGCCGGTGACGCCGGAAGGGCCAGGCTGGAAGGCGACCTGCACGTCGGCCGATTGCGCCATGGCACGCAAGGCGCCGGCCGTGGCGCGCTTGAACTCCTCGGACTTGTTGTCTTTGTTGGTGCCTGACATTCGAGTGGGTCCGTGGGGGTAGAATGGCAAGGTAGGGCCTTCTTTTTCGAAAAAAAGGAGCAAGAAGCTTGTGACTACCGCGTAGGGGGGGTGGGCGGCTTACAACAGGGCCCGGCAACAGGCTGTTATTGCACTGAAGCTTGCGTCGGTTTTCACATGACAACGCGACATGTTGGACCATTTGAATTTGCCGAGTGATCGCCCCATGCACGCTCGCCCCTGGCAGGAGGGTTTTGCTGCAACTGCCCTGCTCACGCTAAAAAGCTTCAAGCATGATTATCCGTTATCTTTCGTCATCGTCATCAGCATGGTCGACCCAACGACACCGGTCGCTCGTTGACTGACGAAACCTGGCTCAAAAAAACAGCGCTGTTTCCTGCACGCGTAATTGAAGGACAATCCGGCTCACCGGCAGGGAGTTCAGTCTTCGTGTGAGGTTCTCTCAAACGAATGTCGCAACCACTCCAAAAATGGTCGGCGGGCAGCCTAGTTGAGGCTGGAGTTCCCGACGATCGCACGATCCATAAAGCCCTTCAAAGGTGGTATATACACATATACCGTTTATTTTGGAAGCAAATCTAACGATCTAACTGCTATCATTCCCGATCCAAGCACGAGTCTCTCTTCCCGACGCGTCGAGAAAGTCTCTTGGACCACGCTTGCAGGACAGCAGACTTGCTGGACAAGCAAACGTACTATCGTCTGACCTTTCAAGCCGCGACAGCCGGCAGTTTCGCCCGCAACCGCCGTATCCGCCGCGCGTCGGAATCCAGAACACGGAACTCCGCGCCTGACACGTGAGAGATCACTTCTCCACGGGCCGGCACGCGCCCTGCCAGAGTGAAGACCAGGCCGCCAATCGTGTCTATGTCGGCCTCGCGCTCCTCCTCGGTCAGCAGCGCGCCGACGCGGGCTTCGAAATCTTCCACCTTCATGCGCGCGTCCAGGTCCAGCGTGCCGTCGGCGCGTTCGGTGACCATCGGCGTATCGTGTTCGTCGTGCTCGTCGGCAATGTCGCCCACGATCGTCTCTACCAAATCCTCGATGGTGAGCAGGCCGTCTATGCCGCCGTACTCGTCCACCACAAGCGCCAAATGCACGCGGGCAACGCGCATCTGCAGCAGCAGGTCGAGCACCGGGATCTGCGGAGCCACCATCAGCGGCTTTCGCAGGATGGTCTCCATCCGGAAAGCTTCCGGTTTGCCGTCCAACGCAAAGACATCCTTGATATGGACC
>CAXTJZ010000110.1:0-12065 GCA_964244695.1 uncultured Acetobacteraceae bacterium
AGTCAAAAGTTTTTTGGTCCTTCTTTTCAAAAAAGGACTGCTTGCCTTGCCTGAACCCTCGCCGTGACCGCATTCAACTGGACCCCCGAGGCAACCGACGCCGCCGCGCGCGCCGGCACGTTGCACACGGCGCATGGGGCGGTGCAGACGCCGGTGTTCATGCCCGTGGGCACGGCCGGCACGGTGAAGGCGATGACGGCCGATGCGGTGCGCAGCACGGGCGCTGGTATCGTGCTGGGCAACACCTATCACCTGATGCTGCGGCCAGGTGCTGAACGTGTGGCGGCGCTGGGCGGCTTGCACCGCATGATGGATTGGCCGGGGCCGATCCTGACCGATTCCGGCGGCTTCCAGGTGATGTCGCTCGGCAAGTTGCGCACCCTGGACGAGGGCGGTGTGACGTTCGCCTCGCATCTGGACGGAGCCAAGCACCGGCTGACGCCCGAGCGTGCGGTGCAGATACAGCATCTGCTGGACGCCACGATCACCATGGTGCTGGACGAATGCACCGCGTTTCCGGCGACGCATGACGTGGCGGAGGCGAGCATGGCGCTGTCCATGCGCTGGGCCGCGCGCTGCCGGGAGGCGTTCGTGGCCCGCGAGGGGTATGCGCTGTTCGGCATCGTGCAGGGCGGCGTGTATCCCGACCTGCGGGCACGCTCGGCCGAGGCGCTGCTGGCGGAGGGCTTCGAGGGCTACGCGATAGGCGGGCTGGCGGTGGGCGAGGGGCAATCGGCGATGTTCGACACGCTGGAGGTATGCGTACCGCATCTGCCGGCGGACCGGCCGCGCTATTTGATGGGCGTGGGCACGCCGGACGATCTGGTGGGCGGCGTGCTGCGCGGCGTGGACATGTTCGACTGCGTGATGCCGACGCGGGCCGGGCGCACCGGTCGGGCATTCACTAGCCGAGGCGTGCTGAACATGCGCAATGCGCGGCATGCCGACGATGCGGGGCCTGTCGACCCGGCCTGCGCGTGCCCCGCGTGCACGCGGCACAGCCGGGCCTATCTGCACCATTTGTTCCGCTGCGAGGAGATGCTGGGGCCGATGCTGCTGACCTGGCACAACATCGCCTATTATCAGTCGTTGATGCGCGGGCTGCGGGCGGCGATCGTGGCCGGGCGGCTGACGGCGTTTGCGGCGGAGACGCGGGCCGGGTGGACGGCGGAGCGGCTTGGGCCCGCCGATGAAATCGTGCCGGCTCGCGCAACCTGAGTTTTGCGGTGAGGCTGGCTATATGAGCAAGCAGTCGTTTTCGTCACGCGAGGAGCTGGAAGTGGACCTGGTTGGAGCCGCACAGGCGCATTGGAAGTCGAGGAAAGCCATTCCCGCCGCGCCCGCGATGCCGAAGCTGGCACGTGCAGCCAACATCGTTTTGAAGACTGGTTGATCCGATGGACACCGTCCCGCCAGACCTGACCCAACTCGGCCAGCCTACTATCTGGCCGCAATCGCCCGACGAGGCGAAGCTCGAACGGGTGCCGGCACCGGCGCAGGGCAAGCACTACGTCGTCCGCTTCGCCGCCCCCGAGTTCACCTCACTCTGCCCGATCACGTCTCAGCCGGACTTCGCCCACCTGGTGATCGACTACATCCCTTCGGAGTGGCTGGTGGAGAGCAAGTCCCTCAAGCTGTTCCTGGCAAGTTTCCGCAACCACGGCGCCTTCCACGAGGCCTGCACCATGCAGATCGCCGCCCGGCTCGTCGAGCTGCTCGCCCCCGTCTGGTTCCGTATCGGCGCGTATTGGTATCCACGCGGGGGAATTCCGATCGACGTGTTCTGGCAGAGTGGCGCGCCGCCTGACGGTGCTTGGGTGCCGGAGCAGGGTGTGCCGGGGTATCGTGGGCGTGGGTGAAGGAAGGAAGCGGTTCTTTTTTGAAAAAAAGAACCAAAAAACTTTTGCTCCTGACGCATCTGATGCAGCCGCGGTCGCCTGGATACGCGCGAATCGTTTCGTGCAGGCGCCAGGGATAAAAGTTTTTTGCTTCTTTTTTTCAAAAAAGAAGGCCTTCCTTGCCTGAAGCCCGCATACGCGACCAAGCCCTGAAACTCGGCTTCGACGCAATCGGCTTCGCCCCGGCCCACCTAGGCCCGGAAGCCCGCGCCCACCTCGCCCACTTCCTGGCTGCCGGCCGCCATGGCGAGATGGGCTGGCTAGCCGAACGCACCGAGCAGCGCGCGCACCCGCAGAAACTGTGGCCGGAAGCCTGCACCGTGATCGCACTCGGCCTGTGCTATGCACCGCCGGACGACCCGCTGGCTACGCTGGGGCGCCCGGATCGCGGCAACATCAGCGTCTATGCCCGCCACCGTGATTACCACGACGTGTTGCGCGGCAAGCTGAAGCACCTGGCGCAGTTCATCGTCAGCCGGTTCGGCGGCGCGGTTAAGGTGTTCGTGGACACCGCGCCGGTGATGGAGAAGCCGCTGGCCCAGCAGGCGGGCCTGGGCTGGCAGGGCAAGCACACCAACCTGGTCTCGCGCACCCATGGCTCCTGGCTGTTCCTGGGCGAGGTGTTTACCACGCTGGACCTGCCGCGCACGCCGGCCGCCGGCAGTGGTTGCGGCACCTGCACGCGCTGCCTGACGGCTTGCCCCACGGACGCGTTTCCGGCGCCGTACCAGCTCGATGCCACGCGTTGCATCTCCTACCTCACCATCGAGCACGCCGGGCCCATCCCGCACGCGCTGCGTCCGGCGATCGGAAACCGGATATACGGCTGCGACGACTGCCTGGCGGTGTGTCCGTGGAACAAGTTCGCCCAGGCCGGCCGCGACGAGAAGCTGGCCGCGCGCGCCGACCTGGCCGCGCCGCGTCTGGCCGAGCTGGCGCTGCTGGACGATGCGGCGTTCCGCACGATGTTTTCCGGCTCGCCGATCAAGCGCAGCGGCCGCAACCGGTTCGTGCGCAACGTGCTGACCGCGATCGGTAATTCTGGGGACGCGTCGCTTCGGCCAGTGGCTCAGGAATTAGCCGCGGACGCCGATCCGGTGGTGGCTGAGGCGGCGCAATGGGCGGCCGTGCGTCTTGCAGGGTAAGAAAGCAAGCAGTCCTTTTTTGCAAAAAAGGACCAAAAAACTTCTGCTACCTGGCATCGGCAGCAGATTGGTGCCTCCAGACGGATCGAAGCTAGTGGCGCAGCTCAGGGGCAAAAGTTTTTTGCTTCTTTTTTTCAAAAAAGAAGGCCTTGCTTGCCTTCCGCTCCGATGACCTCGCTCGTCAAGCGCAGCTTCTCGCTGGCCGGGCACCGCACCAGCGTGGCGCTGGAGCCGGCGTTCTGGGATGCGCTGGAGCAGGCGGCGCAAGCGTCGGGCGGCACGCTGCTGGCGATCGTGGCAGCGGTGGATGCCGAGCGGGTCCCGGCGCAGTCGCTGGCGTCGGCGCTACGCGTGTGGGCGCTGCAGAACAACGCGGGGAGTTGAACGCCGCGGCATCGCGCAAAGACTGATGCTTCTTTTTTTCAGAAAAGAAGGCGTTGTTTCCTCGCGCACGTTAACCATCGAGCAACCAGAAGGCCCGCACAGTCCGCTCACCCGAAAAGCCGGGTGCACCGAGTGGAGAATCCAGATGGCAGCCTCTTTCACCCAAGCCGAAACCGATCGCGTCAGCCCGCTGATGCTCGCCGACCGCCTGCTGACCCTCGCCAAGGATGCGGACCGCGCTGGCCTGCGCCGCCCCGCGCAGCGCCTGCTGAAGCTTGCCTATGCCGTGTATGACGAGAAGCCGGGTCACGCCTGAGGCGCACACCTGCCCCAGCCACGCGCCCGGTCGCAGTCTGGCGGCCGGAGCTTGTGCCTTGCTGCTTTGTGCCCAGGCTTTCGCAGCGCCAGCGCCCGGTCATGGTTTGCCGGGCGACAGCGTGCTGCCAAGGCAGACGCAGCCTGCGGCAAGGCGGGCCTGGATGGCCCGCCAGTCCGCACTGTGCCTCGTGGCCATCGCCGATTCCGGCGCACGATACGGTCTGCCGCCCGGCCTTCTGCCGGCAATCTCCCGGGTCGAGACGGGCCGTCCGTTGCCTGTCACCGGCGACCGCCAGCCCTGGCCGTGGGCGGTCAACGCGGACGGCGAATCCCTGTTCTTCGACACGCGCGCACAGGCGGTGGCGGAGACCACGCGGCGTCTGGCCGGGGGCGCCCGCTTCGTCGATATCGGCTGCATGCAGGTGGATCTGCGTGAACATGCCAGCGCGTTCCCCACGCTGGCGGACGCCTTCAACCCCGCGCTGAACGCGGATTACGCTGCACGCCTGCTCGTCTCACTCCGATCCGGCAAGCGCGGCAGTGAACGCGGGTGGGCGATGGCGTCGGGGCTGTATCATTCCGGCACACCGGGGCTGATGGAGCCGTATGCGGCGCAGGTGGCGCGTATGCGGCAGACTCAGAAGTCGAGTTTGACTGAATGAGTAAGGAAAGCCTTCTTTTTTGAAAGAAAAGAAGCAAAAAACTTTTGTCCGCGCTGTCGCGGTATTTTCCTCAAACGCGCGACAGCGGCGCAAAAGTTCTTTGGTCCTTTTTTTCAAAAAAGGACTGCTTGCTTCCTGGCCTAATCGACATCCCTAAGCCCAGCCCGGAAGCGCAGTGCGTTCTGCACATAGGCCGGCGCGGTCATCGCGAACTTCGCGCGCTCCGCCTCGCCCAGCACGCGCACCAGCTTGGCCGGCGTGCCCGCCCACATCTCGTTCGCGCCGATGCGCTTGCCTGGCGTGAGCACGGCGCCGGCCGCCAGCACGCCGCCCGACTCGATCACCGCGCCGTCCAGCACGGTGGCGCCCATGGCGACGAACGCGCGGTCCTGCAGCGTGCAGGCGTGCACGATGGCCATGTGGCCGACCGTCACGTCCTCACCCACCACGCATGCCATGTCCTCGCCAGGGTTGCAGTGGAGCAAGCAGCCGTCTTGGATGTTGCTGCGTGCGCCGACGCGTATGCGGTTGGTGTCGCCGCGCAGGATGCAGCCGAACCAGATGCTGGCCTGCGCACCTATCGCCACGTTGCCGATGAGCACGGCCGTCGGCGCGATCCAGGCGTCTGGGGCGATCTGGGGGGAGATGCCGTCCAAAGACCAGAGTGGGCTGGGGTGGTCCATTGAGACGTCTCCTGAAGAAAGAAGGCCTTCTTTTTTGAAAAAAAGAAGCAAAAAACTTTTGCTTCCTGCGCCGTGTACGCAGTCGCTTTTATCTGGCGGCACCCGGCTGCTGCAGATGCGCCGGTAGTAAAAGTTTTTTGGTCCTTTTTTGCAAAAAAGGACTGCTTTCTTACTTCCCGTTCAAACCAAGCATCAGCCTGAGGTTCTGCACAGCCGCGCCGGACGCGCCCTTGCCCAGATTGTCCAACCGCGCCACCAGCACCGCCTGGCGGGCGGCTTCCTCGGCAAATACGTGCAGCTCCAGCGCATCCGTGCCGGCAAGCTCGGCCGGTTGCAGGCGAGACGCGCCACCTGGGATCAGGCGCACGGTCTCGCTGCCTTCGTAGTGCGCGGCCAAAGCTTGGCGGAGGTCTGTGCCGGTGGGGCGGCCGGGCAGGGTGTCCAGATGCAGCGGGATGCTGACCAGCATGCCCTGGCGGAAATGCCCGACGGAAGGGACGAAGACCGGGCGGCGGGTCAGGCCGCCATGCACCATCGTTTCAGGCACGTGCTTGTGGTCCAGGCCGAGGGCGTAGAGTTCGTAGGCGGGGCCGCCCTCGGCTTCGTGGGCCGCGATCATCTGGTTTCCGCCGCCGGAGTAGCCGCTGACGGCGTTTATGCTGATGGGCGTGTCTGGCGGCAGCAGGCCGGATTCGGTTAGCGGGCGCAGCAGGGCGATGGCGCCGGTAGCGTAGCAGCCCGGGTTGCTGACGTGTCTGGCTGCAGCGATGCGGGCCGGCTGGGCGGCGGTGAGTTCGGCGAAGCCGTAGGTCCAGCCTGGGGCCACGCGGTTGGCCGAGCTTGCGTCGAGTATGCGTGGCGCGGCCTCGCCGAGGCTTTCGGCCAGGGTGACAGCCCGGCGCGCTGCCTCGTCCGGCAGGCAGAGGATGAGGACGTCCGCTTCGCGCATGAGCGCCTGACGCGCTGCTTCGTTCTTGCGCAGGGCCGGATCGATGCTGAGGAGCGTCACGGGTAGGCCGGCGAGGCGCTCGCGTATGCCGAGGCCGGTGGTGCCGGCCTCGCCGTCGATGAACACAGTTGGCATCACGCGAGCAGTCGTCCTATGAAAAGGCCGGAGTTTTTTGGCATAATTATAGAACCAGACCTATCCTTGAAGGAGCGACGGGTGAGTGCAGCAACCGTGACGCTTTGGAGGCCGGTCGGGCCGAAGGAGATGGCGCTGATCGTAAAGGCAGACCTGCGCAGGTTTCCCGCGCGCCTGCTCGACCAGCCGATCTTCTATCCCGTCACGACTGAAGATTATGCCGTTCTCATAGCACGCGATTGGAACGTGCCTGCCAGCGGCGAAGGAATCGTCACCCGCTTCGAGGTGAAAGCCGATTTTCTGGCGGCGTTCGAGGTGCGAGAGGTCGGGGGGCGCGCCTGCCAAGAGTATTGGATACCCGCGGACCAGCTTCAGGATTTCAATGACGCGATAGTTGGCGCCATCGAGGTGGTTCGTCGCTTTAGCAAAGGAGCGGATGGCCGCCCCTGCGAAGTCACGGTCAAGGACGCACAGGAGATTTCCAGTTCGTCAGGTTTGCGTTGAGCTTGCTGATCACACCTTGGAAGCACGGCTGAACTCTCGCTCCCTTCGTCTGCAACAGTCCAGTACCTCATGACAAAGCCGAGGCGACTACAGCAGCGAAAGGGAGCAAAAGTTTTTTGCTTCTTTTTTGCAAAAAAGAAGGCCTTGCTTGCCTACCTCTTGGAGAACTGGAAGCTACGACGCGCCTTCGCCTTGCCGTATTTCTTCCGCTCGACCACACGGCTATCACGCGTGAGGAAGCCCGCCGTCTTCAGGATAGGCCGAAGATCCGGCTCGTAATACGTCAGCGCCCGGCTGATGCCGTGGCGCAACGCGCCGGCCTGGCCGGAAAGGCCGCCGCCGTTGACCGTGCAGAACACGTCGAACTGGTTGTAGCGGTCGCTCACCAGGAACGGCTGGGTGATCAGCATGCGCAGCACGGGACGGGCGAAATAGACGCCGACGCGCTTGCCGTTGACCTGGATGTCACCCTTGCCGGCCTTGATCCAGACGCGGGCGATGGCGTTCTTGCGCCGGCCGGTGGCATAGCTGCGGCCCAGCGCGTCGCGCTTCGGCTCACGCTTCGGGCCGCCGGACTCGGTGGTGCCCAGGCCGGTGCCGGTGGCGGCAGTGACGAGGTCCTTGAGGTCGGCCAGTGACCGGGTGGATTCCGACATGGTCTCAGACCCTCTTGTTCTTGGGGTTCATGGCAGCGACGTCGAGCGGCTTGGGCTGCTGGCCGTCATGCGGGTGCTCGGCGCCGGCGTACACATACAGATGCTTCATCTGCGCGCGCTGCAGCGGTCCGCGGGTGATCATGCGTTCGACCGCCTTTTCCACCACCTGGCCTGGGCGCTTGCTCTCCAGGCGCTGGCGAATGGTGCGGCCCTTAATGCCGCCGGCATAGCCGGTGTGGTAGTAGAACACGTCCTGCTCGGCCTTCTTGCCGGTCACGCGCACCTTGTCGGCGTTGATGACGATGACGTGGTCGCCGCAATCGACATGCGGGGTGAAAGTGGGCTTGTGCTTGCCGCGCAGGCGGTTGGCGATGATGCTGGCGAGGCGGCCCAGAACGACACCTTCGGCGTCGATCAGGATCCAGCTCTTGGTCACCTCCGCCGGCTTCAGCGAGCGGGTGGTCTTCAACATGGGTGTATTCCCGAATGGAGCGAGGTGCGGTGTTTGGCGGTAAGGGACGGTCGGGTCAAGGTTTTTTCTGTGTGGTAACATGATACCACATGAGGCGGAACCGGTCTGCGTTCACGTGATTGGCGCGTCTGGCCGGTCCGGTGCGGCGCTGTGCCGATCCTTGGCGGCGGACGGGGTCGGGTTCGTGCCGGTGGTGCGCGATGCGGCGCGCTGGGCGGGGACCGGGCTGGCGGGCGAGGCGCGGGTTGCCGATTTGGCGGACGCGCCGGCGCTGGGCCGGGCGCTTGCCGGCGCCACACATGTGGTCTCGTGCGCGCATGCGCGTCACGTGCCGGCGATCCTGGCGGCAGCGCCCGCGCGGGCGACGTTCGTGTTCCTTGGCAGCACGCGCAAATACACCGCTTGGCCGGACGCGCATGGGCGCGGCGTGCTGGCAGGTGAGGCGGCGTTCCTGGCATCCGGCCGGCCGGGCGTGATGCTGCATCCGACGATGATCTTCGGCGCCCAGGGCGAGGACAACGTGCGCCGCCTGGCCGCCTTGCTCAGGTGGCTGCCGGTGGTGCCGCTTCCGGGTGGCGGGCGGGCCCTCGTGCAGCCGATTCACCAGGACGACGTGACACGTTGCATACGCGCCGCCCTGCGCCGGGACTGGGCCGCCGCCGAAACGATAGTGATCGCGGGGCCGGCGCCAGTGCCGTATGCCGGGTTCGTGCAGGCGGTGGCGCGCGCGGCCGGGCTTCGTACGAAGCACGTGCTGCCTGTACCGATGACTGCGGTCCGTTTGGCCGCGGCATCTGCGCGCGTTCTGTCCCTCGGACCGCGGATCGAAGCCGACGAGGTCCGGCGTCTGGCCGAGGACAAGGCCTTTGACGTGGGTGAGATGCGCGCGAAGCTTGGCGTGGTGGGGCGGACGTTGGAAGAGGGACTGGAAGAGAGGAAGCAGGCAGTCCTTTTTTGAAAGTCTGCTCCCGTCGCCTGCGTCAGCGGCGTGGTGCCTTCCGGTTTGGCGAGGCGCCTGCAGCGGCGTCCCGTTAACAATCTTCTACTTCTTTAAAATGCCGTCGCTCGCTCGAGCTTGCCCCAGAAACCCGGTGCCTGGGCATTGCGGTCAATGATGTTTGGGTGGTGGTAAAATGTATCGTGGAACTGATTGCTGCCCATAAGGGATTTCAAGTCGGTGAAGTTCATCCGCAGGTAGTTCACCGGAAATCCCTTGTCGCTGCGGCCTTGCGTCCAGGCGCCACCCGGCAGCGGCGCCGTCGACGTAATCGGCTGCGGAATGACCTGGAAGCCGGGCCGGTCCACGAAATTCGCCAGGTTCGCGATCCAGATCGGGGGGATCTTGTTCTCCGTCATCCCGCCGATGTTCGAAGCCTGGTAGGTCCGGCATGAGAACCGTTCGACGGCCGCGGTCTCCAGCACGTGCAGCGGCTGCGGCAGGCCGAACATAGTGCCGTCGGTCAGTTTCCAGGATCGCCGGCCGGCCAGGAAATGCTTTTGATTGGAACCCATGGCCTCGTCGCCCGCCGCTCCGGCGATGACCGCGCCCGCCGGGCCGGCGACCACGGTGCCCAATGTGACCCCGCCGCCTGCGGCGAGGGCTGCTTGCCCGTCGTCCTTGTCGAGGAAGCGGCGCTGCAGTGTCTGCGCGGTGAAGCCTAGGTTCGGATCGCTCCACCCCTGGACCACCCAGTCATGGTGCGGATGCCCAAGATCTATGCCGAGCACGCGCATGAAGCCGTGAAACTTCAGCGTGGGCGAGTTGCCAAAGCGCTTCGACGTCCGTTCGACATTGGCATAGGGGCTGCTGAAGAAGGTCGGGAAGCCGTTGACGAACTCCTGGGCCAGCATCGCGCTCGTCTTGCCCGGCGGGCCGGTGAAGACCACGCGATAGCGATTCAGATGGTAGTCGCCGACGCCGAACTGCACCTTGAGGTCGACAAAATCCTGCATCGTGGTCCCCTGCGCGACAGCCGGCCGGACGATCGCCTACGGAACGAACGCGGGCTCCGCTAAACCGTTGCCTGTCCGGTGCGGCCGTTCAGCTCCCGGCAAAGGCCTGCCGCAGCCCGTCCAGCGCAATCTGCACCGCAAGCGCTGCCAGCAATACGCCGAGCACGCGGCCCGCCACGCTGGCCCCCGTGTCGCCCAGCCCGCGCGCGATCCATTTCGCGCTCAGCAGACACGTGAAGGTCAGCCCGACGCTCACCGCCACCGCCGCCTCGATCGAGAGTATCTTCAGCGGGTCGCCGCCCGCATGGGAATGCAGCACCACCATCGTGGTCATGCCGCCCGGCCCCGCGATCAGCGGGATACCAAGCGGAAAGATCGCGATGTCCTCGTCCGTGCGTATGGCGGCCTGGCGTTCCTGGTCCGTCTCGCGCAGCGCGTGGCTGCCGCGTACCATGTCGGCCGCCGTGATGAATAGCAGGATGCCGCCAGCCACGCGCATGGCCGGCAGGCCGATGCCCAGCGAGGCGAGCAGGCTCTCGCCGGCAAGCCCGAAGACGGCCAGCACAAAAAAAGCGAGCAGGCAGGCGCGGCGGGCCTGGCTGGTGCGCTCGGCATGGGTGTCGTTGGGCGTCATGGCGGCGAACACCACGGCGGTGCCTGGCGGATCGACGATCACCAGCAGGGCGACCACGGCGTAGAAGAACGTGTTCAGGCTGGACCAGTGCACGGCCGAATCCCCAAGCGACACGCCAGCTATTACACACGCGTTCGTGCGTGGGCGAGGTCCTCCGATGTGTTGACGTTGTGGAACGGGTCCGGTGCGTCGGCGAACCAAACGGTGCGGGTGCCGATGGTGACGCCGAACGCGCGGACCCGGCCGGAGGGCTGGCTGGCGAGCCAGCCGGCCAGCACCGCGCGGCACGCGACGGGCCAGACCGCCACGAGCGGGTGTAAGCCGGTAGCACTCTCGGCCCAGGCAGGCGCGGCGCCGAGCCGTGCAGCGAGGTCGGTTGGGATGAAAGGCGTGTCCCCCGGCACGCTGAGCAGCGCGTCAGCGCCGAGCGACGCGGCCCAGTCCAGGCCACGCAGTACGCCGCCCAGCGGGCCGCGGCCGGTCACTTCGTCGGCCAGGATCGGCAAATTCAGGTGGGCGTAGCGGGCGGGATCACCGTTGGCGGAGACGGCGATCGGGCCGGCCTGGGGCGACAGCCGCGCCAGGAGGTGTTCAATGAGCGTGTGGTCGCCTGCCTGTAGCAGGGCTTTGTCCACACCGCCCATGCGCAGGGCTCGGCCACCAGCCAGGATGAGGGCGGGAATGGGGCGAACGACGGGGATCGAACCCGCGACAACCGGTACCACAAACCGGCGCTCTACCAACTGAGCTACGTCCGCCACAAGGGTTGGGGCGATTTAGACGGGGGGAGAAGGCAAGGCAAGCAGTCCTTTTTTGAAAAAAAGGACCAAAAAACTTTTACTCCCTGTCGGCGGCCCACCGGACAGGCCCGCGACAGCGGAGTAAAAGTTTTTTGCTTCTTTTTTTCAAAAAAGAAGGCCTTGCTTGCCTTACGCCGCCACCCGAACCCCAAAATGCCGGCCCAGCCGCGCGCAAGCCTCGTCCAGCACCTCGTCCTTCTTGCAGAACGCGAACCGCACCCAGTTCCGCGGCGCCGCTTTCTCGTAGAAAGCGGATACCGGGATGGCAGCCACGCCGGCATGCTCGGTGATGTGGCGGCAGAACGCCTGGTCGTCGCCGGCAAAGCCCAGCGGCGTGTAGTCCGCCGTCACGAAGTAGCTGCCTTGGGTGGGAAGCACGCGGAAGCCGATCGCGGACAGGCCGATCGACAGGCGCGCGCATTTCCCGGCCAGGCTGGCGGAGAGTTCGGTGAAATACGCGTCGTCCTTGGCCAATCCCAGCGCCACGGCGCGCTGCAGGTTGGGCGGCGTGGTGAAGGTGAGGTTCTGGTGCGCTTTTGCCACCACGCCCACCAGCGCCGGCGGGCCGCTGACGTAGCCCACCTTCCAGCCGGTCAGCGAGAACGTCTTGCCGGCGCTGCCCACGCGCAGGCAGCGCTCGGCCATGCCGGGCAGCGTCATCAGCGGCACGTGGCGGGCAGGGGGGAACACCAGATGCTCGTACACTTCGTCGCAGATGGCCACGGCGTCATGCGCGCGCACCAGGCCGGCGATGAAGGCCAGCTCGTCCCCGCCCCCCCCCCCCCCCCCCCCCCCCCCCCCCCCCCCCCCCCCCCCCGCCCGCCCCCCCCCCCCCCCCCCCCCCCCCCCCCCCCCCCCCCCCCCCCCCCCCC
>CAXTJZ010000111.1:0-12042 GCA_964244695.1 uncultured Acetobacteraceae bacterium
GGATGGACCCGGCGATCGCCGCCGGCGTGCTGCGCTACCTGGCCGCAAACCAGGCGACGACGCACGACGCGGCCTCCGACGCAGAGCCGGGCAAGATCCTGCACGAGGTGCGTCGCGGCGAGATGGCGGAACTCGGCGAGGTGCCGTTCCGCCGCTATTACGGCAGCGTGGACTCTACGCCGCTGTTCGTCATGCTGGCCGGCGCCTATCTGGAGCGCACGGGCGACCTGCCGACGGTGGCTGCCATCTGGCCGCAAATTCAGGCGGCCCTGGGCTGGATGGACAGCTACGCGGACCGTGATCCGGACGGCTTCGTCAGCTACTTCCGCCAGACGGAGAAGGGCCTGGCCAACCAGGGCTGGAAGGACAGTTTCGACAGCATAAGCCATGCCGACGGCGCGCTTGCCGTGGGCCCGATCGCGCTGGTGGAGGTGCAGGGCTACGTCTATGGCGCGCGGCGGGCGGCGGCGAGCATAGCGCGCGCCATGGGCCATGCGGATGCCGCAGACGCGGAAGACAAGAAGGCCGCGCACCTGCAGACGGCGTTCGAGCTGAAGTTCTGGTGCGAGGAGCTGGGCACCTACGCGCTGGCGCTGGACGGTGCGCGCCGCCCCTGCCGCGTGCGTGCCTCCAACGCCGGCCACCTGCTGCTCACAGGTCTCTGTTCGCCGGAGCGCGGGCTGCGCGTGGCCGAGGGATTGATGGCCAGCCGGTTCTTCAACGGCTGGGGCATACGCACGCTGGCGTCCGGCGAGGCGCGCTACAACCCGATGAGCTACCACAACGGCAGCGTTTGGCCGCACGACAACGCGGTGATTGCGTTGGGCCTGGCGCGCTACGGGCTGAAGCCGCAGGCGGAACGGATCTTCTCCGGCCTGTTCGATGCGGCGTTGTATGTGGATCTGCGGCGGCTGCCTGAGCTGTTCTGCGGCTTTGCGCGCCGGCGCGGCCAGGGGCCTACGCTGTATCCTGTGGCGTGTTCCCCGCAGGCCTGGGCGGCTACCGCCTTGCATGCGGCCTTGGGAGCGTGCCTGGGCCTGCGGTTCGACGTAGGCGAGCAGAGCGTGGTGTTCGATCGTCCGCGCCTGCCGGATTTCCTGGACGTTATTACGTTGCACAACCTGGCATTGGGTGAGGCGCGGATATCGGTGGTGTTGCGGCGGATCGGCAACGAGGTGGCGATGAACGTGCTGGCGCGGACTGGGGTGATACACGCTGTGCTGAGGAGCTAGGCAGTGCCTTCTTTTTTGAAAAAAAGAAGCAAAAAACTTTGCCTCCGCTGTCGCGAACCTCTCCGGTGAGCCCGCGACAGCGGAGTCAAAAGTTTTTTGCTTCTTTTTTTCAAAAAAGAAGGCCTTGCTTTCTTTAGTTCCGACGCAAGCGGACTTGCCGTGCTGCAGTCTATTTTAAGGCGAATGCGGTCTGAGGTCCGGGTCCGGATCAGTCTGAACGTTTCGCGGCTTTCCGTCGGCATCGACTGCGACCATGACGAACCGGGCCTTTGTCACACGTTCGTGCCGGATGGGCAAAGTGCGCCGGGCCCATACGTCCACGTCTATGGTGATCGATGTGCGGCCGATGCGTACCAACTCGCAGTAGCAGCTTATCAGGTCACCCACGTGCACGGGGCGCAGGAACACCAGGTCCGACACGGCGACGGTGGCGACGCGGCCGGCGGCCAGCTCGTGGGCGGTGGAGCCGGCTGCCATGTCCATCATGCCCATGATCCAGCCGCCGAAGATGTCGCCCGAGGCGTTGGTGTCGGCTGGCACGGCGGGCACGCGTAGCGCCAGGTCGCCGCGCGGTGCGTCTTCCCCGCTGGCGTCGCTCAATGGTTCGGCCAGAGACCGGGTGTGGCGACTTCCACGGAATGATTGTCGGGGTCGCGGAAATACAGGCTGGTGCCGCCGGCCGGCCAGGTGATGCGGCTTTCTATGGCCACGTCCTGCGCGGCGAGGTGGGCGGCCCAGGATTCCAGTTCGCCTACGGGGATGGCGAAGGCCAGATGCAGCGTGCCGCCGCCGTCATGCGCGGGGATGGTGCCTTGCGGCGTGTGGCTGGGCCGGGCAGAGCCGCCGCGGACGAACAGCAGCAGCACGCCGGCGCCGGCCACGCCCATGGCGCACATGCGGTCGTCACGCAGGAACTGCTCGAAGCCCAGGACGCGGGCGTAGAAATCGTGGCTGACCGCGAGGTCCGACACGTAGAGCGACGTCTCCAGAATGTGGCCGAGACGTGGGGCAGCCATTCAGTGGCCCAGCAGGGTATAGACGAGCGTGGCGACCGGCTCTGGTTCGTCCGTGCAGCAGCCGTGGTGGAAGCTGACGATGGTGAGCTTGGGGCCCGTCTGCTTGACGCCGATCAGCGCGCCGGTGCCGAACACCGCGCTGCTGCCGGCATCGGAGACGCCGTACGCGTATTGCGTGCTGGTGATCTGCGCGCGCTTCAGCCGCGTGCTGCGAGGGCTGAGGAAGGGCGGGCCGGACCAGAAGGTGGCCTCGGTGATGGCGGCGTTGTCGGACCGCAGGCTCCAGGCGGGGACGTGGTGGATGAGGTCCATGCCGCGGTCCTGCACCTGGAGGATGGAGCCGTCGGGTGCGGTGTAGGTGCCGGCGGTGAATTTCTGGAAGACGATGGGTGGCGAGGGCTGCTGCGGCAGCTCGATCGGCTGGCCGCTCGGCACGGCCTGCAACGCCACCTGTGCCGGGCGGCCGGAAGGGCGCGCTGGCAAGGCGGGCGCCGGCATGCCGGAGGCGACAGCGCGGCCGGTGGCGTCGGTGGCCAGAGTCACGTGGCCCTGGGCGTCCACGTGCAACTCTATGGTCACATCCCGATAGATGGTGCCGGTGGCCGTTTTGATCGGCAGGCGGGTGATGGCGATGGTGTTGCCGCGGGCGACCACCTGGGCGTCCTGCAGGCGCGTGGTGGCGGTGTTGGTCTGCGCGCTGGCTGGGAGGGCTAGGGCGCAGGTCAGGAGCAGGGCGAGTCGCATGGGGGGTAGGGTGCCAATAGGAGAGAAGAAAGCAAGCAGTCCTTTTTTGGAAAAAAGGACCAAAAAACTTTTGACTCCGCTGCCGCCGACTTTTCCGGTTAGGTGCGCGACAGCGGAGTCAAAAGTTTTTTGCTTCTTTTTTTCAAAAAAGAAGGCCTTCCTTCCTTTCGGAACCCTGCCCAGCACGCGCGTGTTCTAGGCCCCTAGCGCCACAGGGAGCCCTAACATGACCAAGACCGCAGATGCCGCGACGCTGGAGAAGCTGTCCGGCATGATCAAGCACATACAGACCGCCATGCTGACCAGCGAGGACGGCGACCACCTGCGCGCCCGCCCGATGGTGGCCGCCCAGAAGGATTTCACCGGCGAGCTGTATTTTTACACCCACGCCAGCGCGCACAAGGTGGCCGAGGTGGGTTCCAAGGAGCGCGTGGGTGTGACGTACTCTGACTCGCATCACCAGAACTACATCTCGTTTTCCGGCACGGCCGAGGTGGTGCGCGAGAAGGCGGAGATACAGGCGCATTGGGGCGAGGCGATGCGCACGTGGTTTCCTAAAGGCGTGGACGATCCGGACATTGCGATCCTGAAAGTGCATGTGGACCAGGCGGAGTATTGGGATGCACCTTCTTCGACGATGGTGCATCTGTATGGGTATGTTAAGGCGGTGACGACGGGCGAGCCGCCGCATCCTGGCGGGAACGAGAAGGTTCAGGTGGCTTAAGGCAAGGCAAGCAAGTCCTTCTTTTTTGAAAAAAGAAGCAAAAAACTTTTGACTCCGCTGTCGCGGACCGTTTCAGCAGCCGCCGACAGGGAGCAAAAGTTTTTTGGTTCTTTTTTTCAAAAAAGAACTGCTTGCTTCTTCAGTGCCGCCCGACGAGCGCCAGTAATATTTCTACAATTATGAGCGCAATGATCGCACCCTCCATCAACCCGGCCCGGCTGCTGGCGGCTTCGTCGTAAAGGGCTGCGTAGGTGTCGCGTATGATGGAGAGCTTGCGGTTTACGGCGGCGCTGACTGCCTTGACGCGGAACAGGTCCAGTGCCGCGGAATAGACACGCGCCAGGTAGACGTCCTCCGTCACTTGCAGCGCGTTGTCGACTTTTTCGGTCAGCTCGGTGACTTCGGCGACCAGCGTATAGAGGCGGCGGGCCAGGAAGGCGAAGCGGCGGGGGCCTCTGCTGAGACGGCGTGTCGCTTCTTCCACCAGGTCGTACATGCGGGGCAGTTCGGCGTCCAGCAGCTCGTCGTAGTAGCGCATTTCCAGGAACTGGGCGTTGGCGACTTCTATGACGTCGGCGACGTCGGTATCCCGGCGGGGTTCGAAGATGAAGGCGCGGTCCCAGGTCAGAACGACGAGGTCGTCCGTGTAGTAGCTGAAGCGGCGGCTTAGCAGGTCGGCGCGGGCTGCTTCCGCGAGCTTGCGGGTCTCGCCGCTCAGCAGGGGGACCAGGTCTATTTCGCGGCCGAGTTCGGTGGCGAGGACGGGTTCGGCGAAGCCGTGCACGGTGGCGACCAGGTAGTCCTCGTCCAGGTCCGAGCGGTTCGCGCGGGTCAGTGCGGGGCCGATCGGTTCGCCCAGAATGTCGAGCAGGTTGTGCCAGAAGGCGATGTCGGACTGCGTGCCGATGGCCGCTTCCACCGCGTTCATGCGGGCGGTGTAGGCTGCCCAGTCCAGGTTATCGGCCGGGACCTGGATGGCCAGGGTGACGACACCGAAGGCGTAGAGGCGGGCGAAGACGGTGACATCAACGTCGGTGGGTGCGGCTTCCTGCAGGGTGAGCTGCATGGTGGGCAAAACCAGGCCTAGCGGCGGCTCGCCGAAGGAGACGGCTTTCGGCGGGGTTCCAGTGAGGCGGGAGCGCGCGCCCTGGCGGGCCTGGCTGGCCCAGAGATTTTCCGCAAGATGCAGGTCTATGGCATAGGCGATGTCGAACAGGCGAAGCGCCGTTATGTGGCCGGAGACGACCATCGGGCCGGGGTTGGCGGCCAGGTGCACAGGCGTATTTGGGGCGGCCATGTCCATTATGGTTGGAGCATAGCAGCATTCGGCTGGGGAACCGGCCAGATTACTTGCCTGAGGCGGATGGCTGATTGTTGAAGCAAGCAAGGCCTTGTTTTTTTAAAAAAGAAGCAAAAAACTTTCACTTTCCCGCATTCTGCTTGCGTGTTTGTCCGGGAGAAACCGGATGCTGCAAATGCGGGGAGGAAAGTTTTTGGCCCTTCTTTCAAAAAAGGACTGCTTGCTTCAGTGCGGCGGGCCGGGGGGTTTTACCGGGTTGGGCCATTCGGATTGGTCGTCCGGGCCGGCGCTGGTGGCGAAGGTCGGATCGGGAGTGGCGAGGTCGGCTGCAAGTTGCTGGTAATCCAGCTCGAAGCCGAGGTCTTCGCAGATCGTCTCGAGAAGGTCCGGTAGGGACGTAGTGCCGTCCGGGTCGAGCGCCAGTTCGGTCTCCAGCAAGTCGTCGGCTTCTTCGCGCAGCATCGCGCGGTTTGGCCGGCTGTCGGTGGCTTGGCGTATGGCGCGGCGGATTTTGGCGCGGCGAGGGTCTGCCTGGGTGTGGGCGCCCAGCGTTGCGGCGTGGCCGGCGACGATGCGGCATTCCAGCCTGATAGCCTGACGGACGGCGCTGGAGAGGTGAGCGAAAAGGGTGGCGGGGTGTGGGGCGCGCGGGGGGCGTGGGGTAGTATCGTTCTCCTAATCGGGGCCGGGTGGGTGTTGGGCGAACGCCTGTGCGGCGCGGGCTGCGGCTGCTTCGGCAAGCATCAGGCCGAGTTCGGCCAGGCGTTGGCACTGGCCCAGGTGGCGCGCGGTGCGTTCGGCGGCGGTTTCGGGGATGATGATGGTTGCTGCGGACACGATGCGGCGCCTGAGTGGTTGGTGCGGAACATAATAAGAACTTTGGAGGGAGCTGGGCAAGCGGTTTCGTGTTGTGAGAAGCGTGCGCGCGGGGCAATGCTGGTTTACAACGCGCGAAGGCAGTCGCGGAGTGGGACCGTAGCTTGCGTCCCTCTCCGGTCGATTGCGATCAGGACGGTCGCACCCGCCTTATCGCAGTGGTAAGCGCCCACTTGTAACGGTGAGCGTTTCACCCAGCATCGACCCTTTCTAACGCAGGCCAGCAACGTAGGCTGCACAACTGGCTCGGCTCAATGCTGTGCAGACTACTCCCGCTGCGCTCAGAGTGACGCAGAATAGAACAACGACAGCCCACTCCTGTGCCGAGCGTCTCATCTACACTCTCCTTCTCAGCAATTCCTGTTCCGTGTCGGAGTGACGTCACGCCGTGGCGTGGCGTCACCCTGCGCTTCACATCGTGGATGGCGGAGGTTCTCCGTTCAGCACATTGGCCACGGACAGAGCGGAAAATTCCAGCGTCGTTACGTTTTCGAAATGCGGGTAAAGCCGCGTCATCTCCGCGACGATCGCAGGAGCACTCTTCTCCTTGAGCGCGACCGTTTTGAAGTCACCGATGTATTTGCGGCTTTCAGTCAGGATGCGTTCCGGCTCACTATCCGCGGAGCCTCGGCTTTTGTGGCCCACGACGACAACGCCGGGTTCGAGATCTTGGATTTTGTCGATGTTCGAGGCCCACTGATCCCACTCGGCAGGTCCACTCAGACCAAGCATCATGTGTATGTTGTTGTAGGCGAGATCGCCGACGATCACGGTCTTGAGTTCCGGGGAGTGAAGGACCGTGTTCGAAGGTATGTCGCCCTGCCCGATCTCGATCGCGCGGAAAAGATGTCCTTCGAGATCGATGGTGTCGCTCTCCATTGTTTCAGGAAGCGCCACGGGTTTGACTATCCTGTCGCCAAACATGGCGCTGATGATCTGCGCTTCCTGCTCCTTTGCCGCGCCGATGTATGCCATCACGCCAGGAAGTGCCAATATGCGAGTTCCTGGGAAGCGGGCGGCAATCGCGCCGGCTCCATACCAGTGATCGAAGTGCCCATGAGTGATGTAGATGGTGGTCAACCGTTTGCCGGAAGCGGCGATCGTGTCGATCAGTGCTTCCACGTCTTCCTTGTAGAACTGCGCGTCGACAAGGATCGCGTCTGTATGGCCAGTGAACAAGGTGGATGTGACTGGCGCAAAGGTTCGCTCTTCCTGAATGATCCGTGGTGGGCTCAGGAAGACCTGCATACTGATTGCTTCGCTGTTCGCGGCTTTGATTGAGTCTGCCATGGCGCTTCTCTCTCAGGTTTGGCTGTCAGACGTTTGCGGCATCGCTCCCGCCTGACCCCACTTAAGCCGTCAAGAGTTTCATGATGCAACCAATTTCGGTTGCATCACGCAACCGTGAATGGCCCGGAGCGAGCCAGGCTCCCTTGTTCAGAGCCCCGCGTGGTAAGAAGTTAAATGCTCGGGAGCGAATATGACTGCCAGAACTGCTCGGTCGCCCGCAGCCTGGAGCTGATCGGCGAGCGATGGTCTCTCCTGATCGTCCGCGATCTGCTCAGCGGCGATTGCAGGTTTTCCGATCTCGAGCGGAGTCTTGGGGTCGCAAAGAACATTCTTGCGTCGAGGCTAAGCAAACTGGCCAGTGCAGGAATTTTGGAGAAAGCTGGCCCGCAAGGCTCAGCGCCCTCTACGTACAGATTGACATCGAAAGGCCGGGACCTGTTTCCAGTGATCGCCGCCCTGATGCTCTGGGGAGACGCCTATTTAGCTCCCAATGGTCCTCCGGTAAAATTGAAACATAGTTGCGGAGCTGATTATGTTCCTGGATCGACATGCGTGGCCTGTGGAGAGGCTCTCGATGCGCTCTCAGTTCATGGCGTTCCGGGTTCCGGCGGGACAAAGCCGTAAACCGCGCCGAGACTGTAGTTGCAATACCGCGACAAACGCGAGACGCTTTTTCATGGATCAGGGTTTAGGACGCTACCGTCGCCGAAGTTTCGATACGTTTTACTTTCCAGAAATATTGCCCGGAGACGTATAACGCACCAGTGGATACCGCCGCATCCGGGTGGTGGCGTGCCAGGTTTTTGCACTCAAGAGACGAAGCGCCCCGCTGTCCATACGCAGGCGCCAGCGTCCGGGGTCCAGTAGCCATACTGCCACAAGACGGGCGCGGCGAGCCAATGGGGGTGAGGTGGGCGCGGTAGCCAGGACGGCGGCACCCAGTCGTAGGTGCCGACTGTCCATTCCCAGTGGCCGGGGGCGAGTGCTGTCGGTTCGTCGGAGGTTGGTTTTGGAGGGGTGAGTTGGGCGGCGCGGGGCTGGGGGATGGTTGGGCATTTCATGGGCTGGATCCCGACCGGTGCCTGGCAGGCGGCGAGGCAGGAAAGCGGTATAGCGAGAGCCGCCGCGCCCACGACCTGCAAAACTTTGTCGCGCGCGTCAGGACAGCCACGCGACAGCGGAGTCGAAAGTTTTTTGCTTCTTTTTTCCAAAAAAGAAGGCCTTTCTTGCTTGCTACCCCGGCACCAAAACGCAGACAGCCGCCTGCGCCGCCACACCCTCGCCGCGCCCGGTGAAGCCCAGCCGTTCGGACGTGGTGGCCTTTACCGAGATCGCGTCCAGGGGCACGCCCAGCAGGTCGGCCAGGCGGGCGCGCATGGCCGGGGCGTGGGGGGTGATTTTCGGGCGTTCGCAGATCAGGGTCACGTCCGCGTTGGCGAGGCGGCCGCCGCGGGCGGCGATGCGTCCGGCGGCGTGGCGGAGGAAGCGGGCGCTGTCGGCGTCCTTCCACTCGCCTTCGGTGGGGGGGAAGTGGCGGCCGATGTCGCCTTCGGCCAGGGCGCCGTAGATGGCGTCGCAGAGGGCGTGGATGCCGACGTCGGCGTCGGAGTGGCCGTCGAGGCCGAACGCGCACGGGACGTCGATGCCGCAGAGGATCATCTTGCGGCCGGGCAAGGTGGCGTGGACGTCGAAGCCGGTGCCCATGCGGGGGATCATCTGCGCGGCCTGGGGAGCCAGGCTGCGCTCGAGGCGGGCGGCATCTTCGGGGATCGTCAATTTCACGTTCTCCTCGTGGCCGGGGATGATGGCGACCTGGTGGCCAGCCTGTTCCAGCAGCCAGGCATCGTCGGTGGCGCCGGGGTGGGCGGGGGTGAGGTGCGCGGCGCGTAGTGTGGGGAAGTGGAAGGCCTGCGGGGTTTGGGCGCGCCAGAGGTTGGCGCGGGGGATTGTTTCGCTGATCACGCCGGCTTCGGCGCGTTTCAGGGTGTCGGCCACGGCTATGGCGGGGATGGCGCCGCGATGGGCGGCGAGGGCGGCTAGGAGGGCCGGGACGGTGCCGTCCGGGATTAGGGGGCGTGCGCCGTCATGCACCAGGACGATGTCGGGGGCGTGGGACGCCAGGGCTTCCAGGCCGGCGCGCACGCTGTCCTGCCTGGTGGCGCCACCGGGGACAGGGGGCAGGTGGTCCAGGCCGGCCAGCGCGGCTTCGATGGCGGGGGCGTCGCCGACGGGCTGGAGGAGGTGGATGTGGGGGAGCAGGGCGGCGGCGGCCCAATGCAGGACGGGGCGGCCGGCGAGGTGGGTGAACTGCTTGGGCGTGGGGGTGCCGTAACGGGTGCCGGTGCCGGCGGCGACGAGGATGGCGGCTATGCGCATGGGCGGGGGTTTGGGGCGAGGTGGGGAAAAAAGAAAGGCCTTCTTTTTTGAAAAAAAGAAGCAAAAAACTTTTGCTCCCGGCGCCTGCATCGTCGCGCGCCTTTTTCTGCCAGAGTAAATGCTGGCAGGATCGGAGCACGCCTTGGTGCAAGCGGGGGAGCAAAAGTTCTTTTTTTTTCAAAAAAGAAGGCCTTGCTTCTCTTCGCATTGCAACATGCCTGCAATCTGACTAAACTGCCTAAATCATGGGCAGTGCATTAAAACCGATCGACCTCGGCCAAGGCGTCACTATCGAGACGCCGGTGATACTGGCGCCGATGTGCGGTGTGACGGACCTGCCGTTCCGGCGGCTGGCGAAGCGGCACGGCACCGGGATGGTGGTGTCCGAGATGATAGCGAGCTGGGCGATGCTGCGGGAGAATCGCAACACGCTGCGCATGGCCGCGCTGGACGAAGGCGGCGGGCCGCGGGCGATCCAGCTTGCCGGGTGCGAGCCGGCGGCGATGGCGGAGGCCGCGCGCATGTCGGCCGATCTGGGCGCCGAGGTGATCGACATCAATTTCGGCTGTCCGGTGCGCAAGGTGGCGGTGGGGCAGCAGGCGGGTTCTGCGCTGATGCGGGACGAAGTGGCGGCGGCGCGGATACTGGAGGCCACGGTGCAGGCGGCGGGTGTGCCGGTGACGCTGAAGATGCGCATGGGGTGGGACCACCAGAGCCTGAACGCGCCGCGGCTGGCGCAGGTGGCGGAAGCGTGCGGGGTACGGATGGTGACGGTGCATGGGCGCACGCGGCAGCAATTCTATACCGGCGTGGCGGACTGGGATTTTGTCGGCGCGGTGAAGCGGGCGGTGGGCATCCCGGTGATCGTGAACGGGGACATCAACAGCGTGGAGGATGCAGCGGAGGCGCGTGCGCGTTCGGGGGCGGACGGCGTGATGGTGGGGCGGGCGTGTTACGGGCGGCCGTGGTTTCCCGCCCAAGTTGCCCATTTTTTAAGCACGGGCCGGCATTTGCCGGAGCCGGACCTGGCGGCCCAGCAGGCCATATTGCTGGAACATTATGAGGCGATGCTCCTGCATTTCGGCGCGGATGCCGGGCTGCGGCTGGCCCGCAAGCACGTCGCCTGGTACTCGCGCGGGCTGCCCGGCTCGGCGGAGTTCCGGGGCGCCATCATGCGTCTGACGGAGGCGCCGGCCGTGGTGGCGCTCATCGTCCGCTTCTACGCGCCGTTGATCGCCGCCGGTGTGTCACGCAAGGCGGCAGCGGCCGAGCCGGAAAGCGCCGCGCTGGAAAGCGTGGCGGCATGAGGCTGCCGCTTGCACGCCGCGCGCGCCTGGCCCTGGTGAGCACTGCGCCGGATACGGCGGCCATGCTCTCGGCCATCCCGATCGCCTGCGCGCTGGTGGATGCGGAGAACCGCTTCCGCTACGCCAACCCGGCGGCCGAGCAGTTCTTCGCGCTGTCCATCACGCAGTTGCGCAACATGGGCCTGAGCGACCTGGTGGCGCCGGACAGCAAGCTGTTTGCGCTGGTCGAACAGGTGCGCGGCGGGGAGGTGGTGGTCAGCGACCACGATCTGCATTTCGACAGCCCCCGCCTGCAGCGCCGCGGTGTGACCGTGCAGGGCACGGCGGTGCCGGAGGACCCGGGCTGCGTGATGCTGACCTTCCAGCACGAGTCCGCCGCCCGCGTGCTGGACCGGCAGTTGAATTTCCGCAACGCTGCCCGCTCGGTGGCCGGCATGGCGGCGGTTTTGGCGCATGAGGTAAAGAACCCGCTCTCCGGCATACGCGGCGCGGCGCAACTGCTGGAGAACTCGGTCAGCGAGCCGGACCGCGAGCTGGCGGTGTTGATACGTGACGAGGCGGACCGGATACGCGAGCTGGTCGATCGGATGGAGGCGTTTGGCGAGAAGCCGATCGTGCGCGATGCGGTGAACATACACCGCGTGCTGGAGCACGTGCGTCGGTTGGCGCAGACCGGGTTTGCCGCGCATCTGCGTTTTGTGGAGCTGTATGACCCATCTTTGCCGCCGGTGCTGGGCAATCGGGACCAGCTTGTGCAGGTGCTGCTGAACCTGGTGAAGAACGCAGCCGAAGCCGTGACCACGGAGGGGTGCGAGGGCGAGATCACGCTGATGACCGCCTACCAGCACGGGGTGCGGGTGGTGGTGCCGGGCACGCAGCGCCGTGTGGACTTGCCGCTGGTGGTGACGGTGCGCGACAGCGGGCCTGGCATTCCGGCTGATCTGCGGGAGATTTTGTTCGATCCGTTCGTGACGACGAAGCCTACGGGCAGTGGCCTGGGGCTTGCACTGGTTGCCAAGATCATTGGTGAGCACGGGGGACTTATTGAAGTCGACAGCCGGCCTGGACGGACGGAGTTTCGGGTGTTCTTGCCTATACTTCTTGAGGATCGGTTTGATCGGTAGGAAGGAAGGCCTTCTTTTTCGAGAAAAAGAAGCAAAAAGCTTTTGCTCCGCTG
>CAXTJZ010000112.1:0-12033 GCA_964244695.1 uncultured Acetobacteraceae bacterium
ACAGCTGAACAGCGCAAGAGCAAAAGTTTTTTGCTTCTTTTTTTCAAAAAAGAAGGCCTTCCTTTCTCTACTCCGCAGTTGCGAAAAACCCCTGTGTAGTTGCTGGTCAGATCCGGCTCCAAAGCGAGCGTTGTCGCAGAACTGCTACACATTTACGATCCCATCTCGGGCAGGATCATTGCAACCAGTGATGATTCCGGAAACTCTGGCGCCAGGAACCGAGGCACGGGTAACCGGCCACGGAATAAAAGAGAGGCGCTGCCCAAGGCGTCATCTTCCTGGGGGGAATAATGAATAAAGTTACAGTCGGATTGCTGGCATCTGCCTCACTCGTTGCCATGGCGGCGATCCCGGCACATGCAGACGACTACACGGACCTGCTGGAAATCCTGCACGCGCGCGGCAGTCTTTCGCAGACCGAATACACCACCTTGCTGCACAAGCATCTGCATGGTGGCAAGGCCGTCAGCCCCCGCGGGCGTCACGGCACCACCGCCACCTATACCGAGCCGCAGCCGGACCAGGACGCCATAACCCGCGCCAACAACGCGGCGCTCGCGGCGGCCACCAGTGCGGCGGCCGCGCAGGCCTCCATGCACAAGATGGAGGCGATGGAAGAGGAGATGAAGACCAGCCCTGACATAGTCCACGTGCAGCCGTACAAGCCGGGCGCCGGCATCACCATGAAGGTGGGCGACGTGGATTTGAACTTCTCCGGCATCGTCAACGGATTCTATACGTTCTCCAGCGCCAACCATGCCAACTCCCCTGCACTCGCGGGCGGCCTGGCCGATGCGAGCGGCTTCGACTCGTCATCCATACGCAACGGCCTGCTGCCTGGCGCGTTCATCGCCAGCGTGGCGACCACGCAGGAAGGCATCGACGTCACGGCGACGTTCGGCGTCTATCCCGGCATCAACTCCGCCAATGTCGGCGCCAACGCGCTGAACGCCAACGCCGGCGGTGCGGCCAACGCCCTGGGCACGGCCGGCGGCGACTTCCGCAAGACCTTCCTGACGGTGGGCACGAAAGATGTCGGCGTGTTCAAGTTCGGCCGCGACATCGACATCTTCGGCTCGGACGCGATCCTGAACGACGCGACGCTGCTGAGCGTGGGTGCGACGGGCAGCAATGCGGACCCTGCCAATACGTCTCTGGGACGCATCGGCCTTGGCTACATCTATACGGATTTCCAGCCGCAGATCAGCTACCTGAGCCCGATCATCGCGGGCTTCCAGGTCGATGTGGGGGTGTTCACGCCGCTCAACGAGTTCAACTTCTCGGGCCTGTCGGGCAGCGCGGTCGAACACAGTTCGCCTGAGTTCGAAGGCAAGGTCACCTACGACTACAAATCGCCGAACTTCACGGCGCACGCCTGGGCCGGTTTCATGACGCAGAACGAGCAGGGCATCACGCCGCTTACCCCGGGCACGGTGGTGAGCGGCAGCACGAGCAAGACGGCCGTCGCGGGCGAAGGCGGCGTGGCGCTTACATTCGGGCCGGTGGGGCTGACCGGCTACATCTATCGCGGTGCGGGCGTGGGCACCACTGGCAAGTTCTTCGACGGCCTGTCGGCAGACGGCGCGTTGCGCGACTCGGAGGGCGGCTACATCCAGGCGAGCTACAAGATCACGCCGAAGTTCAAGCTCGTGGGCAGCTACGGCGAGAGCTCGCTCTACCTCGCCGCCGGCGACATCGACCCCAACCTGGTCCGGCGCAACGAGGCGGAGATCGGCGCGCTGTATTACGACCTGACGAGCTGGGTCACGCTGGTGGGTGAGTTCGCGCACCAGGAGTCCAAGTCGCACGGTCCGCTCGATACGAGTTCGAACGCCTTCTCTACGGGCGCGATACTGTTTTACTGAGCGGTTTCCGGAATTCGGGACGTATGGCGTCGGAGAAGGAAGCAAGGCCTTCTTTTTTGAGAAAAAGAAGCAAAAAGCTTTTGTCTGCGCTGTCGCGGTGTGTTGAAGCGAACGCTTCCACGAAGCGACTCCGACAGAGATAAAGTTTTTTGGTTCTTTTTTCCAAAAAAGAACTGCTTTCTTCCTGCGATGATGCGGCAGGCAGAGTTTTGGGGTTCTGACAGGCCCAGAGTCGAAGCAGAACCTTTGTGCCTTGCGCTGGTTCGGTGTTTTGACTGGTGTCGGGGTGGCGGTGCTAGCCGGGCGTCGCTTGCACTCCGGCCGGAAACCCGGGCATAATGTGGCTCCTCCAGGCTTTTGGCGTGGAGGGCGTAGGCCGGATTTCCGCGTAGCTCAGCCGGATAGAGCGCAGGATTCCTCGTGGAGAACAGGGGCATCGCAGCAGGAAACGCTGTGGTGAATTCACTCAAATTCGGGGAAAGCTTGGCGCGCTTGCGTCGTGCCAATCCCGAGCCAAGCCCCGCAGGGGGAAGGTGTAGAGACTGGTAGGGTGACACCTAAAGGCTTCGGCCCAGGGTGAAGGGACAGTCCAGACCACGAACGCCTCTGGCAGGGGCGGCGGCGAAAGTCGAAGTGGGATGAATCCTGAGGCCGTGGGTTCGAATCCCGCCGCGGAAGCCATTTAAGGATTACGGCTGGCGCGCAGCCGTTCGACGGCCGCGCGCCGGCCGCGCGATCCCCCGCCAGCATCACGTCTTACCTGCCGCTGGGTTAGCAGAAGAGCGTGGAGAAACCGATACTGCAGTTCAGCTTCGGATTTGCGCGGCATCGCCAGCAAGCCTCGCCTGACCGAGCCGGCGCAGGCCTTGTTCGACGGGAGGCCTTCCGTCCACCCCCTGATGCCGTGCATCTTGCCAGGCCCGCCCCATGTTCCTGGGCACGCACCACCAAGGGCTACGCATGACCGACGCCGCGGCGCTGCATCGCGCCACTCTCACGCTCGACAGCCACATAGACATCCCCTGGCCGCATTCGCCGGACCCGTTCGGCCCCACTTTGCGCCACGTGGACCTGCCGAAGATGCGGGCGGGGGGGCTGGATGCCGGCTGCTTCGTGGCGTTCATCCCGCAGAGCGCGCGCACGCCGGCGCAGTGCGACGAAGGCTGGGCGCGCGCGGTGGCCATGCTGGAGGCGATACGCGCGATGGACGCGACCAGGCTGGGCATCACCGCCCGGCTGTGCACCACCGCGGACGCCATCGAAGCCGCGCATGCGGACGGCGTGCTCGCCGTGGTGCCGGCGGTGGAGAACGGCCACGCCATAGGCGAGGATCTGGGCCGGCTGGCGCAATTGCGCGCGCTTGGCGTCACCTACATCACGCTTACGCATAACGGGCACAATTTGCTGGCGGACAGCGCCAACCCGCGGCGGGACCTCGGCGATGCCGAGACGCTGCATGGCGGCCTCTCGCAGCTCGGGCACCAAGCGGTGGCGGAGATGAACCGGCTGGGCATCATGGTCGATGTCTCCCACCTGTCGCGGCAATCCATGCTGCAGGCGGTGCAGCAGTCACGCAGCCCGGTGGTGGCCACCCATTCCTGCGTGGCCGCCCTTTGCAACCACCCGCGCAACCTGGACGACATGCAGCTGGACGCACTGCGCGACACCGAAGCGCTGGTGCAGATTACCGCAATGCCGCCGTTCCTGCGCGCGCGCGGCCGGGCGGATGACACGTCGGTCGCCGATTTCTGCAACCATATCGACTACGTGGTGCGCCGGATCGGGCTGGCCCATTGCGGCATCAGTTCCGATTTCGACGGCGGCGGGGCGATCACCGGGTGGGCGGACGCCAGCCAGAGCCTGGCGGTGACGCAGGAGCTGGTGGCGCGGGGGTACGGGCATAGCGAGGTGGCAGCGCTTTGGGGGGGGAATTTCCTTCGGGTTATGCGGGCGGCTGAGGCGGTGGCAGCGTAAGGCAAGGCCTTCTTTTCTGAAGAAAAGAAGCAAAAGACTTTTGACTTCGCTGTCGCCGTTCGGTCCGGTCAGATTACCGCTTCGGACTGGACTGCGAAGCTGCAGGAGGCGCGGTGCTTCAGGGCCGCAAGGGTTTGCCTTACTGCTTCTTGCAACTGTTCGAGCAGGACACTCGCCTGCTCGATGTCCAGCTCCGAGATTATCGTTCGATCCTGGGTGTCGTGGATGAGAACAACCCGATCGGACATCGTGCGTGCTTGCAAAGTGCTCATGCCCCCAGTCTCCGTTATCAGCATGTTCGGGCGCCACGAAAATGTGATCCCTGGGCGATTGTAGCGGGAGAAGTGTGGCTAAACTGCAAACGCGCCTCACCTGGACGACATGATAAACATGCGCAACGTCGCGGACTTTCCCCGGCCCCCTTCTATCGAGCCGGTGGCGGAACAGGTGCGCGTCGTGCTTGGCGGGATCACGGTCGCAGACACGCTTGGGGCGTGGCGGATACTGGAGACCTTCCATCCGCCGACGTATTATTTGCCGATGGCCGATTTCTTGGCCGGCACGCTGACGACGCGACCGCGTACCAGCTTCTGCGAGTGGAAGGGCGTGGCGCAGTACCTGACGCTGGCCGCCGGCGGCCGGGTGGAGGAGGACGCCGCCTGGACATACCCCGACCCCTCGCCGGCCTACGCCGCCTTGAAGGACTGCGTGGCGCTATATGCCGGGCGCATGGATGCGTGCTTCGTGGGCGAAGAGCGTGTGACGCCGCAGCCAGGCGGGTTCTATGGCGGCTGGATCACCAGTGAATTCGGCGGGCCGTTCAAGGGTGGTCCCGGGACGCAGTTCTGGTAGCGGAAGAAAGCAAGCAGATCTTTTCGAAAAAAAGGACCAAGACTTGTGACTTCGCTGTCGCGCGCTTGCCGGTCAGCCGCCGACAGGGAGCAAAAGTTTTTTGCTTCTTTTTTTCAAAAAAGAAGGCCTTGCTTGCCTTACCGCTTCGGTTCCGGAAAAGTCACCACTCCCATTTGCCCCGCCGCATCCACGGCGCGCACACCGAACAGCCACTCGTCCTTTGAGTAAGGCAGCGTGATAGAGGTTGCCTGCTTCACGTCGGTGGTGCTGGTCCAGTCCGCGTCCGTGGTCAGGCGGCGGACCACCTCGTAGCGGGCGGCGCCCGGCACCTGCGTCCAGGCGAGCGAGGTGTCGTTCGTCAGGTCATGCGTCAGCACGTAGGCATGCGCGGGCCGCCCTGGCCCTGTCGCCAGCGAGGCGAGGACGGCGATGTTGTAGCGCGTGACCTGGGCTAGGTAGTCGAAATCCATGAAACGCTGCAGGTCCCCGTACTGCACGCCGCCCTCCACGCGCACGTTCTGGTGCTGGTGGGCGAAAGTTTCCACCGGCTCGGTGAAGCGTATGGCGGGGTAGCCCGCGGCGTTGAAGGATTCGTGGTCGCCGCCGCGCAGGAAGCGGTCGGCGCGGAAGATCAGTTCGCCGAACCCCGGCAGGTACTGGTTGCCTGTGCCGTGCGCGTAGCGCGCCAGTTCGCGGGACGGCGAGTCTTCCTCGTTGCCCAGCACGTTCACACGCTTGGGGTCCGCACCGGCCGGCAGGGCTTCGGAGAAGATGCGCAGCTTGTTGGGGTTGTGCTCGCCGTGGTCACCGATAGAGGCGCCGACGATGTCGTTGTTGAGGTCGCCCTGCACGTCCACACCGGCTGCCCGCAACGTTTTTGCGTGGTGGGCGGAGCCGAACAGGCCCTGCTCCTCCGAATCGTAGGTGGCGAAGATGAGTGTGGCGTGCAGGTGCGTGCCGGCCAGCACCCGTGCGGCCTCCAGCACCGCGGCGGTGCCGGAGCCGTTGTCATCGGCGCCAGGCGCGTCGGTCGTGCCGTCGCTGTCATCGGACGCGCGGGAATCGTAGTGGCTGCTGATGACGTAGGTGCGGCCGCCCGGCTCGTCGCCGCGCAGCGTGGCCACCACGCTGGAGATTTTCACCGCGCGCGGCACCCGCTTGCTGTCCGCCGGCTGGTCGTATTCGTCCAGCGCCACGCTCATGCGGCCGCCGGAGGTGGCGGCGATCGCCTGGAACTGGGCCGTGATCCAGTCGCGCGCCGCCACCACGCCGCGGCCGGGCGGCGCGTGGTCCGAGAACGTGCTCCTTGTGCCGAAATTGATGAGCGCCGTGTCGGTGGCGCGCAGGCGGTCCGGCGAGACCTGGTCCAGGATGCGCGTGATCGCGGGGCTCTGGGCAAGGACGGGGAAGGGGAGGGTGGTTAGGAGAGCTATCAAGGAAAGGCGCATGGGCGGAGCTTAGCGGAGATGCGTGTGTTAGAGGAAGCAAGGCCTTCTTTTTTCGAGAAAAAGAAGCAAAAAGCTTTTGCCAGCGCTGTCGCGGAGTGTTGAAGCGTGCGTGCGGATCGGCGCAGGCGCGGGACAGGCTTTAACTCGAAGCAAGTCAGGCAAGCAGTTCTCATTTGACTCTGCCGCCGCACCGTTCAGGAGAGAACCGCGACGGCGCCCCCGATCACCAAGGCGCCTCGAGTTTCCAAGAAACAGAATAACCGACCACTTCTTCAAAAAAGGCCAATCCAAGATGTCGTTCAAAGTCCAGGTAGGCCCCGCGCAGATCGCCATACACCAGGGCCGCACCGTGCTGGTCACCGAAACGGACGGCACCATCGCCAATCCCGGTGAAAAGGGACTGTATTTCAACGACACGCGACTTGTCAGCAGCTGGTCCATGTATGCCGACGGCGAGACGTGGGACCTGCTGAACGGCGGCGCGGTGAACTATGACGTGGCGCGCATACATCTGACCAACAAGGCGCTCGAGACGGCCGCGGGTCCGGTAGCGGAGCGCACGCTGGGCCTGGTGCTGAGCCGGCTGATCGAGAACGGCGTGCACGAGGACATCGACATCACCAATCACGGCATGGGGCATGTCTGCTTCAACCTGGAAATTGGCATGCGCTGCGACTTTTCCGACGTGTTCGAGGTGAAGTCCGGCAAGGCGATACGGCGCGGCAGCGTTTCCACCGAGTGGTCGCAGGAGAAGCAGAACCTGCGCACCTCTTACGTGCACGAGGACTTCGAGCGCTGCGTGAGTGTGCACGCCAAGCTGGATGGCGAGATGGGTTACGCCAACGGGCGCATGACGTTCGTCGTCGGACTCGCACCCGGGCAGACCTGGCATTGCTGCCTGTTCTATGATCTTTGCGACGGCGAGCACATGAAATCCGCGCCGGTGCGCTGCGCGCATGACACCGACCCCACGGCAAAGGCCACCAGGGCTTTGGAAGAGTGGAAGGATGGCGTGATGAGCATCACCACTTCCAACGAGGAGCTGTATCGGACTTTCCACCAGGCGGTGGACGACATGGCCGCACTTCGCCTGCCGCAGCAGGAAGGCAAGTCGATGAGCTTCGTGCCGGCCGCGGGTTTGCCCTGGTTTACCGCATTGTTTGGACGCGACAGCCTTATCGCCTCTTTGCAGACGATGCTGATATATCCGGAGTTCGCGACGACCACGCTGGATGTTCTGGGCAAGCAGCAGGCGACCGAGCGTGACGATTACCGCGACGCCGAGCCTGGCAAGATACTGCACGAGATGCGTTTCGGCGAATTGGCGCATTTCAAGCTGATCCCGCACACGCCGTATTACGGCACCGCGGACGCCACGCCGCTATACCTGATCACGCTGCACGAGGCGTGGCTGTGGACGGGCGATCGCGCCTTGCTGGAGCGCCAGCTTCCCGTGGCGGAGCGTTGCCTCACCTGGATAGACGAATGGGGCGACCGTGACGGCGACGGTTTCCAGGAATACCAGACGCGGTCCTCGCAAGGCTACGAGAACCAGGGTTGGAAGGATTCCGGCGACGCCGTCTCCTACCTGGACGGCACGCTGGTGCGCGGCCCCAAGGCGCTTTGCGAGTTGCAAGGCTACGTCTACGATTCCTGGTGCCGCATGGCCGAGGTGTTCGACGCACTCGGCAAACCGGACCGCGCCGCCGCCCTGCGCGCCAAGGCGAAAAACCTGTACGACCGCTTCAACGAGGTGTTCTGGAACGAAGAGCTGGGCATCTACGCCTATTGCCTGGATGGCGAGAAGAAGAAGGTGTTCAGCCTGGCCTCCAACATGGGGCATTGCCTGTGGTCCGGCATCGTGCCGCCGGAGCGCGCCGCGCGTGTGGTGAAGCGGCTGATGGCGCCTGACATGTGGTCCGGCTGGGGGATACGCACGCTATCTTCCGATCACCCCTGCTACAACCCGTACTCCTACCAGAACGGCTCTGTCTGGCCGCACGACAACGCCATCATCGCCGCGGGCTTCCGACGCTACGGTTTTGCAGCCGAGGCCGGCCAGATCGCGCGCGACCTGAACGAGGCGGCGAGCCACTTCCTGCTCAACCAGATGCCGGAGCTGTATGCCGGGCTGACACGCGAGCCTACCGGCTTTCCGGTGCAATATGTCGGCGCGAACGTGCCGCAGGCCTGGGCGGCCGGTTCGGTGTTCATGACGTTGCGCGCGATCCTGGGCATACGGCCGGACGCGCCGAACGGAAGACTAGGGCTGGACCCGGTGCTGCCGCGCTGGCTGCCTGACATCACTTTGCACGGTTTGCGTCTTGGCGCGCAAACCTTCGACATACGCTTTACCCGCCAGGATGATGGGACGGTATTCGAGGTGCTGCGGGGCGATGCTTCGGCCGTGGTGTTGAGTTCCATCGAAAGAGGCAGCAAGACGCAGGAGGCGGTAATCGCGATCGCTCCACAGATGGCCGCAAGCGCTTAAGCCGTTCTGGTATTCGTTTCGTCGAAACGCCTTGACGGGTGGCAGCCGCCCTTTCACCGCGGAACCGGCGGCGGCGAACGGCGCGCGAGCGGATGGAAACGTTATCTCAACGCGCTACGACACCGCCGCACCAACGCCTGCCGGTATGTACACGCAGCATCCAGACTGCAAGCAGAACCAGCGGCGCCAAGGCCGGAACGAGCAGCGCATTCGATTGCAGCAGCCATCCGGGAAAGACCTGCGGCTGCCCGAGGAAAAACGACACTGATGCGACAAAAAGCGCCAGGCACATGCGCCACAGATGACGCGCCACGCGCGCCACGCCGGACAGCCCGCCTCGCCTGACCACGCGCAAATCCAGCAGAAGGCCCAAGCCGGCCAGAACCGCGAATACGATGACCGGGTGGTAATCCTGCCCGTCGATGGTGCCGTCTGCATCCTGGTTGCCGAGCCAGATCAGCCAGGCGCAAATGATCAGGGCAACCACACCGACCAGCATCGTGGCTCGTTCAATGAGTTTCGCATTCGCAGGCTTGCGGCGAACGGTGATCCAGGCAGACAGCACCAGGTATGCGGTAAACGCGCCGGCCGCGATGCTGATGCGCTGCGGCAGGATAGGGGCGGCGACGGCGCCCGCGCTGGCCGTGACAAGCATGGAAGCGACGAAGAGTTTGCCGGCCTTCGCGTGCAGCCGGCCACCTTTGCGGGCGATAGCGGCGGCGGCGCCGGATGCCAGACCTGTCATGCCGCAACCGATATGCAGGGCCAGTGCGGTATCAGCGGCCGCGTAGGCCCACCACGGGCTGCCGGGGGGGACGGCAATGTGCATTGTGTCGAACCTCCGCCTGTGTTGGTGCAATGGCCTCTGTCGTTTCGCCCAGCTTCAAAGAGCCAGATGAGCAACTACTGTGCCACGCGGCATGATGCACTACCAGATCGATTGGTGTGGAAGCCGTTCTGCCAACGGCACCGATTCTCATATTCGACTTTTTGCCGAAGCTTTGGCGGGCCTTGTCAGCCCGGTTAGCGCGTTTAGCTATGCGTGGAACATCGGGAAGAAGCCCGCTGTCGCGCTGCCAGCATTTGCGTATGCCTGCGGGGGAAGCAAAAGTTTTTTGCTTCTTTTTTTCAAAAAAGAAGGCCTTCCTTGCCTTACTCCACGCCAGCCCAAACCGACCGCGCCAACGCCTTGAACGCCACAGCCCCCGCACTCTCAGGCGCCGCGAGCACGATAGGCTGCCCAGCATCGCCGGCCTGGCGCACATCAAGCAGCAGCGGTATTTCGCCCAGGAACGGCACGCCCAGCCGCAGCGCCTCCGTACGCGCGCCGCCATGGCCGAAGATGTGCGAATCATGGCCGCAGTTCGGGCAGTGGAAGAAGCTCATGTTCTCCACAACGCCAAGTATCCGCACGCCCACCTTTTCGAACATGGAGACGCCGCGGCGCGCGTCGATCAGGGCTATGTCCTGCGGCGTGCTGACGATCACCGCACCCGCCACTACCACGCGCTGCGCCAGCGTCAGTTGCGCGTCGCCGGTGCCGGGGGGCAGGTCGATCACCATTGCATCGAGCTCGCCCCATTCCGTCTGGCCGAGCATCTGTTGCAGCGCGCCCATGACCATGGGGCCGCGCCAGATCATCGCCTGGTCTTCCGGCACCAGGTAGGCCATCGACATAGTCTTCAGGCCGAACGCCTGCACGGGTTGCAGGATCTTGCCCACCACCTCCGGCTGGCGGGTGATGCCCAGCATGCGGCCCATGCTGGGGCCGTGTATGTCGGCGTCGATCAGCCCGGTGCGCAGGCCCATGCCGGCCAGGGAGGCGGCCAGGTTCACCGCCACCGTGCTCTTGCCCACGCCGCCCTTGCCGGACGCCACGGCAATGACGCGGCGTACGGATTGCAAGAACTTCGCCCCCGCAGGGTCCTCGCCGTGGCCGCGCATGACGCCGCGCGGCGGCTCGGTGATGGAGGGCGCGGCAGGTGCGGCGGGCCGGTGCGCGGTCAGCACGACCGACGCGTTCAGCACGCCAGGCTGGCGGCGCAGCAGCGCGCTCGCCTCTGCCGCTACGCGCTCCATGCGGCCGACCTGCGCGCGGTCGGCGCGCAAGGCGAGCTGCACCAGCCCGTCCTTCACTTGGATGCCGTCCACCAGGCCGGCCGTCACGATGTCCCGTCCATCGGGGCTGGCCACGGCGCGTAGCGCGCCCATCAGCTCGTCTTCGCGAGGTGCCGGATCGGTCATGGTTTGCAAACTCCCGGCCCGGGTCCATATCCGTGCCACCGCCGGGTTATGACGCAGCTTGCCGCTTGCGCAAATGCGCGCCCGTCCAGGAGCAGACCTTCCGAATGCCCTCCGATCAGAACCCCTGGAACATTGGTGGCGGCGCACGCCGTCCGCCCAACCCGCCCATCAAGGGGCCCTGGGGCGGCGGTGGCGGCAACGGCGGCGGCGGTCAGATACCGCCGGAGCTGGAACGCATCCTCAACCAGCTGCGCGCGCTGGCCAGGCGCTTCCTCGGCGGCGGCTCTGCCGGGCTGGCCGCGGTGGCGCTGGTGGCGGTGGCCGCAATCTGGCTGGCCACCGGCATCTACCGCGTGGAGCCTGACGAGCAGGGCTTGGTGCTGCGCTTCGGCGCCTATGTGGGCAGCACGCCGCCCGGGCTGAACTACCACCTGCCGTGGCCCATCGAGACGGTGCAGATACTGCCCGTCACCCGCATCAACCGGGTGGAGATCGGCTTCCAGAGCGCCACCGACGAGCCGGACGTGACCGCGCGCACGCTGGGCGGTGGGCGCGAGGAGCCGGTGCGCGGCCTGCCCGCGCGCGACGTGACGGCAGAGAGCCTGATGCTGACCGGCGACGAGAACATCGTCGACATCAACGCCAGCGTGTTCTGGCGCATCTCCGACGCCCCGGCTTACGCCTTCAACACGCGCAATCCGAACTACACGGTGAAGTCGGCTGCCGAGAGCGTGCTGCGCCAGGTGATCGGCCATACGAACATACAATCCGCGCTGACGGAGGGCCGCGCCGCGATCGAGGATGCGGTGACCAAGGGCACCCAGGCGATAATGGACCAGTATAAGTCCGGCGTGGAGATCACCCAGGTGCAGTTGCAGAAGGTCGATCCGCCGGCCGACGTGATCGAGGCGTTTCGCGACGTGCAGCGCGCCAATACGGATGCCGACACCGCGCGCAACGAGGCGCAGAGCTACGCCAACGACATCGTGCCGCGGGCGCGCGGCGAATCGGCCGCCATCCTGGCGGAGGCCAACGGTGCGAAGACGGCCGCGGTGGCCACGGCCAGCGGCGAGTCGCAGCGCTTCCTCAGCGTGTATGCCGCCTATAGCCAGGCGAAGGACGTGACGCTGAAGCGCCTCTACATCGACACCATGCAGGA
>CAXTJZ010000113.1:0-12031 GCA_964244695.1 uncultured Acetobacteraceae bacterium
GGCCTGGGCTCCTCCACCGGTGCCAACGCGCCTGGCAATACTGGCAATTCGCTTCGATAAATAAGCGGAAGAAAGCAAGCAGTCCTTTTTTGAAAAAAAGGACCAAAAAACTTTTACGACCGCGCATTTGCAGCAGCCGTGTGCCGCCGACTAATCGCGTCTGCCGAAACAGCGTCAGTAGCAAAAGTTTTTTGCTTCTTTTTTTCAAAAAAGAAGGCCTTCCTTTCTTCCTTACGCCAGATCAACATACAAATTCGTCAGCGCCTCGTCCGCCATCCCCGCCGTAACGTCCCGCGACTCGCCAAAGCAGTCGCACACCTGCGCGATCTGCTCGCACAGGAAGTTCGGCTGGAAATAGGCGAGATCATACGCGCCGTCACGCAGCCGGCGCACAACGTGGTCGAACACCGCATCGACGACGACAAGCTCGTTCTTCGCCGCCACCGCCAGGAATATCTTCTTGTACTCGGCCAGGTCAGGACCCAGCACCTCTATCTTGTAGGGGATGCGCCGCAGGAACGCGGGATCCATCAGATCGGCCGGCTTAAGGTTGGTCGAAAACATCACCAGCTCGTCGAACGGAATCAGGAAGCTCATGCCTGTGTTCAGCGTCAGGTAATCGATCCGGCTCTCCAGCGGCACGATCCAGCGGTTCAGCAGTTCCGTGGGGTTCACCCGCTGGCGGCCGAAATCGTCGATCAGGAACAGCCCGTTCAACGCCTTCATGTGCAGCGGCGCGTCGTAGAACTTGGTGATCGGATCGAACCGCAGATCGAGCATTTCCAGCGTCAGCTCGCCGCCCGCCATGGCCACCGGCCGGTGGCACGCCACCCAGCGCATGTCGAACCCTTCCAGCTTCAGGCTCTGCCCATCCGAAAGCGCCGCATCGCCCGGGTCCTTGTACGGCTTGTGCAGCCCGGTATCGTAGATCTTGATGATCTGGCCACCCACTTCCAGCGCGTAGGGAATATAGACGACGTCGCGGAACAGCTTGGCGATGCGCATGCCGATGCTCGTCTTACCGTTTCCCGGCGGCCCGTAGAGCAGGATCGTGCGGCCGGCGCGCACCGCCGGCAGCAGCTTGCGCACATAGGCGTCCGGCACGTTCAGGTCGGCGAAGCCCGCGCGGAAATCGCCCTCGCGCAGGTTCTCGTTGCGTATGGCCTGCTTGCGCACCTGCGCCTGGTAAGCCGGCAGGCAGACCGGCGCCGGGCCAAGATAGGCCGACTGCGCGGCGGCTTCCGCCGCGGCCGCCCGCCCCAGGTCGGAAAGCGCGTAGCGTATGTAGCGCACCAGCCCCACCACGCTGGAGCCGAGCGTCTGCACCAGCTTTTGCGTGGTCGCGTCTTCCAGCAGCTCCTGCACCACCGAGTGCGGCAGCCCCAGCCGCCTGCTGAGGTCGGGGATCGTCTCGCAGGCTTCCGTGCGCATGAATTTCAGCATCAGCCCCAGAAGGCTGCCGCGCCCGATCCCGGTCTGCAGGACGTTCAGCGGGCAAGCGGGTGTCTCGTCCAGAACCGCATCGAGCTGCTCCTGCGAGATGAGCCCGAGCGCGATCAGGTGCTCGCCAAGCCGGCCGCTCTTCTCGCGCTGCCGAGACAGCGCCTTTTCGAGATCGGCGGCGCTGACCAGCCCGCGATACAGCAGAACGTCCCCAAGCCGCATCTATCAGCCCGCCGCAGTCAGGAGTGGCCGGGCAAGCCTCATTGCCCCGACCTAGAAACGAGCGCGGGCGCCGCCGAACGCCGGACTATCTGGCGCTTCAGCCCAAAAATACCGAGGCACCCTCCCGAGCAATCCAAATTCCCAGACAAGTCTTGTCCAATCGTTACACACAGCAGGCGCAGCGTCCGCTGGCGCCTTGCGCCAGTTCGCGGTCGCGGTTGCAGCAGAACAGACATTCATTACCGGATTGCACATGGCGCCGCTCAGCCGACCCGAGCCTCCCCTATTTCCGCCCCCGCCAGCTGCGAGTCTGTGCGCGGCGCTTGGTCAGCCCTGGCGGGAGACGGGAAAAATTCCCTGTGCAATCGGGAAGCATCGCCCTCGTCACTCCTGCACCATCCCGTGCATACCATCCCGCAAGGAACGACAGCGGAAAACACAGGAATGCCGGTTCGCCACAGACTTGGACTGCTCGCGGCCGTGGCGCCGGCACTTCTGGCCCACCAGGCCGCCGCGCAAACCCCGCCGCCCGCCGTCAGCCAGGTCGAGCAGATCACCGTGATCGGCACCAGCCCCCTGCTAGGCAGCGGCGTGGACCGCAACGCCATCCCCGTCGACACCCAGGTGCTAAGCAGCGCCAGCATCGCCCGTGAAGGCGCGCCGGACGTCCTGCAAGCCCTCAACACCCAGGTCGCCGGCGTCAACCTGGACAGCGCGTCCGGCAATCCCTACCAGCCCTCGCTGTTCTACAACGGCTTCGAGGTCTCGCCCCTGCAAGGCACCTCCCAGGGCGTGGCCGTCTACCTCAACGGCATCCGCTTCAACCAGCCCTTCGGCGACACGGTGAACTGGGACCTGATCCCGGACATCGCCATCAGCAAGATCAACGTCGAAGGCTCAAACCCCCTCTTCGGCCTCAACGCGCTCGGCGGCTCCTTCAACATCGCCCTGAAAGACGGCTTCTCCACCCAGGGCGGCCAGGCGGACCTCTCCGGCGGCGCCTTCGGCACCGTCCAGGGCGACATCGAATACGGCGTCCAAAGCGGCAACCAGGCCCTCTACATCGCCGGCAGCGTCATCCACCAGGACGGCTGGCGAGACCTGCAATCCACCGACATACAGAACGTCTTCGCCGATTACGGCCTCAAGCGCGACGGCGCCGAAATGCATTTCGACCTCTCCGCCGCCAACTCGGTGATCAACGGCCCAGGCACCGCCCCCATCGAGCTCCTAGCCGTCGACTCGCGCGCCCAGTTCACCGCCCCCAACGGCATAGGCAACCGCACCATACAGGCCGCCTTCCGCAGCAACATCGATCTCAACGACGTGCTCTCCGTCCAGGCGCAAGCCTATTACGACTACTTCCAGCAGCGCGTGGTGAACGGCAACACGGCCGACGACACACCCTGCGACGACGGCAGTAACCTACTCTGCCAAGGCCCCGGCCAGCCCAGCACCACCCGCAACGGCGCCCCCATCCCCGCCTTCCTCGGCAACACCGCCCCCTACAGCGAGCTCGACGTCAACACCACCAACACCAACGCCTACGGCGCCGCCGCCCAGCTCACCGACACCGGCGACCTCTACGGCTTCAAAAACCACCTCGTCGCCGGCGCCTCCTTCGACGGCGCGCAGACCGAGTTCTCCGCCACCGCCTTCATCGGCGGCCTCACCCCATTCACCCGCGTCTTTTTCGGCTCGGGCGTGGTCATCGACGAGCCAGGCAACAACGTCCCCGTACGCGTCGCCATCACCGATAGCTACGCCGGCGGCTTCGCGTCAGACACGCTGAACCTGACGCAAGCCCTCGCCGCCACCATCTCCGGCCGCTTGAACTTCGCCGAAATCGACCTGGCAGACCAAGGCGGCGGCGACCTCACCGGAAACCACGCCTACGCCCGCTTCAACCCCGCGGCCGGCCTGACCTACGAACTCTCCCCCGCACTTACCGCCTACGCCGGCTACGCCGAAGCCAACCGCGCCCCCACGCCGGCCGAACTCTCCTGCGCCGGCCCGCAAAACTCCTGCAGCCTGGCCAACTTCTTCGTGGGCGACCCCGACCTCAAACAGGTGATCGCCCACACGATAGAAGCCGGCCTGCGCGGCCACACCAACATCCTCCCCACCGCGCGCCTCGGCTACGACCTGAGCCTGTTTCGCACCGACTCCGACGACGACATCGCCTTCATCAACAGCGTCACCCTCAACCGCGCCTATTTCGCCAATATCGGCCAGACCAGGCGCCAAGGCGCCTCCGCCCGCGCCGACCTGCATCTCGAGCGCATCTCCACCTACGTCTCCTACACCTTCACCGACGCCACGTACCAGTCCGGCTACGTCGAATCCGGCGGCAGCAACCCCGCCCAGGACGCCAACGGAAACGTCACCATACGCCCAAGCAACGAACTCCCCGGAATCCCCCGCAGCGTCATCAAGTTCGGCATCGACGCCACGCTCACCCAAGCCTGGCACGCCGGCATCGACGGCCAATACCAGTCCGGCCAATACCTGTTCGGCGACGAAGCAAACCTCACCCCCCGCCTGCCCGGCTATTTCGTCATGAACCTGCACAGCACCTATGACGTAACCCCCCGCTTCCAACTCTTCGTCAGCGCCCAAAACCTCCTCGACCGCCGCTACTACACCTACGGCACATTCTCCCCCACCAACTCGGTGTTCCTGGCCCAGGCGCCGACTGCGACTAATCCCCGCAGCTACAGCCTGGCAGCCCCGCTCGGGCTCTTCGGCGGGGTGCGAATGAGGTTCTAGGCAAGGCAAGGCCTTCTTTTTTGAAAAAAAGAAGCAAAAAACTTTTGTCTCCCCGCATTTGCAACGTACTTGCTATCTAGAAACAATTAGCTTTGCTAAGTCGGTTTGCCCAAAACCCCGATGCCGCGCAGCCACAACTCGGCGAGACGCGGCCACTCAGTCGTGATCGGAGCCGACGTCGGACGAATTCCAAACGCATGGCCGCCCGCTGCATAGAAATGCATTTCCACCGGAACACCCAGACCGCTCAACGCTAACCCATACGCCAACGAGTGCCGCACATCATCCGTAGCGTCATCCATCGCGTGAAAAAGCAACGTTGGCGGCGCCTTCGGATTTACCGCCACCCACGGCGACAATGTCAGACTTTGTTTTGCGCTCGTCTCGTCCCACAGATGCCCGGGATAGAGCAGGATTGCGAAGTCAGGACGTGACGACTGCCCATCGGCGGCGTCCACCTTTTCGTAAGCACGCGTCTCCGCATTGCTGATGGCCGCGGCCAGGTGCCCTCCGGCCGAAAAACCAACGACACCGATCTTGCCAGGATCGATATCATAGGAAGAAGCGCGATCGCGCAGCAGGCTCATGGCGCGTTGGGCATCTTGCAACGGCAGCTGTGTGTCGGGTGGTTTCTCGACGCGGTCTTGGCCGCGCCGCCAAGCCTGCGGAACCCGGTATTTCAGCAATACGCAAGTCATGCCGATATGCGTGACCCAATCGCAGATCTCGGACCCTTCCAAATCCATGGCAAGCGCCGCGTAACCACCGCCCGGCAGAACCAGGATAGCAGCGTGACTGTTCTCCTGCATGGGCTTGTAGATCGTCATTGTCGGACGCGAGACGTACGTTGCAAAGTGCCAGGGTAGCCCCGCCACTTGCTCGGAGCCGCGTCCAACCTCTTCGGGCCTGTCAGACTCGGGTTTCCTGATGGCGACCCCCTGTGGCCAAATCGCGACCTGATCACCCCCAGGCCCAGGATTCCAAACCGTCGTTTGCAAATCCGCCATCGAGCCGCGGGCGGTGTCGCCGGTCCGGCCGGAAGGCGCGCCGCCAAGACAAGCCAGGATCGACAGCGCAACCACCCAAATCCAGCGCCCCATCCCCATGCCCCCAACCAGCCGCCACCGGCTAAAACAACCCACCACCCGCAGCGAACAAAGCAAAAGTTTTTTGCTTCTTTTTTTCAAAAAAGAAGGCCTTTCTTCCTTCTCATGTCCCTACACCGCCACCTAATCGCCTCCGTCACCGCCGTCCTCCTAGCCAGCCTACTAGCCGGCGCGTTCCTCACCTACGAACACGCCGCCTCCCGCGTACACACCGAAATGCACGCCGCCCTCGCCGTCGGCCGCCACGTCGTCCAGAACGCCGTCGACGACAGCGCCGAACAGCCAGACCCCACCCGCCGCCTCGCCCGCATCGTCGCCGCCTTCAACGGTGACCGACACCTCCGCGCCACCGTCACCGACCCGCACGCCAAAACACTCATGCAATCCACCACACAACCGCCAACCGCCCCCGCCCCCCGCCGCTTCCTGACCCTGATCGCCGGCCCCACCCTGACCGCCCCAATCGCCCTCCCCGCACTCCTGCAAGCCACCGGCACCCTGGCCCTGTCAGCCGACCCCCAGAACGAAGCCGCCGAAGCCTGGGACGACGTAAAACTGGACCTCGCCATCCTCACCGTCTTCTTCGCCCTCGTCCTCGCCCTCATCGTCACCACCCTGCGCCGCGCCGTCCGCCCCCTGCAGGACCTCCGCGCCGCCCTCACCCGCATCGCCACCGGCGACTACGCCATCCGCCTGGCCCCCTCCCGCACCCGCGAACTCGCCCAGGTCCAAGCCGGCTTCAACGCCATGGCCGAGCGCCTAGCCGACATGGAGCTGCAGAACCGCCTCCTGCAAACCCGCGTCCAGCGCGTCCAGGAAGAAGAGCGCGCCGAACTCGCCCGCGACCTGCACGACGAGGTCGCCCCCTTCCTGTTCGCCGTCAGCGCCGACGCCTCCCTCATCCGCCAGCACGTGGCCCACCCCAGGCCCGCGGAGATCGACGCCCGCGCCGAGGCCATCCTCGCCTCCGTCGGCCACATGCAGCGCCACCTCCGCCACGTGCTCTCCCGCCTGATGCCGGATGTCCTGCTCGACCTCGGCCTGGCCGGCGCCATCGAGACCCTCGTGCACGGCTGGTCCTCCCGCCGCCCGGACATCGCCTTCGCCGTCCAGGTCGAAGCCGGCACCCTCGATGACCGCCGCACCGCGGTCGCCTTCCGCGTGGTCCAGGAAAGCCTCAGCAACGCCGTCCGCCACGCCAACCCAACCAGCATCGCGGTCCGCATCGCCCAAGCCGCCAATTGCTGCATCGTCGAAGTCACCGATAACGGCACCGGCCTACCGCAAACCCCCAAACACCAGCAGCCAACCCGCCACGGCCTCGGCCTGCTGGGCATGCGCGAGCGCGTCTCCGCCATCGGCGGCCGCCTCACCTTCGCCACCTCCCCAGGCTCGACCGGCCTCAGCGTCCGCGCCGAACTCACCCCCCTCGCCGCATCATGAAGATCCTTCTGGTGGACGATCACGCCGTGGTCCGCGAAGGCGTCCGCCGCCTGCTCGCCAACGCCATCGACGCCGAAATCATCGACGCCCAATCCAGCGAAGCCGCCCTACTCGCCTTGCGCACCCAAGCCCCGAACCTGGTCGTGCTGGACCTGAACCTGCCGGGCGGCGGCGGCCTGGACCTGCTGCGCCGCCTGCTCGCCGAAGCACCCAAATTGCGCGTCCTGATCTTCAGCATGCACAGCAGCCCCGCCTATGTCATGCGCGCCATGCAGGAAGGGGCCGCCGGCTACGTCACCAAATCCGCCAGCGCCGACGAGCTGGTCGAAGCCATACGCAAGGTCGCCGCCGGCGGCCGCTACCTGCAACGCGACCTGGTCACCGACCTCGCCGCCAGCGGCATCTGGTCCCGCGGCCCAAAACCACTCTCCGCGCGCGAACTGGACATCCTCCGCCTGTTGGCCCAGGGAAAGACCCTCGCCGAGATCGCCGCCGGCCTCGGCACCTCCTACAAGACCATCGCCAACGCCTGCACCACCCTGAAAGACAAGCTGATGGCGGAGAGCACCGGCGACCTCATCCGCCTCGCCGTCGAGATGCACGCAGCCTGACCGGGCGGCGGAGCTCCGCGGCACCAACTGCTTCGCAGAGGGAGAGGCTTGATTGAAAAAACAGCAAAACCTCTGTCCCTGCGCTGTCGTTGCAGCCGCGATCCTTCTGCTTCTCCACGTACGTTCCCGCGGCCTCATGTGGAACAGGCGAGCGTCCGGGAGCATTGGCTTGTCGTCGGAGGAGTGGGGCTTGACTGCGCAGTATCAAACCGCCTCCAGGCACCTTGGGCCCCGCGTGCGCCACGCTGCGGCAGGGTCATCCTCCCGCAAGCTGGTCCTACCGCTCCGTATGCATGTCGCCTGATGCAGCACCAAGCAGCGAACCCCGCCACCTCGCCGCCGTCTGCAGGTTCTGATCTGCCCGGGCAGGATGCATCGCCGGGTGCGCCGGTCCTGGAGGTCTCCCATCCCGCGGCACAGAGGATGCTGCTGGCATCGGTGATCTGCGCTGCCATCGCGGGACTTCTGGCGATGCTCGCCATGCTCGGCTACGTCTTCGCCTTGCCTGACCTGATACGCGTCAGCATCGGACTGGAGGGTATGTCTCCCCTCACCTCGGCGGCGATACTGGGGCTCGCCGCTGCTGTCGCAGCCTCCACCCGCAACCGGCCCAGACTGATGCTCGCCGGCACCGTGCTCGCGATCCTCGCCGCCGGCGCCTCGATCATCGCCCGGCTGGCGAACGGTCGGGAGACCGCCAGCCTCTGGGTGGGCACCAGGCTGTTCCATTTGCAGTCGGGCGCCATCGGCCAGACGTCGATCGCGACCGCGCTGTGCGTGCTGCTCGTGGCAGCAGCGCTCCTGCTGCGCCGCAACGCTGCCCTGGCGGACTGGGCGGCCGGCGCCGCCCTGGTCATCTCGGGCATCGCCCTTCTCGGCTATTTCTACGGCGTCGAGGAGCTCTACAAATTGCCGATGTTCAACAACATGGCGCTGAACACGGCCTTCGCGCTGCTCCTGCTGTCGGTCGCCACGCTGCTGGCCGAGCCGACCCGCGGCTGGGCCAGCGTGATCGGCTCGGCGGCGCCGGGCGGCGGCGCCACCCGCCGGCAGCTCTCCTTCGTCGCCTTGCCGATTTTTGCCGCCAAGCTGCTGCTCCTGGCCACCGCAGCCTTACAGGTGGGTCCGGCGGTGGCGATGGCGCTCCTGGTGACCGTCACCATCCTCCCGCTCGCCGTGCTGATCCTGCGCGATGGCCGGGTGCTGAACGCCCTCGATCGCGAACGCCGGGACAAGATACGTCTACAGAACGACATGACAACCGAGATGGCCGATCGTCTCGCCCGCCAGGCGGACGAGCTTGCCCGGCAGAGCGACGAACGCGCGCGCGCGGAAGCCGCGCTGAACCGCACGCAGCGCCTGGAGGTGGTCGGTCAGCTGACGGGCGGCATCGCGCATGACTTCAACAACCTGCTCACCTCCATCAGGGGCAATCTGGAGCTCCTGCAGAAGCGCCTGCCTGAAGGCGACGAGCGGCTCCGCCGCTACGTCGACAACGCCGCGGCCGCTACCAGCAAGGGCGCCAAGGTCACCGCCCAGCTCCTGGCGTTCTCGCGCAGCCAGCACATGGACGTACGCGCCGTGGAACTCGATCCCGTCCTGACCAGCGCGCGCGAACTCATCGGCAACGCGCTCGGGCCGAACATCACGCTCGAATTACACCTCGACACCAGGGACGTCTGGGTCAGCACCGACCCCGACCAGCTCGAGCTGGCAATACTCAACCTCGCCGTCAACGCGCGCGACGCCATGCCCGGCGGCGGCCAGATCCGTCTCGAGAGCGCACTCCAGGCCGCGCCGCTCGCCGTTCCCGGCGAGGCAGAGACACACGCGGTGATCCGGGTCACCGACACCGGCGTCGGCATGACCGAACAGGTCGCGTCCCAGGCCGTCGAGCCGTTCTTCACCACGAAGGAGCGCGGCAAAGGCACCGGGCTCGGCTTGGCCCAGGTCTACGGTTTCGTCCGCCAGTGCGGGGGCGATCTGCGCATCGTCAGTGCGCCAGGTAGAGGCACCTGCGTCGAGATGATGTTCCGCTGCACGGCGCCTGTACACAGCGCGCCCACGCCCGTGACCTCCGAGGCGACCCCTGACGACGAAGCGGCGCGCGGGCGGCAGGTGCTCGTAATCGACGACGATGACGGGGTGCGCGTCGTCATCGCCGACGCACTGGCGGCCGCAGGTTTCCAGGTGATCCAGGCAGCGGACGGGCAAAGCGGTCTGGCCGCGCTCGCCCAGTCGAACGCCGTCGCGGCGGTGATCGATTTCCTGATGCCTGGCTTGAACGGGGCCGAAGTGGCAAGGCTGGCCCAGCAGCAGCGCCCCGGGCTGCCGATCGTGTTCGTCAGCGGCTACTCGGACACTATGGCGCTGGACGGCATCACGGGTGCCGTCGTGCTACGCAAGCCCTTCGAGGTAGAAGCCCTCAGGCGCGCACTGCAATCTGTGCTCCATGGAAGAAGTGCTCAGGACGGCCAGCCATCTTCTTGAAGAAAAGAAGCAGGATTCTTTGCGTGCGCTGTATCGCCAGAGCCGGATCTTCGCCCGGCACGGGCTGGAGATCAGCCGCTCCACCCTGTCGGGCTGGATCGGTGCTGCCTGCTGGTGGCAGGAGGCGCTGCATGATTGGCGAGCTCTACGAGATCGAGGCGACGATCCGGGGACAGCCGCCGAACGAGCGGCTGCGGGTGCGCCAGCAACAGTCGCTGCCTCTGGTCGAGGTTCTGCAGGACTGGCTGGACCTGCAGCTGTCGCGTCTACCAGGTCGCAGCCGGCTGGCCGAGGCGATCCGCTACGCGCTTGGTCGGTGGTCGGCGTTGACCCGGTTCCTGGACTACGGACGCATCGACCCGGACACCAATCCCGTCGAGCGCGCGACCAGGCCGATTGCTCTGGGACGCAAAAACAGCCCGTTCGCCGGCGGCGAGGGCGGTGCAAACCGCTGGGCGATCGTGGCGTCCCTGGTCGAGGCGGCCAAGCTCAACGGCGTCGAGCCGTTGGCATGGCTGCACGACAGCCCGACGATGATGGTCAACGGTCACCCGGCAAACCGTCTCAATGACCTGCTGCCCTGGTCAGGTCGAGCGGGCTATAGCTGAAATTGCGTATCAGCAGACCTTCCGTCAGTCCGGAAACCGTTCGACAGCAGCCAGAGTGTGGAGCGACTTCATCCAGGCAATTTGGTCGGCGGTTTGCACCTGCATCTTGGGTGGGATTGCGTCGGGATTGTCCAACGTTGCGATGCGGACTTGCACCATACCCATCTGTTCAAGTGGCATGTTTGTGAAAAACAGGCCGGTCCCGCACGCTTGGCAAAAGGAACGTCGACCGTTTGCGGAGGAGGCATAGACCTTCGGGGTGCCCTGGACGGCCAATGAGGCGGCAGAGATCATGGCCCATGCCGAGACTGGAGCGCCGGATTGACGACGGCAATCCACACAGTGGCAAAGCGTGCTGAAAACTGCCTGTTCCGGCATCTCGAACTGAATGGCGCCGCAGTGGCATTGTCCGTGGATCATCAAAATAGGCCTATTACTTCAGCTTGTGAGAGGAACAGGAGTCCGGCCTGAGTGTCCGTTTCGGGGTTTAAATCACCTGTAGCCGGTCACGGTGCTGACGCCGCTCGCTTACGGTTAAAGCGCAGCCGTTCAATGACGTATTCCGAAAATTGCCGCCAACTCACGAACTACAGCAAGCGGCCGATCGCAGGCCAGGCCCAGAACACGGCCAAAATATTCTCATGTCTGCACTTAACAGACGACTGCCTGCCGCCAGCGCGTTCATTCGGTCTCCGCAAACGGCAACAACCGCCGCCCCCCGATCACCCAGGGCCGCTCCCCCCGCACCATCCCGTCCGTCACCACCCGCCCCCCCGCCCCCCCCACCCAAGCCTCCAGCGCCCCTCTCTCCACCGCCCCCCTGTCGATCACCGGAACGCCCCCACACCCCCGCTCCACCCGCATTGCCGCCACCACCAGCGACGCCCCGCACTCCACCGCCCCCGCCTCCCGGGCCACCACAACCACCCCATCCCGCACCGGCACCCGGCACCCGGCCCCCTCGCACCCGCCATCCGCCCGCACCCCAAACACCCGCCCCGGCGCCTCCCGCTCGAACGCCGAGACCCCCCGCCCCGCCGACACCACAACCCCCTCCACCCCACGCACCGCAATCACCCCCGCCTCCGGCGTCACCAGCACGTCAGGCGCCCGCAAGAACAGCGGCGCCCCCAACCCCACCACCACCGGCACCAGCCCCCCCAGCCGCAACCCCCCCCGCCACAACCCCGCCCAAGCCAGCCCCGCCGACACCAGCACCAGCCCCCACCCAGGCATCTGCCGTACCGCCACCACCGCCCCCCCCCCCCCCCCCCCCCCCTCCAGCCCCCCCCGCCCCCCCCCCGCCCCCCCCCCCCCCCCGCCCCCCCCCCACCCCCCC
>CAXTJZ010000114.1:0-9107 GCA_964244695.1 uncultured Acetobacteraceae bacterium
GGAAATACTCGCCCATCGTGCAGCCGGTGTAGGGGGCCAGGAACTGCATCGGCGCCGGGTCGGACGCGGTGGCCGCCACCACGATGGTGTATTCAAGCGCACCGCGTTCTTCGAGCGTGCGCACGATCTGCGCCACGGTGGAGCGCTTCTGCCCGATCGCCACGTAGATGCAGAACAGCTTCTTCTTGGCGTCGTCGCCGGCCGCGTCGTTGGCGGCTTTCTGGTTCAGGATGGTGTCCAGGATCACCGCCGTCTTGCCGGTCTGGCGGTCGCCGATGATCAGCTCCCGCTGGCCGCGACCGACCGGGATCAGCGCGTCGATGCTCTTCAGCCCCGTCTGCATCGGCTCGTGCACCGATTTGCGAGGGATGATGCCCGGCGCCTTTACCTCCACGCGGCTGCGCTCGGTGGTGCCCAGGTCGCCATGGCCGTCGATCGCGTTGCCCAGCCCGTCCACCACGCGGCCCAGCAGGCTCAGGCCGATCGGCACGTCCACGATGGTGCCTGTGCGCGTGACGGTGTCGCCCTCGCGTATGCCGCGGTCGTCGCCGAAGATCACGATGCCGACGTTGTCGGTCTCGAGGTTCAGCGCCATGCCGCGCAGGCCCACGCCGGGGAACTCCACCATCTCGCCGGCCATGATGTTCTGCAGGCCGAACACGCGGGCGATGCCGTCACCCACGGACAGCACCTGGCCGGTCTCGGAGACGTCGGCCTCGGTGTCGAAGCTGGCAATCTGCTTCTTGAGGATCTCGGAGATCTCGGCTGGACGGATGTCCATTTAGGCGGCTCCCTTCATGGCGAACTGCAGGCGCTGCAGACGCGACTTGATGCTGTTGTCGTAGAGGCGGGCGCCGATCTTCACGACCAGGCCGCCCAGGATGGACGGGTCCACCTGCTCGTCGATGTTGACGTTGCCGTAGCCCGCCTCGATCAGGCGGGCGCGCACGGCCTCGCGCTGCGGCAGGCTCAGCCCATGCGCGGTGGTCACATGCGCTGTCACCACGCCGCGCTTGCGCGCGACCAGTGCCGCAAAGGCCGAGAGTATACCGCGCAGCTTGGAAAGCCGGCGATTGGCCGCGATCACGCTCACGAAGCGCTGGATAGTCAGCGAGAAGCCCTGGCTGACCAACACCGCGCGCGCGGCTTCGGTCGATTGCTTCACGTCAATCAGCGGGCTGTCGAGCAGCCGGCGGAAATCTGGGTTGGTGTCGATAAGCCGGGCGAGTTCACTGGCCTGGTCCACGGTCTGGTCGAGGGATGCCTGCTCGTCGGCGAGATCATAGAGTGCTGCCGCGTAGCGGTCAGCCAGCCCGCCGCCCTGGGAGATTGTCGTGCCGCCTGAGGCCACGTGAAATGGTTCCGATCATAGGGGATAGCCGGTTTCACCGGCGCCGGGCGAATAGCATGGGGGGTTGGGGGAGGCAACTTGGGCTAAGTGACCTCCAGCCTGCATCAACGCGTCGGCTACGTCAGGAGAAAGCAAACGATTGGCAACAGTGCAGGGGCCAAAGTTTTTTGCTTCCCTTTTTCAAAAAAGAAGACCTTTTCCCCGGCCGCTAAAACGCCACCCCCGATGTACCGGCGCCAGGCCACGCGACGAACATCCCTTACCCGCAAGGAGACGATCGATGCTGAAATTGTATTACCACCCTTCGCCCAATCCGGCGAAGATCGCCCTTTTCCTGGAAGAAGCCGGCCTCGAGCATGAGGTGGTGCCCGTGGATACCCTGAAGGGCGAGCAGTTCAGCCCCGCCTTCCTCGCCATAAACCCGAACGGCAAAACGCCTGCGTTGACGGACGGCGACGTCAACGTGTTCGATTCAACGGCGATCCTGCTCTACCTCGCGCAGAAGACCGGCACCTTCCTGGCTGACGGCAACCCCGCCGAGCACGCGCAGATGCTCTCCTGGCTGATGTTCCTGGCGACCGGGATCGGCCCTTATACCGGCCAGGCGGTGCACTTCACCTTGGTCGCGCCGGAGCCCAAGGAATACGCGCTCAACCGCTACCGCTTCGAAGCCGAACGGCACTGGAACCTGCTCGACGCCCGGCTGAAGCAGTCGCGATTCATGGCGGGCGAGACCTACAGCATCGCCGACATGGCTGTCTGGGGCTGGGGCACGAGCCGCGCCTTGGGCTTCGTGTTTGGGGCGGACGCCTGGTCGCGCTTTCCGAACGTGAAGCGCCTGGTCGATGAGATAGGCGCCCGTCCGGCGGCGCAGCGCGCCGCGGCTCTGGCGACGCGGTTCACGTTCAAGAAGGAGATGGATGCGGAGGCGTTCGGCTACATGTTCCCGCAAAACAAGCGGCTGGCGGCGGAGTGACGGCAAGGAAGGCCCTCTTTTTTGGAAAAAGAAGCAAAAACCTTTTACTCTCCGCGATTGCGACAGCCGGGTGGCTTTGAACAAATTCGGCCGCTGACACCGCGTAAGGACAAAAGTTTTTTGCTTCTTTTTTTCAAAAAAGAAGGCCTTCCTTTCTTCCTCACCGCGGCTAGAGAAACGACACCGGATCAACATCCACATCTATCCGCACGCCACGCGCAGCACGCACTCCCTCCAACCACCGGCGCAACAGCGGCTGCACTGCGATGTCCCGCCGCGTCTTCAGCAACAGCCGCCGCCGGTGTCGCCCGCGCAGGATGGCCAGAGGCGCCGGCGCCGGCCCCAGCACCAGAACTCCATCGCCGGACGGCGCCGCGCGGCCCAGGTCACGCTCGGCCAGGTCCGCCGCTTCCGCCGTCTCCGCGCTGACGATCAGCGCGGCCAGCCTGCCGTAAGGCGGCCAGTTGCCGGGGCGGCGCGCTTCGCTCTCGCGGGCGAAGAAGCTGGTCAGGTCATTGGACACCAGCGCCTGCATCACCGGATGTTCCGGCGAGAAGGTCTGCAGAAGCACCCGGCCGGGCACCTCCGCGCGGCCGGCGCGGCCGGCCACCTGATGCAGCAGTTGCACGGTGCGTTCGGCGGCGCGCAGGTCACCGCCTGCCAGGCCCAAATCGGCGTCCACCACGCCCACCAGGGTCAGATGCGGGAAGTGCCAGCCTTTTGCCACGATCTGGGTGCCGATGATCAGGTCCACCTCGCGGCGTTCTATCGCGCGCGCAGCCTCGCCGGCGGCGTGCGGTCCGGGCATGGTGTCGCTGGCCATCACCAGGCGGCGCGCCTCGGGGAACAGGGCGGCCACTTCCTCGGTGATGCGCTCCACGCCTGGGCCGATCGGCGCCAGCGTGCCTTCGGCGTGGCAGATGGGGCATTCCGGAGGGATAGGCTCGTGGTGGCCGCAATGGTGGCAGGCGAGCGCGCGCCGCGCCCGGTGTTCCACCAGCCAGGCGGTGCAGTTCGGGCAGGCCAGCCGGTGGCCGCAGGCGCGGCAGAGCGTGAGCGGCGCGTAGCCGCGACGGTTGAGGAAGAACATCGCCTGCTCGCCCGCGGCCAGCGTTTCGTGCACGGCGGCAATCAGCCTAGGCGAGAGGAAGCGGCCGCGTTCAGGGGCATCGTCGCGCAGGTCGATCGCCGCCACGTCAGGCAGGCGCGCGCCGCCGTGCCGCATGGTCAGGCGGAGATGGCGGTAGCGGCCGGCTTCCACGTTGGCCAGCGTCTCCAGGCTAGGCGTGGCGCTGACCAGTATGGCCGGCGCCTCGGACAGGCGGGCGCGCACCACGGCCATGTCGCGGGCGTGGTAGACCACGCCGTCCTCCTGCTTGAAGGCGGTCTCGTGCTCCTCGTCGATGACGATCAGGCCTAGCTCGCCGAACGGCAGGAACAGTGCCGAGCGGGCGCCCACCACCACGCGCGCGGTGCCGTCCGCCACCGCGCGCCAGGTGGTCCGGCGCACCCGCGAGGGCAGGTCCGAATGCCAGACCGCGGGTGCCACGCCGAAGCGGGCGGCGAAACGGTCCAGGAACTGCGCCGACAGGGCGATTTCCGGCAGCAGGATCAGCGACTGCCGGCCGGCGTCCAAACAGGCGGCGACGGCCTCCAGATACACCTCGGTCTTGCCGGAGCCGGTGACGCCGTCCAGCAAGGTTACGCTGAACGCCTGGGCGGCAACGGCCGCGCGCAAGGCGGCGGCCACCTCCGCCTGCGCGTCTGAAAGCGCGGGATGGACGTGGGTCGGATCCGGCTCGGCAAAGGCGCGGCCGGCGGGGATAAGCGAGGGCGCCAGCAGCCCGGCCTGCGCCATGCCGCGCAGGATGGCGGTGCTGACGCCGGCCTCGCGCGCCAGCTCGGGGCCGGTACGGGGAACGCCGTCTGACAGGACGGACAGCACGCGCCGGCGCGCCTCGGTCGGCTTGCTCTCCGGCAGCGGATCGGCAAGCTGCCAGCCTGGCATGGGGACGGGCGGGGCCAGCGCGTTGATGCGCAGCGCCATGGCCAGAACCTCGCCTGGAGCGGCCAGCGTGTAGGCGGCAACCCAGTCGATGAAGCGGCGCAGGGCTGCCGGCATGGCGGGCGCATCCAGCCTGGCGGTCACCGGCTTCAGCTTGGCCGCCGGCACGGACGGCCCTGCCGGCGCATCCCACACCACCCCCACCTCCTGGCGCCGGTTGAGCGGCACCAGCACCATGTCACCTGGCTCGGCCGCCATGCCGGCGGGCAGGGCGTAGTCAAACGGGCCGGCGAAAGGGTAGGGCAGCAGGACCGGCACCCGGCCAGGCGCTGCGGCCGCGTCACCTTCGGTTGCAAACAGGAGTTCGTTCAGCACGGCAGACTGTGTAGCGTAGTTGCATGAGAACTGCCGAACCCCAGCCTCGCCCAGGCCTGCACCAAGAGACGCCGGACATGCCGGATGCCGGACAGGTGCGCGCCTATTTGCAGGCGCACCCGGATTTCCTGGCGAACCACCCCGATCTCTACGCCAGCCTGGCGCCGCCGGTGCGAGTGCATGGCGGCATCCTCGCCGATCACATGGCCGCGATGCTGCACCAGGCGCGTGCACGCGCGGCCGAGATGGAGGCGCGGGCCGCCGACGTGCTGGCCGCCGGCCGGGCCAGCACGGGAATAGCCGAGCGCGTCCAGGAGGCGGTCCTTGCGCTGCTGCAAGCCGCGGACACCGCCGAGTGCGTGACCGAGACGTGGCCGGGCCTGCTGGGCATAGATGCGGCGACCCTGTGCTGCGAGGCGGTCCGTCCACGCTGGCGCACGCTACCCTTGGGCACGGTGCGCGGCCTGCTGCGCGCCAAGCCGCTGGTGTTCCGCGACAGGCCAGGCGACGCGGTGATGCTACACGCGGAAGCGGCGCTGCTGGCTGAGCGCGACTTGCTGATCGCGCTGCCCGGGGCTTGCCTGCTGGCGCTGGCCAGCCGGGATGCGTCGGCTTTGCCTGCTACGCAGGCGTGGGTTTTTCTGGGGCGGGCGCTTGGGGCCAGGCTGGGTTAAGGAAGCAAGCAGTTCTTTTTTGAAAAAAAAACCAAAAAACTTTTACTCCGCTGTCGCAGCCCTGTCCTGAGAGTCGCTGTCAGGGAGAAAACGTTTTTTGCTTCTTTTTTTCAAAGAAGAAGTGTTTGCTTCCCTGAATGGCCGAATCCGCCAAGCGAGCCTTCCTGCAATGGCTGGAACTTGAACGCCGCGCCTCACCCCTGACCGTAGAAGCCTATAGCCGCGACATAGGCTTCCTGCTCGCCTTCCTCACGCAGCATCTGGGCGCCGAACCCACCCTGGCCGACCTGGCCGCCTTGCGCGAGGCCGACCTGCGGGCCTGGCTGGCCGCGGAGGCTGCGCAGGGGCGCGGCAACAGGACGCGGGCAAGGCATCTCTCGGCAGTGCGCAGCTTCTACCGTTTCCTGGCGCGCCGGCATGGTGTCGGCAACGTGGCGCCCGGGCTGATCGGCACGCCGAAGGCGGTCGCTGCCATCCCTCGCGCCTTGCCAGCCGGGCAGGCGTGCGCCGTGGCAGAGGACATCGGCGCGGTGGCGCTGGAACGTAGCCCCGCGGCGGAGCGGGCGTTCGTCAAGGCGCGCGATGTGGCGCTGTTCACGCTGCTGTACGGGTGCGGCTTGCGTATCGCCGAGGCGCTCGGGTTGCGCGTTGGCGAGGCGCCCGCCCTTGGGCGCCCGTTGCTTGTGACAGGCAAAGGCAGCAAGCAGCGCCTGGTGCCGGTGCTGCCTGCGGTTGCACAGGCGAGTGCGGCCTGGCTGGCCCTCCACCCGGACCGCGACGATCCCGCGGCGCCTCTATTCGTGGGTGTGCGCGGCGAACGCCTCAATCCAGGTGTGGCGCAGCGGACGTTGCGGCATTTCCGGCAACAGGCGGGGTTGCCGGAGCATGCGACTCCGCATGCGCTGCGGCACTCTTTTGCCACGCACTTGCTTGCTGGCGGCGCGGATTTGCGCGCCATACAGGACCTGCTTGGCCATGCCAGCCTTTCCACCACGCAGCGTTACACGGCGGTGGACCAGGCGCAGCTGATGTCGGTGTGGCGGCGGACGCATCCGCGCGGATGAGAGGAAGAAAGGCCTTCTTTTTTGAAAAAAGAAGGAAATTTTGACTCCGCTATCGCGGCGCTGGTCCTGATTGCCGCCGACAGGGAGTAAAAGTCTTTTGCTTCTTTTCTTCAGAAAAGAAGGCCTTTCTTACTCACTCAGCCGCTATATGCGCCGCCACCGGCGGATCGCGAAGCAACGGATAGAGCAACTGGCCGCTCAACCCCACCGGCAGCTTCGCATCTATGCCGTAAGAACCAGGCAACTCCCGCGGCAGATAGTGGGAGCCAAACAGCCGGTCCACCCAGGGCAGCATGGCCGCGTAGTTCTTGCCTATGAACGCCGGGCCATCATTGGTGTGGTGCCAGTGGTGGAAGGCCGGGGTGGCCACCGCCCATTCCAGCCAGCCTAAACGCCAGTTCAAGTTGGCGTGCACGAAGAAGCCCCACAGGCTGCCGATCAGCGCGAACAGCAGCGGCACGGTGTCGATGCGATTACCCATCGGCTGGGCCAGGCCTGTCATGTATAGCGGCATAAGGCCGCAGAACCGGCCGAACACGACGTCGATCGGGTGGGAGCGGGTGTTGACCAGCCAGTCCATGTGCTCGGCGGCGTGGTGTATGGCGTGGAAGCGCCAGAGTGCCGGCACTTCGTGCATCCAGCGATGGCCCCAGTAGTAGCCGATCTCGCCCACCATCAGCGCGCCGGCCAGGCGGACGGCCACCGGCAGTCTGGCGACTGCGGCGAAGTAGCCGCCTGGCACAGCGTGGTGCGCGGCCCAGGCGAGCAGGGAGAGCGGCAGGATCAGCAGCAGCTTCGGCACGAGTCCGCCGACCACGTAGTAGCCGAGATCCGTCCAGAACGCCGGGCGCATGATCTTTTGTCGGCGCGCGGCGAAGAAGCGTTCCAGCGGCACGAAGATGGCGATGACCAGGACCAGGTTCGCGGCCAGCTTGGCCAAGTCCATCGCGAGTGCCGGAAGGTGCATGTGTGGTCCTGCTGCGCGCCGCGCTCAACGGCGAAGGTGACGCAGTTCCCACCGCGTCACCTTCATCGTTACCGCGCCGTATTGTGTCAGGCGCGGCGGCGGCGGGCAACAACCAACGTGCCGAGCACGCCGATGGCGGTCAGCGCCAGGGTCGCAGGCTCGGGCACCGCGGCGGAAGCTGCCACCGTGGTGTCGTTGAGCGACACGCCGTCCAGCAGCAGGAATGGCGGGTTCGCGCCGGAGCTGGCGGTGGCGAAGAAGAACAGCGTCTCGCTGGTGGCATTGGCGACGAACGTCATCGTCTGCTGCGCCCAGCTCGACGCGCCGCCGGAGGGGACCGTCATGGTGGTCGATTGCTGCGTCCCGTAGTTGGCCGTGGTATAGCTGCCATTGCCGAACCCTACGGACCAGCTGCTGGTGAACCCGCCGCTGTAGCCGGACTGTTCGAACGAAGCCTGCGAGAACTTCAGGGTGTAGGTGTCGCCGATGTTCAGGCCGCTCACCGCCTGATAGATCGCTTGCGTCCCGTAATTGGCATCGGAAAGGAAGGCGTTGCCGCTGTCAGGGATTGTACCGGGCGACGCGCCGGCGAAGCTCTCATGACCGTCCTGCCCGTCATACCAGCCATTGGTGCCGAAATTGCCGGTGGCAAGGAAGGAGAAGCCGCAATTGCTGCTGTTGCAGCCGGTGAACTGCCAGCCGGTGAGGTTCGAGTTCGTGGTCTCCGTGCCTACGGTGGCACCGTTATACGTGGTGGTCGCCGTTGTCTGGCTGAAGTTGCCGTTTGTGATCAGGTCGGCGCGGGCCGGTGCGGCAGCACACGCGACGGTTGCAATCGTAGCAAGGCCGAAAGCCTGGGCCCAGCGAGCGGTGGCGGGCTTTGCCATGCGAAGCTTATGCAGAGAAATCACAGCCGATATCCTTCGTTCGTCTCAGAACATGACTTACCGACATTTAATCAGCTTTTCAAGTCTCAATTTAGATACTAGTTGGTAAATTTTGCACGGCAGGAATGCGTATGTGTCGATGCCAGAAAAGAAGTCGCGCGTTTCTTTGCGATACCGTAATATGACGAGCTTTACCGTTGGGCGAAACTGTCCGCCTCACAAGGAATAGCGTGAGCGGACCAATCCCAAACGTGTGCCACCATCCCGGATACCTGCCGGGACGGATGTGCGCAGGCTGTCAGAAAAACCGCTTTGCCAGCGCGCTCAGCCGGTGACGGCGAAGCTCCGTGCGCGCGCGCGAATCGTTCGTCATGTAATTGAGCTGGATCGAATGGCGCGGGCCCGCATAGCTACGGTGGCCATGGAAGGTGGCTGGCCCGTTCGGAAACACCAGCAAGGTTCCGTCCGTGGGGGGCACCTCGACGGCGTAGTCTTCCAGGTTGTCAGCCGACCGTAGCAGCCGCAGGCAGCCGTCCTGTTTGGCGAAAGCGGGGCTGGGCGGGTTGAGATAAAGCAATACGGTTACCCGCTTGGCGTCCGAGTCGGTATGGATCTGTCCGTCCTTCTCACGCGTGGCCAGGCGCATGGTCAGCATTGTCGGCGCCTCGTCCAGGTCCAGGCCGAATTTCGTGGCGATGGCGGACCTCAAGGCTGGCCCTTCGAGCTCTACCATAAGGGCGCTCGCGTCAGGCCCCAGCGCCAAGGCTTCCGGCGGAAAGGAACCGCCACGGTTCAACTTCGGCAACTG